>CANHNQ010000060.1 GCA_947462095.1 Gemmatimonadota bacterium
CGTTCTCCGAATCGAGGAATGTCATCGGTTCAATGCTAGGTGGTCGTGCCCGACGACAGCAACCCGCCTGTCGTGCGAAACCCGCCCGTACGTGCCCGGCACCGTGAACCGTCGATGCCAAACACGGCCGCGTTCATTGCGGCGGTCGTTCCAATACGCGGCCCAGACTATCAAACGCTGCACCGAACTTCGCCCAATCGCCACGGCGCAGTGCCTCGCGCATCGTGGAGAACCAGCGGCGGGCCGCATCCGAGGACGGCCCGGAGTCGACTGATCCTGCCGCCGGCACTGATGACATGGGGATGTCGCCCATCCGTCCCAGCGCTTCGAGCATGGTGCTTCCGACACCCAGACGGACGCCGTCCGACGCCACGAGTCGCGCCACACTGGACACGCCGTCACTGCGAATCCAGAGCAGAGGCTGCAGCAGCAGCGGGCCCGTCATGGTCATGATCGTGGTCACACGACCCGCTCGCAGACGCGGCTCGCGGCGCGCGCCGTCGGGCAGCGTGGCGCGCGCGCTATCGAGCGCGGCGTGCATCCGCGCCGTCACGGCAGGCCACATCGGCCGCGGCGCGGTGGACGAGTCCCACCATGTCTGACGGGCGATCCCACCACCGACGGTGATCACCCCGCTGATCTGATCGCGGCCGCCGAGCAGCGGCACGCTCCAGGCGACTGAGCGCTCGCGATCGTTTCCAATCCAATGCGGAGGCGGCGCGCCACCGACCAGCGCGCTGTCCGGCAGCTGGCGGACCACCGCTCCCTCGACGCCCGAGCCGTAGCGCGCAAAGGTCTTGATCTGCGCGACCGCACTTTCATCCGCCGGCGGAAGTTGCGCCACGAGCTGGGGCGGCAACGTGCCAGGGGCCGCAAACAGCGTCGGTACCCGCGTCATCCAGGTCCGTGTCGGCGCGTCCGGACGCGGGGCGGCCACCAGCCACACGCGGCCACCGGCCGCGTCGACCACGGCCGTCGCGGCGAGGCGAAAGTAGCTGTACACCCCGGTCGCGAGTTGCCACCGTTGACTGAGCGGATAGCGATCGGAGGCGCTGTACAGCTGGATCGTCCAGTACAGGCGCCCCTCGTGCACCAGCGGCACCACGTCGTTGCCCTGGACGAAGATCGGCGCCAGCCGCTCCACGCGTTCCCGCACGTCACGGTGCGTCACCAGACGCGGTTCGACGGCCGTCGTATCGGCCTCAAGCAGGGAGAGGTCGCGGAGCGCCCATGCATGCGCGATGCGGGACTGCAGCGACGACAGCGATACGCCGGGGACGGTACCGGCGCGCTCGGCATCGATCAGTCGGGTACCGCGGACCCCGGGCCCCACGAGCGGCTCCTCGCCGGCATCTCCACCGACGGTCGGTGCAAAGTCGACTTGGCTGTCCCGCACCGTCGGCCGCGTCGCATCGACGGCCGTCACCAGCCAGCCTTCGGCGCTGCCGACTGGGCGCCGCACCACCAGCGCGGTGATTCGATCGCCGACCACGGTCCATCCAATGGGGGCCGCGTCGATCAGGCGGGTATCGGAGGGGCGCGCCTCGCGAGGATTGCTGTCAGGGGCGCGGGAAGCCGGTAGCGCGGCCGGCAGGGTCGCACGGTCCCATAGACTGAGGCGAGACGGCAATGCGGCCCGCTGCATGCGCGTCAGCGATGCGCCCTCGCTGTCCCGACGTATGACGCGAATCCCGTCGACATCGAAGGCGCGTCGGCTGAACAGGGCGCGGGCGCGGAGGTAGTCGGCATCGCGCGCGACGGGCTCGCCAAGCAGGCTGGTGCGGGCAAGCAGCGCGGGGGCGACGTGTCGCAGCCCGAGCGCCGCCACGAGGATCACCGTGAGTGAGAGAAACGCCGCGCGAAGCTGGCCGAGCCATCCCGTGCGAAACACGACGAGCGCGGCGAGGGCGCTGCCAAACGACAGCACGGAGTCCATACGCAGGGTGACGCGATGATCGACCATGAGAAACTGGCCATCAGGTCCACTGCCCTGCTGCAGCAGGTCGAACGCATCGAGGCGGTAACTCCAGGCCAGCAGCAGCAGCACGACGGCGCCCAAAGCACTGAGATGCCGTCGTACGTGCGTGGACGCAGCGACACGGCGCCCCTCCATCCGCAGGCTCCGTGTGAGCGCGTAGAGCACGACCACCAGCGCGGTCATCGAGACGACGCTCACCAGCGCCCAGAGGTACAGCATTTCCTCGACTGGCAACCAATACCGGTAAAACCCGAGATCGCGCCCCAGCACACCCTCAATTTCACCGAAGGGCAGCCCGTGGCGCAGCAGCGCGAGGTCGACCCAGTTGGTGAGCGGAAGGGCGAGCACGCCGCCGACGAGCAATGCCAGCACCACGGTGACCGCCAACAGCCGCTGCCCCGAGATCATCGCGGTCAGCTCAAGATTCGCCACGCGCGACGGCACCGCGACCGCCACGATCGTGCGTCGCACCGCATGCAAGTTGGCAAAGGCAAACAGCGTCCCGAGCCCCCAGGCGCCGCCCTGCAGGAGCGTCGTGTCGATGACCTGTTCCCAGAACAGCGCGGGAAAGCCCATGGCGGTAAACCACGCGTGATCCACGAGCAGCGCCGTGACCGCGCGCCCGAGCAGGAGCAGCGCGGCCGCGATCGCCAGACCGAGAATCAGCCCGCCGCGCGCGCCCATGTCAGTGCTCCGTGCGCGTGATCAGAGCGAAACGCCCTGGGTATGGAGCCACGCTTCCATCACGCCGCGAATCTCGCCGAGCCGCTCGGCGGAGCCGGCTTCGAACCGGGCGACGATCACCGGCTGCGTGTTCGACGCCCGCAGCAGTCCCCAGCCATCACCGAACAGCACACGCACGCCATCGACATCAATCACCTCGTGCGTTGCCTTGAAATACTCGGCGGCGCGGGCGACGATCGCGAACTTTGACGCTTCATCGGTGTCGATGCGCAGTTCCGGCGTGGAGACGAAGGGCGGCACATCGGCGAGCAATTCATCGATTCGCTTGCCCGAATCGGCGATGATACGTAGCAGGCGTGCCGCCGCGTACAAGGCGTCATCGTGCCCGTAAAAGCTTTCCGTGAAGAACATGTGCCCGGACATCTCGCCCGCAATCGGCGCGTGCATCTCCTTCATCTTATCCTTGATCAGGGAGTGTCCCGTCTTCCACATCACGGGGACACCGCCGGCCTGCGCAATGCCATCCATTAACGCTTGCGAGCACTTCACATCGAAGATGATCGGCTGCCCCGCACCGGTACGGGCGAGCACGTCACGCGCGTACAGGATCAGGATGTGATCGCCCCAGATGATGCGGCCATCGTGATCCACCACACCGATCCGGTCGGCATCGCCGTCGAAGGCGACGCCGATCTCGGCGCCGCTCGACTTCACCGCCGCGATACAGTCCGCCAGGTTCTCCGGCACCGTCGGGTCGGGGTGATGATTCGGGAAGGTGCCATCGCTGTCGGTAAACAGGCCGACGCCGTCCACACCGAGCGCGGCCATAAGCTGCGGTGCGACCAGGGCCGCAGCGCCGTTTCCACAGTCGTATACCACTTTGAGTGACGAGCCATCCGGACGGGTGATACGACCCACGCGTGACGCAATGTCGGCGACGTAGCGGTCGATCACCGGCACGTGACGCACCGACCCGCTCCCCGACGGGAACACGCCGCCCACGATCAGACGGTACAGTGCCTGAATCTCTTCGCCATGCAGCGATCCCGTCCCGACACACATCTTGAAGCCGTTGTACTCGGGCGGATTGTGCGAACCGGTGATCTGGATGCCGCCGACCACCGGCTCGTGATGCAACGTCCAGTACAAGAGCGGGGTCGGCACCACGCCGACGTCGACGACGTCAACACCGCACTCGGTGAGTCCGCGCACGAGTGCATCACGTAATCCATCGCCGCTGGGCCGGTTGTCACGGCCGACGGCTACGGCGCCATGGATCCCATGCACCTCGAGATACGCCGCGTAACCTCGTCCCAGACCGTAGGCGACTTCCGCGTTGAGGTCGGTGCCGACGATGCCGCGCACGTCGTACTGTCGGAAGATGGTCTGACTGATGGACATTATCGGACTTGGACGAAGGTCGGGAACGAATTCAGCCCGCTCACAGCCTGCTTGCTCAACGGACCAGACTCGCCGCTTGCAACCGGGGGGCACCGTTCGATCTCGGCGCGCCGATGGCCGCGGCGGCGCCGGGGAGCGCACGACGGGCTAGGTCGATCATCGGTGTTGGATAGACACCCAGAACCAGTATCAGGAGGCACGTCACGGTGATCAGCGACTGCGCCATTGGAATGGTGGACGGCACCGGATGACCTTCCGGGCGCGGACGCATGAACATCGCCGAAATCACCGAGAGGTAGTAGGCCGCCGAGACGGCGCTGCTGAGCACGACGATGACCGCGAGGATCGTCTGCGGCGTGCTCGCCTGCAGCGCTGCCTGCAGGAGATACCACTTGGCGAAGAAACCCATGCCTCCGACCAGCGGCATACCCATGAACGCCAACAGGAAAACTGCCATCGACACGGCAAGCCACGGTCGGACCAACCAGAGACCCGCGATATCATCGAGCGTCGGCGACCGGTCCCGCCCCCCGTTGATCGTGATGAGCACACCGAAGGCGCCCATCGTCGCGAGTGTGTACGAGACGGCATAGAAGACCAGCGCGGTGGTACCCGCCGTCGAGGCAACGACAATCGTGACGAGGAGATACCCGGCGTGTGCGATGCTGGAGTAGGCGAGCAGTCGCACCAGGTTCTTCTGGGAGAGGGCGAGCACGTTGCCGGCGACCATCGTCACGACGGCCAGCCACCATATCGCTGAGTGCCAGCGCGACGCCGCTCCCGGCATCGCCTCGATCATGACCCGCGCGAACACGGCGAATGCCGCCGTTTTGACGCAGGCGGACATGAATGCCGTGATCGGCAGCGGGGCGCCGTCGTAGACATCCGGCGTCCACAGATGGAACGGAGCCGCCGCGACCTTGAAGGCGAACCCGACGAGCAGGAGACCGACGCCGACCAGGAACATCGGCCCGAGGCTCAGCTGGCTCGACACCCACTGCGCAATATCGACTAGTCGCGTGCTGCCGGTGGCACCGTAAATCAGGGCGATGCCGTACAACAGAAAGCCCGACGAGACGGAGCCAAGCAGAAAATACTTGACGGCCGCTTCGGCCCCACGCGCACTCCGCCGGTTCACGCCCGCGAGCACGTAAATCGCGAGCGACATCAGTTCGACCCCAAGGAACACGAACATAAGATCCCGCGCCCCTGCGAGCACCATCATGCCGGTCGCAGCAAGCAGCATGAGCACCGGCACCTCGGGACTGAAGGCCGCGCTACGATGGTGCTCGGCGTCGAGCAAGATGAGGGAGAGGACCGTACCGAGCAGAATCACGAGATCGATGCCCCAGCGGAACCCGTCTCCGGCGATGCGCTGATCGGGGGTGCCATTCACGCCGTCTCCCCAAGCAATCATCACAACCAAACCGACGAGGAGGCAGAGCACGATACCCAAACGGGCCATCGCGCTCGTCTTCTCGGCGCCTTCGGCCATCGCCGCATCGTTGTGCTGGGGATTCCACACCGTCGCCAGCAACATCAGCATCGCGCCGGCGGACAGCAGGAGTTCAGGAGCCAGTGCGCGGAACAGCGCGCCGGCCGAAAGAGTAGCGCCCATCAGCGGACCACGGAGACGTTGGGGAGCGAAGTCGCGGCGTTCGGACCGAACCGCACCGACTCAATGATATTCTGGGAGGCGCGCTCGATACGTTGGAGCATCGGCTGCGGCGACACGCCGAGGTAGATGATCGCCACGGCGAACGCTGCCATCACGATCCGCTCGCGTCCGGTGAAGTCGGTCAACGTTCCGTTCTTGGCGGTATCGATCCGTTCGAACAAGACACGCTGCAGAGCCCGCAGCCCATACGCGGCGGCAAAGATCACCCCGCTGGTGGCGACGACCGCGAGCACCGGGCGCTCCGCATACGTACCGATCAGTACGAGAAACTCACCGACGAAGCCGTTGGTCCCTGGCAGGCCGATCGTGGACAGCATGACGAGCGTGAGCATGACGCTGAACATCGGCACCACACGGGCGATCCCGCCGAAGCCGGACATATCGGACGTCCCGCGCCGGTCTTCAAGCATGCCCACCAAGAGGAAGAGCGCCGTGGTAGAGACACCGCTGTTCACGATCGTGACCACGGCCCCCTGCACCGCCTGCTGCGTCAGCGCAAAGCAGCCGAGCATGATGAAGCCGAGGTGGCTGATCGAACTGTACGACACCATCCGCTTCATATCGCGCTGCGCCATGGCGAGCAGCGCGCCATACACGATGGCAATTACCGACAGCACGAGAATGGTACCGCGCACTGTCGGCTCCATGGCCGCCGCCGGGAACAGCGGAATCGCGAACCGCAGGATGCCATACGCGCCGACCTTGATGCCCAGCGTCACTGCGGCAAATGTCGGCGCCGCGCCCTGAGCGTCTGGCAACCACGTGTGAAACGGAACGAGCGCCGACTTCACCGCGAAAGCAAGGAAGAACGCGCCAAACATCCACAATTGGGCGCGCGGCGTCAGGGCGATGCCCATGAGCTGATCGATATGGAACGAGGCACTGCCACCCAGCGTCCAGAGTGCCAAAATCGCCACCAGCATCAGCAGCGAGCCGACGAGGGTGAAGAGCACGTAGCGTAGGCTGGCACGAGACTGTCCCGCCGAGCCCCACACGCCGATCAGGAAGTACGTGGGAATCAGCATCAGCTCCCACGAGAGATAAAACGCCAGCAGGTCGAGCGTGACGAACACGCCGATCAAGCCGGTGGTGAGCACCAGCGCGAGCGCACCGAACGCCGGCGTACGCACGCGCACATTGTTCCATGAACCGAGCAGCGCGAGCGGCAGCACCATGGCGGTCATGACGACCATCGGTAGCGACAGACCGTCCACGCCCAGGCTGAGGGACGCGCCGATGTCGGTCAGCCATGGCAGGTCCACACGTGCCTGCCAGCCCACTGCGGCGGGATCATAGATGACCCAGAGCACGAGGCCGAGCATCGCCTCGACGCTCAGGGCGGCCAGCGTGAGCGTTCGCGCGTCGGGGCCGCCGCTTGGCGCCTCCGTGCCCGTCTCGTTGCGTGACAGGTCACGCCCGCCGAAGCGCACCAATACCGCCGCCGCAATGGGCCACACCAGCATGGCCGGCAGGATCCAGTGCACGGCGCCGATTGAGAGTAGGAAATCGCGCATCGGTCAGCTCAGGGTGAGGGCAGCCAGCAGCGCGAGTGCACCGGCAGCCAGCAGCCAGGCATACTTCCCCACGTCTCCATCCTGCAACTTGCTGCCCACGAGGGCCGCGGTCCTGGACAACATCGATCCGCCCGCGCTGAACGCCCCGTCCACGCCTGCCTCCACGCCTCGGGTCAGCACCACATTGGCGAACGCGGAGATCGGCCGAACCACGAGTGCGTCTACCACGCCATCCACGTGGTACGCGCGCGCCAGCAAGCCTTGATCGAGCGGCGAATGCGCCTTATCCGCGATCGGCTTCCGGTAGCGGAGGAGTGCGATCGCAACCCCCAGCACCGCCACCGTGGTCGCCACGGCGACCAGCACCGTCTCGGTCGTGTGATCGAGATGACCGGCGCCAGCCAGTCGGCTGGCACTGCTGCCGACGACCGGTTCAAGCCAATGCTCGAGAATGCCGACCCGACCGATGGGCACGAGCGCCGGCAGGTTCAGCCATCCGCCCACCGCCGTCAGCGCACCGAGTACGAGCACCGGTATCGTCATGATCAGCGGCGCCTCGTGCAGCCGTTCCTGTTCTGGCGCACCCGTGCGGTTGGCACCGTAGAACGCGAGCAGCAACAGGCGGGTCATGTAAATCGCGGTCAGCAGCGCCGTAAGCACACCCAGACCGTACGCGGCATACAACACGGTGCGACCGGGAATGCCGAGGAGGGCCGCACTCGCGAGCGGACTGCCGTGGGCCCGCGCAAACACGGACGCAAGGATCTCGTCTTTCGAGAAGAAGCCCGCAAGCGGTGGAATGCCCGCGATCGCCAGCGTGCCGAGCGTCATGGCCGCCGCAGTCGCCGGCATATACTTGGCCAATCCACCCATGTTGCGAAGATCCTGCGGATCGTCGTCGCGATGCGTGTGGTGATAGGCGTGGTGCATCGCGTGGATCACTGAGCCGGCGCCGAGAAATAGCAGCGCCTTGAAGAAGGCATGCGTGACCAGATGAAACACGCCGGCCGTGTACGCGCCGCTCCCGACGCCCACGAACATGTAGCCCAGCTGGGAGACGGTGGAGTAGGCCAGCACTTTCTTGATGTCCCACTGCCGCAGCGCAATCGTGGCCGCGAAAAGCGCCGTGAGCGCGCCAACCGCCGTGACCACCAACGACGCTTCCGGCGCCCCGGAAAAGATCGGGGCGGCGCGCGCGACGAGGTACACGCCGGCCGTCACCATCGTGGCCGCATGGATCAACGCCGACACGGGCGTCGGGCCGGCCATGGCGTCGGGCAGCCAGATGTACAGCGGGAGCTGCGCGCTCTTGCCGGCGCACCCAATAAAGAGAAAGAGGGCGATCGCCAGCACGACCGGCGTCCCAGCCATCGCACCCAGCGCCGCATGCGCGCCAATGAAGTCGAGCTTCTGCGTCGTCACCCAGATGAGGAACATGGCGACGAGGAACCCAAAGTCGCCCACACGGTTCACCACGAACGCTTTCTTGCCCGCCTCTGCGTTGGCCGTGTCGCTGAACCAGAAACCGATCAGCAGATACGAAGCGAGTCCGACGCCTTCCCAGCCGACGAACAGCACCGGGTAGCTCGCGCCCAGCACCAGGACCAGCATGAAGGCGACAAAAAGATTGAGGTACGCGAAGTACCGCGCGTAGCTCGCGTCGTCGCGCATGTACCCGACGGAGAACAGATGGATCAACGAGCCGACGCCGGTGATCACGAGGACCATCAGGACGGACAACTGGTCGAGTTGCAGGCTCCAGTCGATCACCAGATTGCCGACCGGCATCCACTGCCCGTACCGGACGACGTGCAACGCCTGGTCCGGCGCACGCTGCATGTCGAGGAAAAGGACGATGGCCACTGCGAACGCGGCGAGGATCACACCTGGACCGACCAGCGTGACAAACGGATGGCGAGCGGTCGTGGCGAGATCGCCCTCCGACCGCGTGCCAAAGAACGCCACCGACCCGTTGGCCAGAAAACCGAGAATCGGCAGGAGAATGAGAACGCCAAGCATGGTCGGGATCATCCGCGAAGCGTCCGGAGCGACGACAGGTCAACCGTCCCGAAATGTCGGAAGACGGAGATCAGGATCGCCAGGCCCACGGCTGCTTCGGCCGCCGCAATCGTCATGACCATCACCACGAAGACCTGCCCCGTGACGTTATGCATCTTGGCCAGGGCCACGAAGCTGAGGTTGACGGCATTCAGCATGAGCTCGGCGCACATGAACAGGATGATCGCGTTTCGGCGGGTCATCACGCCGACCACACCGATGACGAACAGAATCGCCGAGACGATGAGTGCTTCGGAGATCATACGCGCACCCGCTTTTTGGCGAGGAGGACGGCGCCGATGACCGCCACCAGCAGCACGAGACTGGTGAGTTCGAACGCCACGAGATAGTCGGTAAAGAGCGAGGCTGCGACACCTTCGACGGCATTGTCGACGTCGCTTGCCAGCGCGACACGCGGGATCTTCTGCCGCTGAACGACCAGCAGATTCGCCAGCAGCGCCAATCCAACCACACCGGCCCCCAAGAGTGGGCCAAGCGACCGGATATCGGAAATCCCGCTTCGCCCGAGATTGAGCAGCATGACCACGAACACGAACACGACCATGATCGCGCCCGCATAGACGAGCACCTGGATGACCCCGACAAACGGCGCGTCGAGCATCACGTAGAGACCGGCAAGAGCGATCATCACGTTGACCAGCCACAACGCCGCCGGCACCGGACTTCTGCGCGTGACGAACAACAACGCCGAGGCGATGGCCAACAACGAGAACAGGTAGAAGTGGAATTCGAAGAAGCCGTTCATTCGCCCTTCGGGTCGGCAGGGTCCCAGAGTTCACTCACCGGGTGCGTCTGCGCCATCAGACGCTCGAGATCGTACACAAACGACGCACGATCGAACTCCGCGTTTTCATAGTGCCGGCCCAGATGAATTGCCTCTTCCGGGCATACCTCTTGGCAGAAGCCGCAGAAGATGCAGCGGAATTCGTCGATCTCGAACACGAGCGGGTAGCGATTGCCCTGCTCATCCTCACCGGGCGTGAGCTTGATGCAGTTGGCCGGACAGACGGTCGGACACAAGCCACAGGCGACACACTTCGCCTTACCGTCTTCGGTGGTGAGCATGCGATGCGTGCCGCGCCAGCGCGGAGACAAATCCCATTTCGTTTCCGGATACTGCATCGTGACCTTGTGGGGATCCACAAGGTGCTTGAGCGTCGTGGCCATCCCCTTCAACGTCGCCCGCACGTAGCTGACGCGCTCGAGCGGCCGATTCATGACCTTCACCCCGATGGCCATCAGTCGCCTCCCTCAGCGATCAACGTAGTCGTGACGGGGAGCGCCGCCGTCAGCGGATGCCTCTGCGCCGAAACCGACCCTTGGCGCTGCGACGCAAGTTGGCGACGTGAGAGATCGAGGCCTCGTGCGCGCAGGCGCTCGAGATCGGTCGGGCCCACGCGCGCGCTGGCCGGACTGATCAACTTGCCCCGGTCCAGCCACGCCAGCAGCACGGCGATGATCACAATGTTCATGCCCAGTAGCGCCAAGGAGAACGTTGGGCCGCGTGCTACGCCAAGCAAGTCGAGCCCCAGCGTAGCGGCTGCGATCACGACGATGTAGCCCAGCGCGATTGGCAGCATGACGCTCCAGCCGAGCGACATCAGCTGATCGTAACGGAAACGCGGCACGGTCCACCGCACCCACATGAACACGAACAGGAAGAAGCCGGTCTTGACGGCGAACATGGCCATCGTGGCCAGCGTCTTGAGCACGCTGTAGGGCCCGACGTTGTCCCACTGCGTGAACGGAATGTCCCAACCACCGAAGAACAGCGTGGCGGTCAGGCCGCTCGCCGTCGCCATGTTCGCGTACTCCGCAATGAAGAACATCGAGAACTTCATCCCGCTGTACTCGGTGTGATATCCGGCCACCAGCTCCGACTCCGCCTCCGGCAGGTCGAAGGGGAGGCGGTTCGTTTCGGCGAATGCGGCCACCAGGAACGTGAACCACGCCACGGTCAGCGACAGCACGTTCCAACCCATGTGCGATTGCTGCTGCACAATGGTCGTCAACGAGACATTGCCGGCCAACAAGATGACCGGAATGGTCGACATCCCCATCGCGATCTCGTAGGAGATCATCTGCGCGCTCGAGCGGAGTCCACCCAGCAGGGCGTACTTGTTGTTCGATGACCAACCGGCCAGCACAATGCCGTACACACCGAGCGAAGAGATCGCGAGCGTAAACAGGAAGCCGACCGGCAGCGGTGCGACGGCCATGTCGATCAGCCCCCACGGCGTCGGCAGCGACGAGGCAAGCGGCAGGACCGCCCACGTGAGCATCGCAGGAATGAACGCGAGCGCGGGCGCGATCAGAAAGAGCCACCGATCGGCGGCGGCCGGATTTGTCTCTTCCTTCATGAAGTTCTTGATGCCGTCGGCGACGGGCTGCAGGATGCCCCCCGGCCCCGCCCGATTCGGACCGCGGCGGTCCTGAAACCACGCGGCAAGCTTTCGCTCCGCGAGCGTCAGGAAGGCAACACCGACCATGTAGAGTCCGAAGACCACCATGATCTTGATGGCGCTGGCGAGCACATATGTCCCGATCGCCGTCGGGTGCCGTTGCGGATCGGCCGCGGGAAACCAGTGCACGACGTCAAGGAGAGGTACCAGCATATCGTGGATCACGCGGTCACCCCGGTCGTTGCCGCGCCGGCGCCCTGCTCAACCATCGGCAGCCCACGCAACCCAAGCGATTCATAATCCAATCCGGCGAACGACGGATGCGTGGACGCCAGCGCGGTAAAGACCTCGGCCGGCATATAGAACCGTCCGTCACCGCCAACCGACGTGAGCAGATCGGCGAGGACGTACCAGCTCGGACGCGCGACACCGGGCGCCGCCTTGGCCTGCATGAAACGCTGCACACGGCCACGCAGGTTCGTCAGCGTCCCTTCCTCTTCGACGATATTCGTGATCGGCAGCACGACGGCCGCGCGTGCTTCGAGCGCCGCCGGCAGCACCGTACCGACATACACGATCGACGATGCGCGATCGAGATCGGCAGTGCTCACGCCGTTGAGTGCATCCCCGACGATCAGCAACGCATCGCCATCGCGGAGCGCCGATCCGATGGCAGCGGCTGCCGTGAAGCCGAGCATGCGAGCAGCCGTGGCATTCGCCACGCGCTCAGCACGGAGCGCTACATCCGGCGCGCCTGGTAGCGGGACTTCTGGGCCTTCGTCGAGACGGAACAGCCCGGCACCGCCGACAGTGGCGATCGTCCGTTCCAACAAGAACAACGATTCGTTGGACAGATTCGCCGACGCCAGAACGACCAGCCGCCGACCGGCGAGTGCCCGTGCCGCGCTCGTGGTCGCGTCATCCCACTCCGCGATCGTCAGTGTATTCCCGTGGCGCACGAGCGGCTGATCCACCCGGTCGCGCCGATTGAAATCGCGATAGCCCTGACGGCCGACTTCGCACATGTAGTACTGGTTGACCTGATCGTTGGCACGCGGCTTGAGCCGCACCACGACATTGTCGCGCGTTTCTGCCACTGCGTTGCAGCCCTGGCTGCAGCCCGTGCAGATCGTCGGGGCCCGGTCGAGTTCCCAGGCACGGGCGCGATTCAGAAAGTCCTTGGAGAGGAGCGCTCCGACCGGACAGAGGTCGACCACGTTCCCGGCCCACGGGTTGGTGAGGTCGTGTCCTTCGGCCTTGCCGATGAATGCGCGATCCCCGCGCTCCGAGACGTTCAGCACAGGATCCTGCGCCACCTCCGACATGAAGCGGACGCAGCGCGTACACAGGATGCAGCGATTCTGCACGTACAGCACGTCACCGCCGAAATCCTCGACCGGATTGAAGCGCTTGGGCTCGCGATACCGCGAATCCGCGCGACCTTCCGCGAAGGTGTAGTCCTGCAGCTCGCACTCGCCGGCCTGATCGCAAATCGGACAGTCGAGCGGATGATTGATCAGCAGGAACTCGAGCACGCCCTTGCGGGCCTCGAGCGCCTTTGGCGAGTGCACATGCACCACCTGCCCTTCACCCACCGATGTTGCACACGCCGGGGCAAGCTTCGGGAATTTCTCGACTTCGACGAGACACATGCGGCACACGCCCGCCACCGGCAATCCCGGATGGTAGCAGTAGTGCGGAATGAGCACGCCGGCGGTTTTGGCCGCTTCCAGAATCGACATGCCATCCGGCACGGTGACCGGCCGACCTTCGATCGTGAGCGACACCATCTTCACATCAGCCATCAGTTCCTCACGCGGCGGAGGCGCGGAACGCCCCCGGTACGGTAACTACCGACTTGTTCGCGGCGATCTTCGCCTCGAACTCGTGTCGGAACTTCTTGAGACCGGACATCACCGGCGTTGCGCAGGAATCGCTCAGCACGCAGATCGTCTTGCCGCTCATACCATCGGAAATCGCGACCAGCGTATCGAGATCCTCGGCCGTCCCCTGCCCATCGCGAATGCGCTCCATGATGCGCGTAATCCATGCCGTCCCTTCACGACACTGCGTACACTGCGCGCAGCTCTCGTGCGCATAAAAGCGCGTGAGACGGGCGATCTGTCGCACCATGTCCTGTCGGTCGTCGAACACGATCACGCCGCCCGAGCCAAGCATCGTACCCGCCGCCACCATGCCTTCGTAGTCCATGATGGCCCCCTCGGCTTCCTCGCGCGTGAGGATGGGCACCGACGAACCACCGGGAATGACGGCCTTGATCTCACGACCCTCGAGCGGACCACCGCAGAGATCATACAGGAAATCCTTGAAGGGAAATCCCAGGGCGACTTCATAATTGCCGGGACGCGTGATGTTGCCGCACACCGAGAAGAGCTTCGTACCAATGCTCTTCGGATTGTCTGGACGACCATACTGCTTGTACCACTCGGCGCCGTTCTTGATGATGTACGGCACCGTGGTGAGCGTCTCGACGTTGTTGATCGTCGTCGGCTTGCCGAACAGACCGGCCACGGCGGGGAACGGCGGCTTGATACGCGGATTGCCGCGGCGTCCCTCCAACGAGTTCATCAGCGCCGTTTCTTCCCCGCAGATGTAGGCGCCAGCGCCGCGATGCACGTGCACATCCACATGCTTGCCGGAGCCCATCGCGTTCGGGCCGAGAATGCCGGCGGCGTACGCCTCTTCGACCGCGGCGCAGACGCGCGCGTAGGGTTCCGTGAACTCACCGCGGATGTAGATGTACGCCGTCTGCGCGTAGATCGCGTGCGCGGCCAGCGCAACGCCTTCTACGAGTCCGTGCGGCGTCCAGCGCATGATCTCACGATCCTTGAACGTGCCGGGCTCGGATTCGTCGGCATTGCAGCACAGGTAATGCGTCTTGCCGTCCGGCTTCATGAACGACCACTTCATGCCCGTGGGAAAGCCGGCACCGCCACGACCGCGCAGGCCAGAATCCTTCACGACAGTCTGCAATTCCTGCGGGTCCGTGTTGAGCGCCGTCTGGAGCGCCTCATACCCACCGCGCGCGCGCCACCCGGCAAGGGTGCGCGCTTCGGGATCGCCGAAGTACTTGGACAGAATCGGCGTTTCGCGCGGATGCGACGGATGCGGGTACCCCATTACGTCAGCTCCGACAGAATCCGCGGCACCGACTCCGGTGTCACCGATTCCACAAAATCGTTGTTGATCATGATCGGCGTGGCGAAGCCGCAGGCTCCCAAGCACTCGACCTCGACGACCGTGAAGCGGCCATCAGCGCTGGTCAGACCGAGGTCGCCACAGCCCGTGTGTTCCAGCAGCGACTTCACGACGTCTTCGGCGCCGCACACGTTGCACGGCGTCGTGGTGCACACCTGGATGAAGTGGCGACCGACGGGGTGCTGGTGGTACATCGTGTAGAAGCTGACCACGCCTTTCACATAGGCCGGCGTGATGTCGAGTGCCGCGGCGACTTCCTCGATGCCGCCCTCGCTCACCCAGCCACGCGCGTCCTGCAACATCCACAACGCCGGCAGCAGCGCCGCCTGCTTGGTGGGATAGCGAGACAGAATGCGATCGAGTTCGACGCGCGCGTCGCCGACGAACACGGGCGCGTGCGGTTCATCGTGGTGTGTGCCGTGCGGCGGGGCCGCGACGAGCGCGCCACCGCTGGCAGAAGGTCCATGACTCACCGGTCGATCTCTCCCATCACGATGTCGATGCTCGCGTTGATCGCGATCACGTCCGACAGCAAATGTCCTTCCACCATCTTCGGAATCGCCGACAAATTCACGAACGAGGGAGGACGAATACGCCAGCGCACGGGCTTCGACGTGCCGTCGCTGACCATGTAGTAGCCCTTCTCACCCTTCGGGCTCTCCACCGGCACGTAGCATTCGCCCGCAGGCGGACGCGGGCCTTCCATCACGAGCTTGAAGTGGTGGATCATCGATTCCATCTCGCTGGTCGCCTTGTGCTTCGGCGGCAGAATGAGACGCGGATCATTGATGTTCACCGGGCCATCTGGCAGACGCTGCAGCGCCTGTTCAAGAATGCGGACGCTCTGACGCATTTCTTCCACACGCACCAGGAAGCGATCATAGACGTCACCCGCCGTCCCGACCACGACGTCGAAGTCGTAGGTCTCGTAGTCGAGATACGGGAAATCCTTGCGGACATCGTACGCGACGCCCGAGGCGCGCAGCATCGGACCGGACAGACCGGCGTTGACCGCTTCCTGCGCGCTCATCGCGCCCAGGCCGACCGTTCGCCCGGCCCAGATGGCGTTGGTCTCGAGCATGCGCACCGATTCTTCCAGCGTCTTCGGGAAGCCGCGGAGGAACGCGCGCAATCCGTCGAGCCAACCGTCAGGGATGTCGGCCGCCATCCCACCGACGCGGGTGGCGGTGGTGGTGAGTCGGGCACCGACCCAGCCCTCCAGCAGGTTGTACACGTTCTCGCGCTCCTGATACAGCCACAGGAACGGCGTGAACGCGCCGAGGTCCACCGATGTCGTGCCGAGCCACACCAGATGCGAGATGATGCGTGACAGCTCCATGAGCATGACGCGCAGCACCTTGCAACGGTCGGTCATCCCCACGCCGAACAGCCGCTCGGCGCCCAGCACGAAGGCGACGTTGTTTCCTGGCGAGTTGAGATAGTCCTCGCGGTCGGTCCACGGAATAATCTGGTTGTACTGACGGTACTCGCCGATTTTCTCGAAACCGCAATGCAGATAGCCGATGTGCGGAATGCATCGTACCACCGTTTCGCCATCGAGCTCGAGGACGAGACGCAGCACGCCATGCGTGGCCGGGTGCTGCGGTCCGATGTTGATCAGCATGTGATCAGAGCCCATCTCCGGCTCCGGTACCATCACGGGCGCATCGAGCGCGACCGCCTTGCCCCCCTGCGCGACCAGCGGTGCGCGCAGCGGCATCCCGTTCGCGTCGAGTCCGCTGGTGCCGAGCGCGACTTCAATCGTGCGACGTGAGCTCATTCGCCCACCTCGTCGTTGACGTCCGTCACGTCGTTGACGTCGTGCCGTTCGGCACGATCGGCGAGACGGCGCTTCATGTCTTCGGGCAACGAATCAAATGCATCGGCGATCGACAACTCTTCCATGGAATAGCGTGCTTCGGGATCGGCCGCGAGCGCCTGCTTCAACTGTTCGGCGCGACTGAACCGGCCACGCAACGGAAAGTCTTTGCGGAGCGGATGGCCTTCCTTGTACGTCTCCCACATCAGCAGACGCCGCAGATCGGGATGCCCCTCAAAGCGAATGCCGAACATGTCGTAACACTCGCGCTCAAGCCAATCGGCGCCGCTGTAGATGTCCATGATGGACGCCACGGACATCAGCGTGCGCTTCACGAGTTCGACCTTGAGGCGCACGAAACGACGGTGGGCCAGCGCGCGCAGGTGCCACACGACTTCAATGGGCCGATCGGCGTCGCGGTACTCGACCGCCGTGATGTCGACCAAGTAGTCGTAGCGTTCACTGGGCTCGTCGTGCAGCCAGCGTACGATGTCATGCAGCGCTTCCTTCGCCACGTAGACCGTGGTCTCGCCCCAGGTGACGTCGGTCCGCACGATGGCCGCGCCGAAGCGCACCACGAGTGCGGCGGCCGTCGGATTCACCGGACCGCCACGATGCGCGATGTTGGTCGGTGTGATGGGCGCGCCGTTGGCGTCGGACGCAATCGCGGCCTGCAGCGCCACGGAGGGCGCGCTCTGCTCGGCCGCCGGAACGATCGGGGCGGTCACGGCGCCGACCGGGTCTGGTGCACACTGTTGCCAAACGGCTCCGAGAGTTCATCAATCCGCGACGGCGGAATGTACAGCTGGCTCTCGGTATCGGGCACGATCTCCACGTGGCGCGTGCGGTCCTTCATGCGCTCCTGCATCACCTTCTTCTGCAACATCATGATGCCGTGAATGAGCGCTTCCGGACGCGGCGGACAGCCCGGCACGTACACGTCGACCGGAATGATCGTATCGATGCCCTGCACTACGGCATAGTTGTCGAACATGCCGCCGGTTGACGCACACGCGCCCATCGAGATCACCCACTTCGGCTGCGGCATCTGCTGGTAGATGCGACGGATCACCGGCGCAAGCTTGAGCGGCACGCGTCCCGCGCAGAGCAAGACGTCGGCCTGACGCGGCGAGTAGCTCAGGCGCTCCATACCGAAACGCGCGAGGTCGAAACGACTCGCGGCGGTTGCCATGAATTCGATGGCGCAGCAGGCCGTGCCGAAGGGCATCGGCCAGAGTGAGCCGGCGCGCGCCCAATTCACGAGGAAATCGAGTCGGGTCGTGATCCAGCCGTCCTGCGCGCCGGGATCGACCTGTACGAGGCGGTTATCCGCGGGCGAGATCAATCCCACGTGAGCGCTCCCTTCTTCCAGACATAGACGAAACCGACGACAAGAATGGCCGCGAACACGAGCATCTCACCGAGGCCGAAGAACGACAGCTGCCCAACGGGGCACGCGCCGGCGATCATCGGAACCTTGCAGGAGAGCTGCCGATAGTAGACGCCCCAAGGAATCATGAACACCGTTTCGATGTCGAACACGATGAACAGCATCGCCACGAGATAGAACTTGACCGAGAAGCGTTCGCGCGCGTCACCGAGCGGGCTCATGCCCGACTCGTAAGGCTGCGACTTCACGGCCGTGGGTTGAGGTCGCACCGTGAGATGCGCGATGCCAAGAATCAGCACCGCGTTGAACAACACGAAGCCCAACAGAAGGAGAACCGGCAGGTAGTTTCGTAGCATCGCAAGCGCTAGCGGATGGTCGCACCGAGGCGCGATCCATCCTCGTGAAAGAATTCACAATGCAGCAGTGGGAAGGTACGCGAGGGACCGCCCGCGCTCAACGGCAAGTGCTGGAGTCTATGGCGAGAAGTAACCGGCGAAGTCGTTTTGGCCTGCCATGCGACTCGTCCGTGTGCTCACCGGGCGTTTCGACTATGTTTCCCGCCGATCGTGCGCCACGGAGCGGACCGGTTGGTCCTATCCCGCACGGGTTACCCTCTTCCCTTCCGCCTCATGGGGCTCTGCTCTGACCGCTGGATCACGCAAATGGCGCGTGAGCACGGCATGATCGAACCGTTCGAGGATCGCCAGGTTCGTGAAGGCGTCATCTCGTACGGCGTCAGCTCCTACGGGTACGACATGCGCGTCGCCCGGGAGTTCAAGATCTTCACGAACGTGTTGAGCTCGATCGTCGATCCCAAGGCCTTCGACCCGAAGAGCTTCGTGGAGTTCGAAGGTGACGTCTGCATTGTGCCGCCCAACTCGTTTGCGCTGGCGCGGAGCGTCGAATACTTCCGCATTCCGCGCAACGTGCTGACCCTCACGGTGGGCAAGAGTACGTACGCACGGTGCGGCATTATCACGAACGTCACGCCCTTCGAGCCCGAGTGGGAAGGCTATGTGACGCTCGAGATCTCGAATACGACCCCGCTCCCGGCCAAGATCTACGCCAATGAGGGGATCGCGCAGGTGGTCTTCTTCACGGGAGACGAGCCGCCCGAGGTGTCGTACGGGGACAAGAAGGGGAAGTATCAGGGGCAGCACGGCGTCACGCTGCCGCGCATCTGACCGAGACCGGCGGCGGCTAACTCGGGCCTCAGTTCAGCCGCCGCCAACTCGTGTCACTCTGATCAGCCGCCGCCGTAGATGTACCGGCAGCCCCGGTCCTGCGCTTGCTGCAGCGTCACGATCATCGCCGGGACCACCTCGACGCCCGGCAGCAGATTCGCCCTGGCCTCGTCCGAGAATGCCGTGCGCAGCGCGGCGTCTCCCCGCTGAGCCTCTGGGAGGAAGCGCTGACCCGCCGCGCGAAGAGAGTTATTGCACGCCAGAATGATCACGCCACGTGCGACGAGTTGAGCCACCAGTGCGGCATTGGCGTTTCGCGAGCCTGGCATCTGAAGGGTCTCACCGATCGGGTACTTCCCCCAGATTACGTCGTTGAAGAGCAGGCCAATCGCTCGGCCGTTCAAGCCGACCACGACGCTGCTGTCGGCATCGGTGAGCCCGTACGCACTCTTCTGCGTGTCGAGATACGTCTGCGCCCACCGCAAGGCGATGCCGTCACTGGCCAGGTGCGAATGGAAGACGACGCGGTGCTTGCCCGTCAGACGCGCGATCCACGGATCGTCACCGGCCGCCGATGAGGATGGGCTGGCGGGTGACACGGCCCGCTCCATCGCGTCAACCGAGCGCGGCGCGGCCAGTCCCAAGGTCGCCCCCGCCGTTAGAAGACGCGAGAGAAAGGTGCGACGGCCCGCGGTCGATGCACGGTCATGGTCGTGATTCATGAGGAAGCTCAGTGGCGAGAGATGAGTGAATCCGGCGAAACACGACGCGGCAACAGCGGGCGTTC
>CANHNQ010000061.1 GCA_947462095.1 Gemmatimonadota bacterium
GCGTTCGAGGTGCCGGGCACGTGATCGATGATGAAGTTGCCGTTCACGCTCGACTCGTAGTGGCAGGCACGCGTCTCCAGCAGCGGCGCATTGGCGAGCGCGGGAAAGCGCGCGGCGAGAAAGCGACGGGAGCCGTCGATGCGGTCCTGGCTGGCCCAGCGGCTGCTGGTGTCGGGATCCTGCTGCAGCGGATCGGCGGGGGCCGGTGCGCCGGCGGCCGGACCGACCGCCGCTGGTGTCGCGGCCGCTCCGGCCGGTGGCGCCGCCGGCGCGATCGCTCCGCGCACGCGGAATCCTCGCGAGTCGACGGGCAGGACGGGCCAGCCGGTCACCCCGGGGAAGTTGAAGCTGGGGAGATTGGGGAACGAAAAGCGGGAATCCGCAACGGGCACGCCGAAGTAGCACGCCACGCCGATGGGCACGCGCATCCGGTTTTCCATGTAGGGAAAGAGTTTGCGCAACCACGGACCGCACGCGAAGACATAGGAGTCGCCACGTACCGTCGTGCCGTCTTCCAGAATGACGCCGTCCATCGACCCGTTCACAATTGGGCCGGGACGTACCCGACTGATGACGAGCTTTACCCCCATCTTCCCGCCGATGGCGGCGACCGCCTGCGTGGCGGCGCGACAGCGCACGACGCCGGCATCGGGTTCGGTGATGGCGATCGTGATGTCATCGGCTTTGATGACCGGATACCGTTTGCGCACTTCCGCGCCGTTGAGCACTTCGTGGGGAACGTTGTTCGCCTTCCACAGCTCGAGCGTCTTTGTGATGAACGGCTCGGCGGTGGCCCGCATGATGACGTCGCCGGTTTGATGGAAATACGACGTCCGGAACACCGGGGCCCACTCCTGCTCGAAGAGCCGCCAGCGCTCGATGGCCGCGCGTGCCCATGGGGTCCAGAGTTCACCCGTCGCGCGATCGCCGTACGACGAGCGGATCCCGCGCGTCTCGTCGCCGCTGGTGGAGCGCGAATTGCCGGGGCCGTAGGCGTCGATCAGGGTGACGCGGGCACCGCGCTGCCGGAGGTGATAGGCGGTCCATCCGCCCCAGGCGCCGGCGCCGATCACGACGACATGCCCGACGCCGCCGTCTTTGGCGCGCCCTTGCTCAATGCCGCGCACGGGGGCGGCGGCCGCGAAGGCTCCGGCGGAGGCACACCCGGAGGTCAGGAGGGCTCCGGCGCCGACCCCCGCGAGCCGCAAAAAGTCGCGCCGCGGGAGCAGTGACGGATTTCCGTCGTCGGTGGTTTCTGTAGGATCGAGCGCGTCGGGCCCCGGGGGCGTGACAGTGGACGCGTCGGTGTCGGAAGGAAGGGAGGGGCGAAGCATGGGGCGAAGATGCGCGGTGGGCCGTGTCACCGCAATCACGAAGTTCCGGGCGCCGCCTGGTTGGATTTTTCCGAACACCTTGTCAGCGTTCTGTCCACGACGCAGGTTCATCGGCCATGACGATACGTACGTTTTTTCCGACTGCCTTTCTGGCAACCGTGATCGCGGCCACCGTCTTTGGCGGTGCGCGGATGTCCGCGCAGCGTCCTGCGTTCCGTCCGGCAACGATGGCGCCGCGGTCCGTGTTGGCGTTTGCGGCGGACACGGCCAAGCTGTATACCGAGGCGCAGGCGACGGACGGCGCCGAGGTCTGGACGAAGACCTGCGCGGGCTGCCACGAGTCGAAAGACGTGACCAGCGCCGATTTCCGCACCAAGTGGGGCGGGCGCGCGCTGTTCGAGCTCTATACGCAGATTCGCACGACGATGCCGGACGACGCCCCGGGGTCTCTGACGCCTGAGCAGTACACGAACGCGGTGGCGTACATCCTGAAACTCAACGGCCTCCCGGCGGGCGAGATCAAGTTGGCGGCCGACTCGGTGGCGATGGCGGGGATGAAGTTCGAAGTCCCACCGCCCGCCGCTCCCTGAGCATCACGAGCAGGTTCCGGGCATGACTGGAACCTGCTCGTTTTTCGTGGTCGCATATTGACAGGTGCTGCGGCGTCCCGTACGCTGCCAGTCCGAATGTAACGGTCCGAATGTGGCGCGGGTTCCTGATCCGCAGCCCTCGGCATCGGCATTCGTGTTCGTTGTTGGTGTTCTCGCTGGTGATGGTCGGTTGTTCCTGCCGCGTGCTTGCCACGCACCCGGGTTTGATGCGCGTCGTTCGCAGCGTCGGCCCGTTCCCCTCGCGCCAATCGGGCGTTTCGACGCCCGTGCACCGTAGTGGCATGGCCAACTGGATCGTGCGCCGTCCGGCGCGCAATCCATGGTGGCCGTGGCCATGTTCGGCCACACTGGGTGGCCGTTGAGTGATCTAGCTCTCTGAGGGAGTCACGAGATGCGATTGTTCGGACCCGTCGCGACTGATCGTGTCGAGCGAAGCCGCTCGCCACATCATGCCGCTTATCGCCGCCCACTGGCCGCTGCTTGCGTACGACTCGCCCTGCTGGCAGGGCTGTTCGGCGCTTCCCTGACTGCGGCGCCGCGTGCGGAAGCACAGGCCGCCGGCGGAACCATCTCCGGACGCGTCACTGACGCCGCCACCGGGAACCCGGTGTCGCAGGTCCGCGTGCTGGTTGCCGGCACGCAGAACGGTACCCTTACCGCCGATAACGGCCGGTACACGCTCCGCGTCACCACGACGGGTGCCGTGACGCTCGATGTGAATCGCATCGGCTACGAAGCGCAGAAGGTGACGGTGACGGTCGGCGCGACGCCGGTGGTCGCCGACGTGCAGATCAAGCAAGCCGCCTTCTCGCTCGCCGCCGTCGTCACCACGGTGACCGGTCAGCAGCGGAAGGTCGAACTGGCGAACGCCACGGCGCAGATCAACGTCGCCGAGAAGATCGCCGAGCTCCCCGTGTCGAACATGGGTAGCCTGCTCTCGGGTCGTACCTCCAGCGTCCAGGTCGTGCAGACCGGCGCCACGGGTACCGGCTCCCGTATCCGTATCCGCGGCCAGAACTCGTTCTCGCTGTCGAACGATCCCATCGTCGTCATCGACGGTGTGCGCGCCACGTCGACCACGAACAACGCCCTCGGCGTCGGTGGCTCTGGTCCGTCGCGTCTGGACGACATCAACCCGTCCGAGATCGAGTCCATCGAAATCGTGAAGGGCCCGTCGGCCGCCACGCTGTACGGCACCGAAGCGGCCAACGGCGTGGTCGTGATCACGACCAAGCGCGGTAAGTCGGGGAAGACGAACTACAGCCTCAGCGTCGAGAACGGCAAGCTTGAAAACACGGCCGTGTATCCCGATCTGTGGACGCTGTGGGGCCGGACGGCCGCCTCGCCGTCTCGCGCCGTGCCCTGCTTGCTCACCGCCGTGTCCCTCGGCACCTGCACGTCGGTGGATTCGCTCTCGCATGGCAACATCCTGAACGATCCGAGCCTGAGCCCGATCGGCGACGGCAGCCGTCGTCAGTACAACCTGCAGGCGTCGGGTGGTAACGATAAGGTCCAGTTCTTCGTGTCTGGTCAGACCGAAGGCGAAACGGGCATCTACAAGCTGCCCGACAACGAAATCGCGCGTCTCAAGACGCGTCGCGGTGTGAGCGAGCTGCCGTCGGACATCGTGCGTCCGAATGCCTTGGCCCGTAACAGCTTCCGCGCGAATGTGAACGCCGAGCTCCGCAAGAACCTGTTCGTGCAGGCGTCCTCGGGCTACGTGAACAGCGACCTTCGTCTTCCGCAGAACGAAGACAACGGCAACGGGCTCATGGTGCTCGCGCTTGGTGGACCGTGGCGCGCCGACCTGGTCGATGCGCAGGGCGATTCGCTGCGTGGCTATCGCGCCTTCATGCTGGGCGACGTGTTGTCGCAGACCACCAAGCAGGGGCTCAACCGCTTCATCAACAGCGTGTCCGCGCAGTGGACGCCGACCACGTGGCTTGCCACGCGTGCGGCGATCGGTTCCGACTACACCGACCGCAACGACCTCTTCATCGCGAAGGTGGGTGAAGGCCCGAACACCGGCACGGTCCGCCAGGGCAACATCACGAGCCAGCGCGTCGACATCAATCAGCAGACGGCCGACTACGGTGCCACCGGCACGTTCCAGCTGACCGATTGGATGAAGTCGACCACGAGCATCGGTATGCAGTACATCCGCAACGCCGTGGGCGCGACCGCCGGTACGGGTATCGGCCTGCCGCCGGGCGGTGTCACGGTGTCGTCCGCCGCCACGCGCAGCAGCACGCAGACGTTCAGCGAGCGTCGCACCCTCGGCTACTATGTGGAACAGCAGATCGCTCTGCGCGATCGGTTGTTCATCACGGGTGGCATGCGTCGCGACGCCGCCAGTGCGTTCGGTGAGAACACGCGCGCCGTGTACTATCCGAAGCTCGGCGCCTCGTGGCTCATCTCCGACGAGACGTTCCTGCCGCTTCCGGAGTTCGTGAACTCGCTGCGTTTGCGCGGCACGTATGGCGCGTCGGGTCAGATCCCGGGTGCCACCGACGCCGTGCGCTTCTACTCGGCCGGTCCGCTCACCACGGCCAGTGGCGATGCCCCGGCCGCGTCGATCGGGTCGCTGGGTAACTCCAACCTCAAGCCGGAATACTCGGCCGAGACCGAGTTCGGTTTCGACTTGGCCATGTTCAACGGCGGCACGAACATCGAAGTGACGTCGTACAACAAGAGCACGACGGACGCCCTGATCCGCCGGCAGATCGCGCCGTCGCTGTCGGGCCTCACCACGCAGTTCGTCAACATCGGCAACATCAAGAACCAGGGTGTCGAGTTCACGTGGAACCAGCGCGTGATCGACAGCAAGGCGGCGGCGCTCTCGTTCGCGTTCACGGGCTCCACGAACAAGAACCGCATGACGAAGCTGGGCGAAGGCGTGACGTCGATCGCCTCGGGCAATCGCAATACGCAGCAGAATCGTCCGGGCTACCCGTTGTTCGGCTTGTGGGACAAGACCATCAGCTTCAACGACAAGAACGGCGACGGCATCATCACGTTCAACGCGAATTCCTCGTTGAGCGAGCTGACGTTCAGCGATACGGCGGTCTATCAGGGGAACACGTTCCCGACGCGTGAAGTCGCGTTCTCGCCGACGCTCGAGCTGTTCAACAAGAAGCTCAGGGTGTCCGGTCAGGTGGACAGCAAGTGGGGCTTCAAGAAGTTCAACAACACCCTGCGTCACCAGTGCATGAACGGCGTGACCTGCCGCGGCCGTTACGACAAGAGCGCCTCGCTCCAGGAACAGGCCAACGCGCTGGCCACGTCGCAGGCCGTGTACACGGGCATGTTCGAGAACGGCTCGTTCACGCGCTTCCGCGAACTTGCGGTGGCGTACGAAATGCCGACCAAGTGGGCCAACGCCGTCCGCGCCTCGCGCTGGAGCGTCGTCCTGACCGGCCGCAACCTCGGTGTGATCACGGACTACACCGGCGTTGATCCGGAAGCGGCCCAGTCCAACAACGACGATCGCGGTAACGAGGAGTACTTCTCCACGCCGCCGCTGCGCATCATGACGCTGCGCATGAACTTCTCCTTCTGAGACGACCTACATCCATGCGATTCTTCAATTCCGCACGCCGGGTGATCCGTCCAGTGGGCGCCATGGCTGCCGTGTTTACGGTGGCTGGGTGCAGCTCGGATCTTCTCTCGGTTCCCACGCCTGACGTGATCGCCGAGGCCGCCATTGGTGGCAGCCTTGGCGTGACCACGCTGCGCAACGGCGCCATGCAGGACTTCATCGTGTCGTACTCGGGTACCCAGGACGGCTTCGTGGTCGTCTCTGGAAACCTGGGCGATGAGCTCAATACCACGGATACCTTCGCCGACCGGTACAACACCGACGGACGGAACTCGAGCGAAGTGCTCGGCGGTGCCGTGCAAACGCCCTACGTGCAGCTGCAACTGGCCCGCGCCAGTCTGGCGTCGGCCATTGAGAAGTGGATCGTGACGAAGCCGACGAACGCCGCTGCGAAAGACTCACTCAGTGAGATGTACGCCATTCGCGGCTTTGCCGAGACGGCGTTCGGTGAGGGCTGGTGCTCCGGCGTGCCGTTCAGCAAGGTGGCGGCGAACGGTGACTTTGAGTACGGCAGCCCGCAGACCACGGTGCAGGTGTACGCCCGCGCGTCCGCGTCGATGGATACCGCACTGGCGAACGCCACGGGCGTGAACTACCGCAGCCTGGCGTCGATCGGCAAGGCGCGCGTGCTGCTCAACCAGGGTCAGTTTGCCCAGGCGGCCGCGGCGGTGAGTGGCGTGGCCACGAGCTACAAGCACGTGCTCAGCCACTCGATCGCCACCGGTCGTCAGACCAACGGCCTCTGGACGGCGATGTACAACGCCGGCACGCGATACACGGTGACCACGAAGGAAGGCACGAACGGTATCGACTACCTCGTCACGCCGGTGGATCCGCGTGTGCCTTGGGTGGCGACGGCCAACCTCGGCTTCGACGGCACCAGCACGAACCTGCCGCGCCAGCTCAAGTACACGTCGCAGTCTGCGCCGTTTACGCTGGCCGACGGGATCGAAGCGCGCCTCATCGAAGCCGAAGCGCGTTTGCAGGGCGGAACGCAGGCTGATCGCGATGCGGTGTTCGCGCAGTTGAACACGCTGCGGGCCACCGGCATCACGCCCGCGATTGCTCCGCTGGCGGCGTCGCCGACCACGCAGGCCGCGGCCGTGGACATGCTCTTCAAGGAGCGCGCCTACTGGCTGTACCTCACCGGCCATCGCCTCGGCGACATGCGTCGCCTCATCCGGCAGTACGGCCGGACGGCGGCGACCGTGTTCCCGACGGGCGCCATGCGCTACCGCCCGGGCAACAACTACGGCAACGACGTCAACCTCGTGATCCCGTTCATCGAGCGGAACAACCCGAAGTTCGAAGGTTGCCTCGATCGGAACCCGTAAGGACCGATTGAAGGGCCGTTGACAGAAGGCCGCCGATGCCCTGTGCATCGGCGGCCTTCTTCGTATCTGGGGCAGGCGAGCGACACGCCATGGAGTGACAGGGCATGGAGCAGTACATACGAAAGCGGGGCCCGTGCATCGCACGGGCCCCGCTTTCGTACGGTCACCGCTGAAGCGCGTTAGCGCCCCGAGACGCCGCGGCCGATCTCGACGGCCTTGAAGCCCGGCTCACCCCAGCCGATCACAAACACGCTGAACCCCTGCTTCATGCGCATTTCGATGTCGGCGGCGCCGGCCGGATAGCCGCACGGCACGTTGAATTCCTTGCAGGCCGACAGCACCGACTGGATCGCCGCTTCCCACGCCTTCTCGTCGAACGTGCGCTTGCCCGCCGCGTCGGTGGTGCTGAATACGCCGCGAAGCGTACCGGCGCCCGGGAAGAGCACGCCGACACCCTTCACGGCGGCGATCTCACGAATCTTGGCCAGTCCTGCCTTGCTCTCCACGATCGTGAAGTTGTAGAGCTCGCCCTTCGGGTTGAGCGGCCACAGGTCGGCCTTAGCCTTGTACTCGGCCGGCGTCATCCCCCACATGGCTGGGGCGTCGCCCACGTCGTCGGAGCGGGTACCGCCGTTGCTCTTGAATCGCAGGGCGGCGAGCCCCTGCTCGAGCTCTTCCGGACTATCGACATCGACGAACACGATGCCCGAGACGCCGAGGTTGAGCTGCTGTCCAATGCGCTTGGCGGCGAGGGCAGGATCGGGCGAGATATCGTGCGTCTTCACGTAGATCGGGTGCGTGAAGCGCGGCGACTTTCCCTTCTGCAGAGAGCCCTGATCGACCATGCCTTTCGAGAAGGCGGCGAACTGCGGCAGCGCGGCGTCGAAGTCGCCTTCCATGCTGCCGTCAAAGATGTAGTCGGCCTTCTTATAGCCGAGCGCGTCGGCGGCGAGCTGCGCCGGTGACTTGACCGAGTCGGCCGGGAGCGCCGGCTGTCCGGGGCGGGACCGGCGGTTGGCGGGACCATACAGACCGAAGACTGGCTGCTTCTTGGCAATCAGGTCGATCACGGGATTCAGGCGCGTCTGAGCGTGCAGGGGGGAGACAGCGCTCAGCGACACGGCCACAGCAGCGGCCGACAGCATCCAGCAGGGGCGCACGGAGGATCCTCCAGGTGGGAAAGGGGCAGAGGTGCCCCCAGGGTACCGCGTATATGTCCCCGAACGAGATTGGGGGCAAGAGTGTTGAACATCACCTCGCCGTTCCGAGTCCGGATCGCCGATGGCGGTGGCACACTCGGTCCCTTGAGTATATTGCAGCGGTTCACAGTTCGCGTGCGTAGCATTGCCACAACGCATGTCGTCGTATCCTGTCTGTTCCCGCCAGAGCCCAGAGGTCCGGGGATGAAATCCTTGGTTGCCGCTTCGGTCGGCGGCCTGTCGCTCCTCGCTGTCGCGATCATTGATCGACCTGATCCGGCCGCGACTCCGATGCTGACATCGCCGCTCGCCACATCTGCGTCATTCGACGCGCCAGTTTCGGATCCGCCGCTTCGGCCCGCCGCGCCCGCGCGACGCGGTCTGGGGCATCCGGTGCTGTCGCCTGCCCCCGCCGCGATCGCACCCTCGGCGCTGACCGACGTGGTGAAGAAGACCTGCGCGGGGTGTCACAGCGAGCAGCGCAAACAGGGCAACCTGTCGCTGCAGGGCTTCGACATGGCGAACATCAATGGCAGCCCTGAGCTCGCCGAGAAGATGATCGGCAAACTGCGGGCTGGGATGATGCCGCCGCCGGGTCGTCCGAAGCCGGGCGGGGACACGCTCGACGTCCTCGCCGGTACCCTCGAACGGATGATGGATGCGCGCTATGCGCTGAATCCGAATCCGGGAACGCGTACCTTTCAGCGTCTGAATCGCGCCGAGTATGAACGGTCCGTCAAGGATCTCCTCGGCGTTGACATCAAGGCGGAATCGTGGCTGCCGCTCGATACCAAGAGCGCCAACTTCGACAACATCGCCGACGTGCAGATGCCGTCGGCCACGTTGCTGGATTCCTACCTCGACGCGGCCAGCGAAATCAGCCGCCTGGCCGTGGGCGACCCGAAGGCGAGCGTCTCGACCTCGAGCTACAAGATTGCCCGTCTGGCGTCGCAGATCGATCCGGTGGAAGGCGCACCGGCCGGCACGCGCGGTGGTACGTCGGTGACGCACACGTTCCCCGCCGACGGCGAGTACGTGTTTACGATCACGCTGCACGCGATTCCCACGGGCCAGTTGTTCGGTTCCGCCGCGCCGTTCGACGAGAAGATCGAAATCTCGGTGAACGGCGAGCGCATGGCGGTGCTCGATGTCGACCGGGGCATGTCGCAGGCCGACCCGAACGGTATGGAGATCCGTACCAAGCCGATCTCGGTGCGCGCCGGTCCGCAGCGCATCACGGCCGCGTTCATCCGCACCTTCGAAGGTCCGGTCAACGACAACATCGCGCCGATCGGGCACAGCATCGCCGACACGCAGATCGGCTCGCAGGCCGGCATCACCACGCAGTCGCACGTGCAGATGTTTGCGGTCACGGGCCCGTTCAATCCGACCGGGGTGTCGGATACGCCGAGCCGGCGTCGCATCTTCAGCTGCCGCCCGCTGGCGCCGTCCGAGGCCCGTCCGTGCGCTGAAAAGATCATGACGCGATTGGGGGCGCAGGCGTATCGTCGCCCGTTGGCGCCGAACGATCTCAAGGGACTGCTCACGTTCTATGACGCCGGGGCCAAGGACGGCGGCTTCGAACTCGGGATCCGCACGGCGGTCGAAGCGTTGCTGGCCAGCCCGCACTTCATCTTCCGCGTGGAAGAGATGCCGGCCGTGTCCAAGCCGGGCTCGCGCGTAGCGGTGAATGGTCTCGACCTCGCGTCGCGTCTCTCGTTCTTCCTCTGGGGCGCGCCGCCCGACTCGCAGCTCGTGTCGCTGGGGCGTCGCGGGCTCCTGACCGATACGACGGTGCTGATTGCGCAGACCAAGCGCATGCTGGCCGACAAGCGGAGCCTCGCGCTCTCCACGCGCTTCGCCGCGCAGTGGCTGCGTTTGTCCGATATCGAGAAGGTGCACCCGGATGCGCTGCAGTATCCCGATTATCGGGAACAGCTGGCGTCGGACATGGTGCAGGAAACCGAGACGTTCTTCGATCATCTCGTGCGGGAGAACCGCAGCTTCCTCGATCTGTATACGGCCAACTGGACGTACGTGAACGAGGATCTCGCGAAGCACTATGGCATCCCGGGCGTGGTCGGCACCGACTTCCGTCGCGTGGAGTACCCAGCCAACTCCGGCCGCGTGGGCATCTTCGGACACGGCAGCGTGCTCACCCTGACGTCGCATGCGAACCGCACGTCGCCGGTGTTGCGCGGCAAGTGGGTGATGGAAGTGCTCATGGGCACGCCGCCGCCCGCGCCGCCGCCGAACGTCCCCGATCTCGAGAAGACCGGTGACAGCAAGGAAGGCCGCCTGCTCACCACGCGCGAGCGCATGGAAGAGCACCGCGCCAATCCAAGCTGCCGGTCGTGTCACGTGTTCATCGATCCCATCGGCCTGGCGATGGACAACTTCGATGTGAACGGACAGTGGCGTATTCGTGAGAACGGCACGCCGCTCGACACCCGTGGCGATTTCTACGATGGCACGAAGATCACCAACGCGCTCGAGCTCCAGAAGGCGCTGCTGAAGCGCCCCACGCCGCTGGTGCGCAACTTCACGCAGAACCTGATGGCGTACGCCCTCGGCCGTCGTGTGGAGTACTACGATCATCCGGCGGTGCGGAAGATCGAAGCGCAGGTGAAGGCCAACAACTACCGCATGCAGGACTTCATCGTCGGGGTCGTCAAGAGCGACGCGTTCCGGCTGAGGAAGGTGATGGAGCAGGCTGACTCGGGGACCAAGGGCGCTACGTCGCCCGGCGTTCGCTGATCATTCATCGCACGCATTCGCCAACGATTCGCACCCCAGTTCACGATACCGGAGACGCCACACCATGTATTTTCTCAGCGGCAAGGCGATGCCCCGCCGGCAGTTCCTGCAGAACCTCAGCGCCACGATCGCGTTACCGTATCTGGATGCGATGATTCCGACCGGTCGTGGCTCGCGCATTCTGGCCAACAAGGCGCCTCGCCTGGTGGCCATCGAAATGGTGCACGGCGCGGCCGGCTGCAACGAACTCGGCTCGAAGCTCAACCTCTGGTCGCCCGCGGCGGCCGGGAAGCAGTTTGATCTCTCGCCGACGGCCATGTCGTCGCTCGAGAACTATCGCGACTATCTCACGATCATCAGCAACACCGACGTCCGCGAAGCGGAGCCGTCGTCGCCGAACGAAATTGGCGGTGACCACTTCCGGTCGAGCGCCACGTTCCTGACGCAGGCGCACGCCAAGCAGACGGAAGGATCCGATGTCCGCGTGGGCACGTCGCTCGACCAGATCTACGCGAAGCGCTTCGGTCAGGACACGCCGATCCCGTCCATGCAGTTGTGCATCGAGAACGTGGACCAGGCCGGCGGCTGCGCGTACGGCTACGCCTGCGTGTACACGGATTCCATCAGCTGGTCGTCGCCCACCGAGCCGCTGCCGGTGATTCGCGATCCGCGCGTGGCGTTCGAGAAACTGTTCGGCGTCGGCGGCACGAGCGCCGAGCGCGCCGAGCGGCGGCGCACCCGTCGCAGCATCCTCGACTTCGTGTCGGGGGAGATGTCGTCGCTCAAGGTGAACCTTGGTCCCGACGACCGTCAGCGTCTCGACAAGTACCTCGAGGACATCCGTGAGGTCGAGCGTCGCATTCAGCGCGTGGAAGCCCGCAATCTGAGCGGTGATCCGCGCGAACTGCCGGAAGCGCCGGCCGGCGTGCCCGATGCGTTCGCCGAGCATGTCAAGCTGATGTTCGACATTCAGGCGCTGGCGTTCGCCGCTGACATCACGCGCGTGTTCTCGTTCAAGATGGGTCGCGACGGCTCCAGCCGGACGTACCCGGAGAGCGGCACCGACAAGCCGTTCCACCCGGCGTCGCACCATGGCGGGACCGAGCGCGGCGTGAAGGACTTCAACATGATCAACAAGTACCACGTCTCGATGCTGCCGTACTTCCTGGACAAGCTGAAGAGCATCCAGGAGAGCGACGGCAACATGCTCGACAAGACGATGATCATCTATGGCTCGCCGATGGGCGACTCGAACCTGCACAACCATCGCCGCTGCCCGCTTATCCTGCTGGGCAAGGCCGAAGGGCAGCTTGCCGGCAACCTGCACATCAAGGCGCCGGACGGCACGCCGATGGCGAACGCGATGCTCAGCATGATGCACACGCTTGGCCTGAACGATCAGACGAAGTTCGGTGACGCCACGGGTGCCCTCAACCTGAACTCCTATGCCTAAGTTCGGATCGACGACGGCGTATCGATTGGCGGTGATCGCGTCGGTGCTCGGTGCCTCGTTGGCACTGGGCGCGGCGCGGACGCCGGCCGACGAGTCGCCGGTGGCCGATGCCGTCATGCGCGGCGACAGCTCGCGGGTGCGGCAGCTCATCAAGCAGGGGCTCGATGTGAACGCCGCGCAGCCGGATGGCATGACGGCGCTGCATTGGGCGGCGCAGCGTGGCGATGCGGCCGGCGCACAGATGTTGGTCTACGCCGGCGCGCGCGTCGATGCGGTTACGCGCAACGGCAACTACACGCCGTTGCATCTGGCGGCACGGGGCGGACGCTCGGCGACGGTGAAGGCTTTGCTGGCCGCCGGCGCCGACGTGAATGCCGTGACGACCACCGGTGCTGTCACCGCGCTGCATTTTGCGGCGTCGAACGGCGATCCGCAGACGGTTGCGGCGCTGCTCGACAAGGGGGCGCCGGTGGACACGCGTGAAGGCGCGTGGGGGCAGACGCCGCTCATGTGGGCGGCCTCGGCCAATCGTTTGGCGGCGCTCGACCTGCTGATCAAGCGCGGCGCCAATCTCGAACTCGCGTCGAAGATTGAAGACATCTCCGCGAAGGAGAAGGCGGAGCGCGCGATGCTGGTGCAGCGCGGTCGTCGCGTCGCGGCGATGAAGGCGGCCGACGCGGCGCCGACGGTGGCGGCGGCCGGTCCCGGTGGTGCGCCTGGCGCAGCGCCGGCTGGTGCGGCTGCGCCGACCACACCGCGGGTCGCGGTTGCGGTCGCGCCTCCTGCTGCGGTTCCGGCCGCTCCGGCGGCTCCGGCGGCTGCCCCGGTACCGATAACGGGTGCCAAGGCTCCCGCCGCGGCCGGTGCGCCGGCGAAGCGCGATTCCGCGCCGACGCCTCCCCCGCAGACGGGCTTCAACAACCGTGGTCCGACCTACGGCGATCTGATCGGCAACAAGGGCGGTCTGACCGCGTTGCTGTTCGCCGTGCGTGATGGCAGCGACGACTGCGTGGCACGGTTGCTCGAGGCTGGCGCGAAGATCAATCACGTGAGCGAGGGCGATCACACCAGCCCGCTGCTCATGGCGACGATCAACGGCCGGTTCGACATGGCGAAGACGCTGCTCGAGAAGGGTGCCGACGTGAAGCTGCAAAGCGACGCGGGGGCCACGCCGCTGTACGCGACGATCAACGTGCAGTGGGCGGCCAAGTCGCTGTATCCGCAGCCCACCGCGCAGTTGCAGCAGACCACGTCGTACCTCGACCTGATGGAGTCCTTCCTGAAGGCCGGCGCCGATGTGAACGTGCGCCTCAAGAAGCACCTCTGGTTCATGTCGTACAACTTCGACCTGCTGGGCGTGAACACGGTCGGGGCCACGGCGTTCTGGCGCGCCGCCTACGGCACGGACGTGCCGGCGATGAAGCTGCTGGTGAAGTACGGCGCCGATATCACGATCCCGACGATCAAGCCCACGGGTCGCCTGCCCGGCGATGATTCCGGCGGTGATGATGCGGCGGCGGGGGGCAAGGATCCGTCGGGGCTCGCGCCGATTCCGGACGGCGGTCCGGGCGTGTATCCCATTCACGCGGCCACCGGTGTGGGATACGGCGAAGGGTTCGCCGCCAACTCGCACCGGCATGCTCCGGACGCGTGGATGGCGTCGGCGAAGTACCTGATCGAAGAGCTGAAGGTCGACGTGAACATGCGCGACCACAACGGCTACAACGCGATCCACCATGCCGCGGCCCGCGGCGACAACGACCTGATCAAGTATCTCGCCGGCAAGGGCGGCGATCTCATGGCGATCAGCCGTCGAGGTCAGACCACCGCCGACATGGCGAACGGTCCGGTGCAGCGCATTCCGCCCTTCGTGGAGACCGTGGATTTGCTGGTCAAGATGGGCGCGAAGAACAGCAACAAGTGCAAGTCCTGCTAAGGCGATAGCCTCAGGACGCTGCGTTCAGCTGAGCCACGCCGACCGGGCCATCCGCCTTCAGTCGTCGTGGCTCAGCTCGTATTTGCGCTGCTCGTGCATGCGGTCCTTGCCTTGCGCCGCGTCGCGCTTCTTGGCGGCGTGCATCGCCTGCCCGTGGGTGGACGAGGTCTTGATGGACGGCAGGGCCATCTGCTTTTCGAGGGCGGTGCTGCCACAGGCCGGGCAGGCCGGCGGCGTGCTGCCGCGCACCAGCGCCTCGAAGCTCTGTTGACAGGCCGTGCACACAAAGTCGAACATGGGCATATGATTCCCGATCCCGTCTTCCTGGAGGATTGCTGATGCGTCGTTCGTTCGTTTTCGCTTCCACCGCCGCCATCGCGGCGTCGCTCTCTACTACGCTGCTCGCAGGCACCGCGCTGGCGCAAGCCGCGGCGGCCCGGCAGCAGGTGATTCCCGAAGGGCAGAGTGCGTCACCCACGCTCACGCCGGGCATCCGCGTGGGGAACATGCTGTTCGCCTCGGGGCAGCTCGGCATGAGCCGCACCGCGCCGGACACCACGATTCAGGGCCAGACGCGTCTGGCCTTGGAAAGCACCAAGAAGGTGTTCGAAGCCGCCGGGACCACGCTGGCCAACGCCACGAAGTGTACCGTGTTCCTCACCGACGTGAAGGACTTCGGCGGCATGAATTCGGTGTACCGCGAGTTCTTCCCGTCGGCGCCGCCGGCCCGTTCGACCGTGGTGGTCGCGGCCCTCGTGTCGCCGGGCGCCAAGGTGGAGATCGAGTGCGCCGGATACATCCCCTGATCGGCACCCGATGAACGCACGAAGGGCCCGTCAGATGGACTGACGGGCCCTTCGTCGTGGTGGGGAGAGACGCCTTACTTACCGGTCGGCCAGACCACGCCCTGGTTGCCGCGCTTCACGGCCCCGATACCCTTGTAGCGGAACTTCTGGAGGCGCTTGCCCTCGTACGTTTCCGTCGTGTAGATGTTGCCCTTGGAGTCGGTCGCGATGCTGTGCACGGCGAAGAACTGTCCGGGCTGACGGCCGCCGTCGCCGAAGCTGGTGAGGATTTCCAGCGACTGCCGGTCGATCACGTACACGCGCTCGTTCTTGCCGTCGGCCAGATAGAGATACTTCTGGGCCGGATCCTTCGAGAAGGCGATGTCCCACACCGAGCCGTCGCCGCGCGTGGCCGGTGCGATGCGCACCTCCTTCACGAACTTGCCGTCTTTCTGGAATACCTGGATGCGATCGTTGGGACGGTCGCACACGTACACCAACCCGTCCGTGGTGGGCTCGGCGCAGTGCACCGGGTTGCGAAACTGCTGCGCCAGCGGCGCCGACGGATCGTACGGCGGCATGCGCGCGTCGTCAGGCTTGTTGCCGTAGGCCCCCCAGAAGCGCTTGAGCTTCCCGCTGTTCATATCGAGCACGGCCACGCGCTTGTTGCCGTAACCGTCGGCCACGTAGGCCTCGCCGGCCTTGGTGTCGAAGGTGATCTTGGCCACCCGCCCGAAGTGCGTGCTGTCGTTGCTGGCCGATCCCTGGCCGGGCGTGCCGATCTGCTGCAGGAACTTGCCCTCGTGCGAGAACTTCAGGATGTGCGAGTCGGCGGGGCCGTTGCCGCCGATCCAGATGTTGTCCTTGTCGTCGACGGCGACGCCGTGATTCGAGCCGGGCCACACGTACCCCTCACCCGGTCCGCCCCATCCCTTTACCAGGTTACCGTCGGGATCGAACTCGAGAATCGGCGGGGCCGATGCGCAGCATTCGCCGATGGGCGGCTTCGCATTCAGGCCGGCTTCGGTGCGCTGATTCAGGGTGGAATCACCGCGGTGGATGATGAACACGTGGTCGCGGCTGTCCACGCCGACGCCGATGACCGAGCCCAGAATCCAGTGGTTCGGCATGGGCTTGGGCCAGACCGGATCGACTTCGAACCGCGGGGCCTGCACCATCTGCCGGTCGGTGGCCCGGAGCGACGCTTGCGCGACACCGAGGGCGCCGATCGTCAGCGTGAGGGCCGTCCAGCGCAGTGCGTTGCGCTTTCTCGTCATCAGCAACTCCATCTGGGGTAGGACCCCGTGTGGATTCCGGGGCGGGATGGTACGTTAGGAGAATTGCGGCCAGGCCGCGAATCCCTCCTTTAGTAACGCTGCATCCCCCGCCTGTCCAGAGAATCGACGCCCGCTACGCGATGCCCTTTCTCTCCTCCTTACTGGCGCTGCTGTTGATCCTCGTACCGGGACATCGTGCGCAGGCGCATGAAGTTCCGGCCACGGTGGTCGTGCGCACCTTCGTGAAGCCCGAGGGGGCGCGGGTGCGCTTGCTGGTGCGCGTGCCCCTGGAGAGCATGCGTGACGTGTCGTTCCCGACGCGCGGGGCGGGCTTTCTGGATGTGGCACGCGCTGCGCCCACCCTGCGCGATGCCGCCCAGCTGTGGATCGCCGACGGTGTGCGCCTCCGCGTGGGCGATCGTGCGTTGGGCGCGCCACAGGTGGTGGCGGTTCGCGCTGCGCTGCCCACCGACCGCGCCTTCGATGCGTACGACAGCGCACTGCGCGCCGTGCAGGCATCGCCGTTGCCAGCCAGCACCGACATTCCGGTAGGACAGGTGATGCTCGATGTGTTGCTCGACGTGCCGACGAACGGCGTGATCGTTGGCGACGACGCCGACCTGGTGCTCACGCCCACGTGGGCGCACCTCGGCGTGCGCACCACGACGGTCGTGACACTGCTGCTGCGCAGTGGTGCCGAGCGCGTGATCACGTTTGACGGCGATCCGGGCGATGTCCGACTCGATCCGCGCTGGTGGCATGCGGCGTGGCGGTTCATGCTCACCGGCATGGTGCACATGTTCAGCGGCATCGATCATCTGCTGTTCGTGCTTTGCCTGGTGCTGCCGATTCGCACGATGCGCCCGTTGATCGGTGTGATCACGGCGTTCACGATCGCGCATTCGATCACGCTGGTCGCATCGGCGCTGGGGTTCGCCCCGACGGCGCTGTGGTTTCCGCCGCTGGTGGAGGTGCTGATTGCCGCGTCCATCGTGTATCTGGCACTCGAGAACATCGTAGGGGCCCGCGTGCCGCATCGGTGGATGATCGCGTTCGCCTTCGGCCTGGTGCACGGCTTCGGATTCTCCACGGCGCTGCGTGATCAACTGCAGTTTGCCGGATCGCATTTGCTGGCATCGCTGGCCGCGTTCAACGTGGGCGTGGAGCTCGCGCAACTGGCGGTGCTGGCCGTGGCGGTGCCGGTGCTGCGCTGGGTGTTCGCGCGCGCGGTGCCGGAGCGCATGGGCGTGATCATCGTGTCGGCGTTTATCACGCATGAAGCGTGGCATTGGCTGCTTGAGCGCGCCGCCACGTTACGCACGTATCGATTCATGCCGCCGGTGCTCGATGCGCTGTTTCTGGCGGATGTGCTGCGGGGAGCGATGGGGGTGCTGATCGTGACAGGGGTGGCGTGGGGGATGTCGGGCGTGATGCGTCGGCTGTCGGGGGCGCGTGCGGCGTCTCGTGCCGTGACGGGAGTGCTGCTCTGCGTTGCGGCGGCAAGCTTCGCGCCGCGCACCAGTACGGCGCAGTCACCAAAGTCGACCACGCAGGGCGTGTATACGCTTGCTCAGGCCGCGAAGGGCAAGAACGTCTTCAACGGCGCCTGTCTTGGCTGTCACACCACGGCCACCCACATGGGCCCGGCGTTCGAGTTGAAGTGGTTCGGGCGGCCGCTCTGGGAGCTGTACGGCTACCTCAGCAACCTGATGCCCAAGTCGGCACCGGGCACGCTGACCGAAGATGAATACGTGTGGGTGACGGCCTACATCCTGAAGCTGAACGGCATGCCGGCTGGCAAGGTGGAGTTGAACGCCGAGCCGGCGTGGTTGAAGGCGGTGCGCATTGATCCGGTGCCGAGCAACGCGCCGGAGCATGCGCCATCGCTCGTGGAAGATCGTTGGGAAGTACGCAGGTTCAGACTCGTCCCGCAGCTTTGACGGAGATCACATGATGCAACGCAGGACCAAACGGCTCGTCGGCTTTGCGCTGGTCGCGGGTGCCGCGGTTGTCGGCGCCACGTTCACGCGCGTCGCTCCCACGGTGGCGCAACAGGGCAAACCACTGGTACGCGGGAACGCGTACGGTGAATGGCGGCATTGGGGGGCAGACCAGTGGAGCACGCGCTACTCGCCGCTCGAACAGGTGAACGCCAGCAACTTCGACTCGCTGCAAGTGGCGTGGGAGTGGAAGGCCAGTGCATTCGGCAAGGACGAGTACTATCGCACCACGCCGATCTTCGCGAACGGCCGGTTGTTCACCGTGGCCAGCACGCGTCGCGTGGCCACCGCGCTCGATCCGGAAACGGGCGAGACGTTGTGGATGTATCGCCTGGACGAAGGGATCCGCTGGCAGAAGGCGCCGCGTCAGTTCGCCGGTCGCGGCCTGTCATACTGGACCGATGGCCGCATTGAACGCGTGCTGCTCGTCACGCCGGGCTATCACCTGATTTCGCTCGATGCAAAGACGGGCAAGCCCGATCCGCTGTTCGGCAAGAACGGTGTGGTCGACCTGATGGACGGCCTGGGCTACCCCATGGTGCCGCTCGCCGTCGATGACTCGGGGCCGCTCATCATCTCCGACGCCGCGCCGATGCGCAAAGCGAAGCCCGGTGAAACGTGGGACCCCGTAAAGAAGATCGGCGCCGACGGCACGGTGGGCCTCGATCCGGCCGCCGGACAGATCGCCGCCAGTTCACCGGCGATGGTGGTGGGGAACATGATCGTGTTGGGGAACTCGTCGATTCACGGCTACTACCCGATTCGCACGCACAACGTGACCGGCACCGTGCGCGGATTCGATGTGCGCACCGGCCGCCAGGCGTGGAAGTTCAACCTCGTGCCGCAGCCGGGTGAGTTCGGCGCCGACACGTGGAAGAACGGCTCGAAGAACGGCAGTAAGGGCGTGGGCAAGAACGACGCGTGGGCGCCGTACGCGGCCGACGAGCAGCTTGGCCTGGTGTACATCCCGGTGGGGATGCCGCTGATGGACGAATACGGCGGCCATCGTCCGGGCAACAACCTGTACGGCAACTCGCTCGTGGCACTCGATGCGAAGACGGGGCTGCGGAAGTGGCACTTCCAGATGGTGCATCACGACATCTGGGACTACGACACGCCGATGGCGCCGAACCTCATGGACATCACGGTGGACGGCAAGCTGCGCAAGGTCGTGGCGCAGACCACCAAGCAGGGATGGGTGTACACGTTCGATCGCGCCACCGGTGAGCCCATCTGGCCGATCGTGGAAACGCCGGTCATGAAGAGCGACGTGCCGGGCGAAGTGTCGTCGCCCACGCAGCCGA
>CANHNQ010000062.1 GCA_947462095.1 Gemmatimonadota bacterium
GGGGCGACCGCCCTGCCCAGCCTTGCCGCCGCGCTGTCGCCGCGCTTTTCGCCGCACGCGATCCGGCGTCTGATCGATGCGGCCGATGTCGCGAAGGATCGCGGCGTCGCCCTCTTCGACCCGTCCGCGCCCGCCTGGCGTGGCGATGCGGCGCAGGCCGATGCCTTCGCTGCCGACGAGGATTTCTGGGAGCCGATCCAACGGGCGTTCGATCTCGACCGCACGTGGATCAACCTGAACAACGGCGGCTGTTCGCCGGCGCCCTCGCACGTGATGGCGCAGCTCGAGCGCGACCTCCGCTTCTCGAACGAGCTGCCGGTGATCCAGATGTGGCAGACCCTGGAGCCCCGCATCGAGATCGTCCGACGCGAGCTCGCGCTGGAGTTCGGCTGCGACACGGAAGAAATGGCGATCACGCGCAATGCATCGGAAGCGATGGAGACGCTGATCTTCGGCATCGATCTCAAGCGCGGCGATGAAGTGGTGGTCGCCAACCAGAACTACGGGCGCATGATCAACGCGTGGAAGCAGCGCGCGCGCCGCGAAGGCATCGTGCTGAAGGACGTGTCGTTCCCTGTGCCGTGCACGGAGCCGCAGCAGATCGTGGACGCGTTTGCCGCCGCGATCACGCCGCGCACGCGCGTCATGGAGATCACGCACATCACCAACCTGACCGGACAGATTCTGCCCGTGAAGGAGTTGATTGCGATGGCGCGTGCGAAAGGGGTGGTGACGTTCGTTGATGGTGCGCATGCCTTCGCGCAGTTTCCGTTCACGCGTGATGAGCTCGACGTGGACTACTACGGCACCAGCCTGCACAAGTGGCTGTTGGCACCGATCGGCACGGGCTTCCTCTACGTGCGCAAGGACAAGATCGAGTCGATGTGGCCGTTGATGGCGGGCAACCCGGGGCAGGAAGCCGACATCCGCAAGTACGAGGAGATCGGGACACATCCCGCCGCGAATCACAACGCGATTTCGGTGTCGCTGGCGTTTCATCGGGCGATCGGCGCGGCGCGGAAGCAGGCGCGACTCAAGTTCCTGCGCGATCGCTGGGCCAAGCGCTTGCTGGCCGAAGGGCAGGGGCGCGTGAAGGTGCTCACCCCGCTCGATTCGAAGTGGGGCGGCGGCATCGGCTTCTTTCACGTGGACGGGCTCGATCCGGTGAAGCTCGGCGGCTGGCTCGTGTCGCAGCACCGCATCGTGCAAACGCCGATCGTGCATGCGGAGTTCAGCGGGATCCGCGTCACCCCCAACGTGTACACCACGTTGGACGAGATCGACCGCTTTTCTGAACTCGTGCTCAAAGCGATGCGAACAGGCCTTGCCTGACCTCTCCCATCCGGATGTGCTGATGCGTCGAGTGTCTCCCGTGACCATTGCTGCGGCCACGGTCACGCTGCTCGCGGTTGTTCCGGCGCCGACGGTTGCGGCGCAGCCGTTCGAAGGCGCCGTGACCATGCGCCTGTCGGCCAAGGGCGCGAACGGTCCGCAGGTGCAAGAGGTGGAGTATCTCGTGCGCAACGGCAAGGTCCGGGTCTCGATGGGCGGCCCCGCCGGTGCCATGTCGCTGTTGTCGGTGCCGCAGGAGCAGAAGGTGTACGTGCTGATGGCGGGGCAGCATGCCTACATGGAGTTGCCCGTGGCCGATGCCGCATCGGGTGTCGCGGCCAACACGCCGGCCGAGGCGCAGATCACGCGCACCGGCCGGATGGACACCGTGGCCGGGTATGCGTGCGAACACGTGACGGTCACCAGCGCGGCACAGGCGGTCGATCTCTGTCTGGCCAAGGGGCTCGGCGGCTACGTGAACCCGCTGGCCGCGATGCAGCGTAGCCGAGCGCCGGCGTGGCAGCGGGCCCTGAGCGCCGACGGCGGTTTCCCGCTCAAGGTGACGATGCCCGACGGGAGCGTACCCATCGAAGTGGTGAAAATCGAAAAGCGGAAGCTGGCCAACGATCTCTTTTCGGTGCCGCTGAGCTACACGAAGATGGAGATGCCGCGGCGTCGCTAATCCCATGGAACGGGGGTGAAACCTCCGTCCCGTCGTCGCGTTAGGGAGAAAGGCGGGTCAGCGGCAGCACGACGCCACGGGTTCTGTGACGCGCTCCGTGTCTGATTATTCAGGAGGGTTCCATGTTCTTTCTCTTCTCGTTCGCGATCGCCACGATCCTGGCCATCGTGGTGCATGGCACCACGCGCCGATTCGTCCGCAACCGGCTCCGCTACGTGGACGCCGTGCAGCAGGGCAAGGCCCCGTGGGTCGCCGGCGGCGCGGCGTTTCTGGTGGGCGCGCTTGTGGTCCCGTTCCTGCCGCTGGTCGGCCTCGGTACGGCACTGACGGCCGCGATGGCGGTTGGCTCCGGCGTGGCGGCCGGCGCGCGCGACATCAAGCAGGGCATCTCGCCGGTCGTGTACGGCCCGTAATGGTCGTCACGAAGGCCGCGCGGTCGGGCTTCGTGCTCGTCGCGAATCAGTACGCTTACTGGATGTGACGCCGGGCATGCTCGACTTCGCGCACGAGCATGGCCTGCGGGCCGCCGAAGTCGAGCAGCAGCACGTCACCGACTCCGTGTTCGATACGGACGCGCATGCTGTGCGGAGCCGCCGGATTGTCGGTGTGCAGGACATCCCCGTCCACGCGGTAGACGAGATCGATGGACTGATCCTGTCCCCCCACATCCACGTGATAGCGGAGCACACCGTCCAGCAGAAATTCCATACGCACACCCGGGGCGAAGTCGAGTGATGCGTCGGCGCGCATGAGTCGCCAGATGCCCAGTAACCAGTTCGTGCTCATCGCCATACTATACTCGATGTCATTCTTCCTGCGCAGGGCCGTGGACGTCGGATACCGGTGGGTGCTGGTCGCGCTGATCGCCGCGATGGCGCTTGCCGGTCGCCCCCTTCACGGCCAAGCGGTCTCCGGCCAGGCGTCCCCTCGCGTGACGATCGATCACTCGGCCTTCGACAGCCTGCTGCGCGTGCACGTGCGCGATGGTCTCGTGGACTACGACGCCTTCCGTGACGCGGCCGCCTTCCGCCGCTATCTCACCGCGCTCGCGGGCGCGTCGCTGGCCGGCGCCGACGACGAGGAGCAGATGGCGTTCTGGATCAACGTGTACAATGCGTACACCATCCAGCTGATCATCACCCACGGCGAGCGGGAGAGTATTCGGAACGTCAACCGGACGCTTGGCGTGCTGCGGCTGAAAGGTCCCTGGAGCGAGCCGATCGTACGCGCGGCCGGCCGCACGCTGACGCTCGACGACGTGGAGCATCGTATTCTCCGCAAGGACTTTCACGATCCGCGCGTGCACTTCGCGCTGGTCTCGGCGGCTAAAGGCAGCCCGCCACTCCGCTCGGAGGCGTTTACCGGCGCGGCGCTCGATCGGCAGCTGTTCGACCAAGGGGCCCGGTTTCTGAAGGACACCACCCGGAACCAGATCGAGACGCGATTCCCCCGTCTCAGTCCGATCTTCACGTACTACAAGGCCGACTTCGGCACGGGGCGCTCGGAGCTTGGCGCCTATCTGGCCACGTGGTTCGATGGCGACACCAAGAAGAAGCTGGAGTCCGGTCGCTTCGGGATGCGGGAAGTCCCCTTTGACTGGTCGCTGAACGCCCTGCGGACGACGGGGGCGCGGCAGCGCTGAACCGGCGGCGCGGCTTAACGCCACGCCGCCGTGGTCATTCCTGCCGCATCGCGGTGGAAGGGCACCCATACCAGCGCCACCAGTTGTACGTGCACGTCGCCGCTTTTTGCCTTTATGGGAATCGCCTCGAGCGTATCCCGTTGCGCGTCGTAGGTCGTACCCAATGCATCGATGTCCTGCTGCAGGGCCGCTTCCAGCACGGCGTACTGGGCCTGCAGCGCCTGCACACTGTCGTTCGCGCGCGTGACGTCGGCCTGCTGCTGCGCTGCACGTCCCGCGCCACGGGCTGCGGTACCGACTTTACTGATCGTACCGCCGGAAATTCTGCCGCGGCCGAAAAATGCGCCGAGGATCGCGCCCCCAACGGAAATCGCCGTGTCCATCTTTGCCTGCGCGGCCTGTGCCTGCTCACGTTGCACGGCGTGTTCGGCGCGACGCAGGCGCTCCTGCAGCGCGGTGAGCTTTGTGGCGTATTTGCCGCGCAGCGTTTCGATTTGGCGGTCGCGCGCTTCACGCGCCAGCAGCTGCAAACGAATGCGGAAGTCGCGCTCCGATTCGCCCGGATGTGATATCTGCTTGAAGGCCGCGCTGCGCAGCAGCGACACGTTTTCGTTGAGGACGAGCCACTTCTGGAACGCCTTGCTCCACGCGGCATAGCTCTTGGCGTTCGCCGCTGCTCTCGGCAGCGCGCCGTAGGCGGCGCCACTGGTCGGGCCGCGTTCGAGTACCGACGGATCAAGGTCGATGCGCTCGGCGTTGTCCCACTCCAGCGTGATCGGGCCGTCGTCCATCGTAGCCAGCAGTGCCACACGACGCTGCTCGGTCACGCCGTACTTCACGCTCGCAAACGACATGTCGGCCACGCCCAGCACCGCCGGGTGATAGGTGACCGGGCCACTCGCGGCATGCACGGGCAGGAAGTACTGCGGCACGTCTGCGCTCAATACGGGTGCCGGCGCCGATGCCGAGGGGTCGAGCGATGACATACTGCCGCCGCCGCTCGTGACAGCGGGCCGTGTTGCGGGAGGGGCGGTGCCGGCGCCGCTGGCGACCGTGTCCATGGTGATCCGCTTGATCTGTTCGCGCGTCATCGGGCCGGCGAGATACGACATCGTCCAGCGCGTCTCGAAGGTGATCGGCGCCGACTCGTGCACGCTGTGCATCAGGAACACGCGTTTGCCGAGTCCGGCAATCGTCTGTTCCATGGCGGCCTGATCGAACGGTTGTCCACCCGAGGCGCCTTCGAGTCCTTCCATCACGCGCATCTTGTCGCGTTCGGTTTGCAGCCGTCCGATGAACCACGTGCCGGTGTTCGACAGTCCACGATAGTCGAGGTCCACCGGGTTCTGCGTGGCCAGCACGACGCCGAGTCCGTAGGCGCGCGCCTGCTTGAGCAGCGTGAGCAACAGCACCTTCGACGGCGGGTTCGCCACGGGCGGCATGTAGCCGAACAATTCGTCGATGTAGAGAATCGCGCGCAACGAACCGGTGCCCGGCTGGGTGCGCACCCACGCGAGAATGTCGGCGAGCAGGAGCGTCATGAAGAACATGCGCTCGGCGTCGCCGAGATGCGCGATCGACACGATGGAGCCTTTCGGCTTGCCGCTCGCGTCGTACAGCAAGCTCGCCGTGTCGAGCGGCTCGCCTTGCATCCAGGTCTGGAAGCCCGGTGCCGCCAACAGGTTGTTGAGCTTCATCGCGAGCTCGGTGCGATCCTTCGGTGGAAAGACCGTGTCGAGCGGCATCACGCCGACGGTGTGGAACGGCGGCGATTGAATGCCACCGATGAGGCCGGCGAGGTCGAGATCGCGCCCGTCGCTCCACGCGGCATGCAGCAGGTTGGCGAGCAGGATGTGTTCGCGGCTCGCGATCGGATCACCGTCGATGCCGAGCAGGGCGAGCACACTGGTGGCGGTCGCCTCCACGCGTTCCTGCATCGCTTCGCTGTCGTCGCGAATGACGGGCGGTGGTGCCACGAAGGCCTTGAGCAGCGACAGCGGCCGACCGGCGGTACTACCCGGCGTGTAGATGGTGACATCGGCGGCGTCGACGAGTCGCTGAATGCGCGCGCCATCTTCGCCCCATCCGGCGAGTCCGTCTTTCCAGAGTGACGCCTGTTGCTCGGCGAACGTCTCCGCGGAGACGCCGGCATTGGCGGCCTGCTGCGGGTCGACCCACGGACGGAAGTCTGCCGGCGCGAGCGCGGGGAAGCGCAAGGCGAGGTTGCCGAGGTCACCCTTCGGATCGATCGCGATCACGGGGACATGATCGATCAGCGCTTCTTCGATGAGCCCGACGCCGAGACCGGTCTTTCCACTGCCGGTCATCCCGATGATCACGGCATGGGTGGTGAGATCCTTCGCGTCGTACAGCACGTAATCGTCTTGGCGCGCGCGGGCGGCGAGGTCGTAGCGCTTGCCGAGATAGAAGGCGCCCAGCGTCTCGAAGTCGGTCATCGTCAGCGGTCGGAGCGTGGAGCGGTAGAGGTCGTGGACAGACGGGCGAAGATCTCGCGCTCGTGTCGGCGCAGGTTCTCGATTTCGTATGGCTGCACGGTTTTCTCGATGTTGTCGACCGTTTTGCCGGAGGAGTCGACCCGGTCGCCGGTGAAGTACACGGCGATCCGCGCGCGCAGCATGGTCGGCGTGCTGTTGCCCGACGCCGCCGTGAGGGTGCGCTCTTCGATGATGCGTGCAGGCGCACCGCCGTCGTCGTAGAGGTACGTGCGTGCTGAGCGCATCCCGTCGGGGAACACCATCCGCTCCTCAACAACGACGGGCTGGCCGTTCACATACGCGACCGTGTAGTCGGATTCTGCGGTGAGGCTGTCCGACCAGCGCCCCTGGCGCTTCACCGTATCGGTGGCGACCGATCCGGATGCGCCGCCGGCGCGCGTGGCTGCGGGTTTGTCGACGCACGCGGCCACCGCGAGGGTGGCGGCGCCTGCGAACAGGACAATGGGCAGGGATTTCGAGGACATCACTTGAGATCGGGTTCGGGATGGCCGGGCGGCGCGAGGGCCACCCGGCCGGCGATCTCACACCAGCGTCGGTCCAGCTGTGCTAGAACTCGCGGCGCTTCATTTCCTTGAAAATGCCTTCGGCTTCGGATCCCTCGAGCGGCTCGCTCTTGCCGCGCGTGGCTTCAAGGGTGGGATCGAACAAGCTGCGGGACGGCTTTTTCTGCTGCGACGCCTTGGCGGCCGTCTTCTTGAGCAACGCCTTGAGCTGCGAATCCTTCATGAGCACTCCGGTTGGGGGCTCCTTGATGTTGCGGGTGCCGCCGCCCCCTGTAAAGGCCGCGCGTCAGACTCGAGCGACGTCAGCCGTGTCGGACGTTGTCCGCGCCGATCCCGGCGACCGTCGTGCACCCCGCCAGCCCCATCGTGAGGTCAAACTCGGCGTGTACGTTGCGCAGGACCTCTGCCACCCCGTGTTCACCGGCCAGGGCGAGTCCATACACGTACGGACGTCCGAGCAGGACGGCGGCAGCTCCCAGCGCGATCGCCTTGAAGACGTCGGCCCCGCCGCGGATGCCGGAGTCGAGCAGGACCGGCCGCTGGCCGGCGACCTCGGCGACGACGGCGGGGAGGGCGTCGAGGCTCGCGATCTCACCATCGATCTGCCGGCCGCCGTGGTTCGAGACGATGATCGCATCGACGCCGTGGTCGATCGCGAGACGGGCATCCGCGGGATGGAGAATTCCCTTGAGGAGGATCGGCAGTGAGGTCATGGCGCGCAGCCGCGCGAGATCACTCCACTGCAGGCTGGGGCGCGAGTAGGTGGCCACGAAGCGACGCACCGCCTTGCGCGGCCAATCGGTGCGCAGCTTGTGGGCGAGTGGGCCTGGCGTGCGGCGCAGGAGATCGCGCAGGACGCCGAGTGCCTGCCACGTGATGCGGGTGGCGGGGGCGCTGCCGGTGGCACCCGTGAGTGGCAGGTCGAGTTCGCGGCGGAATACGGGGTCGGAGGTGTATTGCGCGATCCCCATGCCGCGCAGGAATGGCAGGCTGGCGAGATCGAGATCGCGCGGCCGCCAGCCGAGCATGGACGTATCGAGCGTGAGCACGATGCCGCGGCATCCGCACCGTTCGGCGCGTTCGACGAAGCTGCGCACAAGATCGTCGGAGCGTGACCAGTAGAGCTGAAAGAGGCGCGGCGTGCTGCCCAGTGCCGCCGCGCATTCCTCCATCGGCACGGAGGCCTGATTTGAAAAGATCATTGGGATGCCGGCGCGTCCGGCGGCGCGCGCGACGGCGAGGTCGGCGTCGGGGTGCGCCATCTCGAGGACGCCGATCGGTGCGGTGAGGATGGGCACCGGCAAGGTCATCCCGAGCAGCGTGGTGCTGGTGTCGCGATGCTCGACGTCACGCAGGACCCGCGGCACGATTTTCCACGCGCGGAAGGCGGTGAGGTTGTCGTGCATGGTGTCTTCGCGGCCGGCGCCGCCAGCGATGTAGGCGCCCGCTTGCGGGGACATGGCGCGCATCGCCTGCGCTTCGAGTTCGCGCATGGCGGTGGGGACGCGCGGTCGCGCACCGGCCACGCCGGCGCTGTAGATCGCGCCCTGTGTTCGCGGCCCGACCATCGTCAGCGGTGGTCGGGCGGCAGGTCGAGCAATCTGCGTATGGCGTCGATCACGGCGCGACCGGCGGCCTTGTACGGCGTCATCGCTTCGAAGTGTCCGTCACCGACAATCGTGACCACGTGCGCACTGTCGCCGCGCGCCTTGGCGGCCGTTACGTAGGCCTCGCGCACGGCCACGGGGGCAATGAAATCGCGATCGCCGGCGATGTGCACCGTGGGTACGCCGAGCGGAAGTCGCTCGATCGGCGAGGCGTCGCGGAGACGCGCGGGCACGCTGTCCGGCGTGCCCCCCAGCAGCGATTCCACGGCGGGATTCCCGCAGGTGTTGCGCTCGCGACCGTAGAATTCGCGCAGATCGGCGATGCCGCCCACCGATACCACGCCGCGAACGGGGAGCGGGGTGCCGCCGAAGAGGGGGCTGGATCGCTCGAGTGACCGGCGTGACGCGAGCCACAGGGCGAGGTGTCCACCGGCGGAGTGTCCGGCGAGTACAATGCGGGTGGTATCGAGGGGGTACTGCTTGGCGAGCATGCGCACGTAGTCGGCCCCGTCGGCCACATCGCGGAAGGTGCCGGTCCAGCCGCCGCCGGGATTGTTGTAGCGCCGGTACTCCACGTTCCAGGTGGCCACCCCGTGTTGCGCCAACGCGTCGGCGAGGGGTGCGCTGTTGCGGACCGACGCGTACGGCGAGTACCAGCATCCGCCGTGAATAACGATGGCGATCGGTGCCCGATGGGTGCTCGTTGCCCCGGCGGGGAGGCGGAGCTCACCGAACTGGAGCGAGTCGCGTCCGTATGCGATCCGGATACCGGTCTCGCGTAGCGGCACCGTGTCCACGTCACCGGCACGCATCAGGCGCGGTGCGGCCGTGCCCTGCGCGGAGGCGGTCGACGGCGCGATCAGTCTTGAGGCGCTGAGCAGGAGGGCTGCCAGCGCGCACCGGAGTCCAGCGGTCGGAATGAGCATCTGGGGAAGCTGGGGGGGTGCGTGTCGTGCGTCCAGCAGGAGCGTGGGGCCCCCCGCGGACTCCGTGAAAAGAACCTGTTGACACTCTCGAAAACCGACAGTACCGTCTAGGGCATTCGAAACACGATGGCCGCGCCACGGTGCGGGATACGCGCGCAGCAGGCGACCTCGGGGACCTGGCTACATGCGGGTCCCTTTCGTGTACACGGCCGTTGCGAATCGGGTGCCGAGCTGATGTCGCCGCGCATCAGCAGCCCACGCGGGGGTCTAGTCCGCGAATCACACGAGTGCTCGGTGCGTACGGCAGGGCCGGACTCCGAACACACAGCAACGGGAGCAGTGTCATGCGTACGACCGGCAAGGTGAAGTGGTTCAACGATGCCAAGGGCTTTGGATTCATCACGCCCGATGACGGCTCGAAGGATTGCTTCGTTCACCACTCGGCGATCCAGGGTGGCGGGTTCCGTACTCTGGCTGAGGGCGAGCGTGTCGAATTCGACATCGTGCAGGGCCAGAAGGGTCCGGCAGCCGAGCAGGTCGTGAAGGTTCGCGGCTGATACCGCACCGGGAATCACGAACGACGAAGGGCCACCAGCCTCGCGCTGGTGGCCCTTCGTGCATGACGGGGAACGGATCCCGATCGATGCGCACGGCGGCGCATCGATCGGGGGGTGGCGTTACTTGATCTCGCCGTTGCCGCGGTAGTAGTCGCCCAGCAGGTGTTCGGCGAAGTACTCCATCAGCATGCGCTGATTGTACGGGCCGGTGCCGCGATAGCCGTGCGGCTCGCCGGGGTAGATGAAGAAGTCGAAGCGCTTGTTGGCCTTGATCAGCGCGTTCGCGAGCCGGACCGTACCACCCGGGTGCACGTTGTTGTCGAGATCACCGGTGGCCAGGGCGAGGTTACCCTTGAGGTTGCCGGCGAGTTCGTCGTTGGTGGGGACGCGGATGTCGAACTTGATCTTGTCGGCGTTCGTGGAATCCTGCACCACTTCGCGCGCGTTTGCGTTCGCAGCCGCGTTGGCGCCGGGCCCGCCACGACGCGCAGCACCGGTGCCACCGGCCCGCACCGCACCGGCGGCGCTGTCGGCCTTGGCAACGACCTTCACGCCGTGGTTCCACTCACTCCAGTTCTGGTTGTAGATGTTGTTGTCGTGATTGCCGGATTCCGACCAGCCCACCTTGAAGAAGTCGTTGTACGGCGGGAGCAGCATGGCGGCGGCCGTCATGAAGCCACCACCCGAGTGGCCGAAGATGCCGACCTTGTCGAGGTCGATGAACTTGTGGCGCGCGCCGAGCTGCTCGATCGCGTACTTCTTATCGGCCAGCGCATAGTCGCGCATGTTGCCGTAGCCGTAGCGATGATAGGCGAGTGACCGGAGCGGGCTGCCGCCACGGTGGCCGACTTCGATCACGATGAAGCCGAGCTGCGCGAGCTGCATGAGCGGGCCGCGCACGCTGAAGCCGGTGGTCGTGCCTTCGGTCTGCGGGCCGGGATACACATACGTGATGATCGGATACTTCTTCGTGCTGTCGAAGTCGAACGGCTTCCACATGTTGCCGTACAGCTCCGTGACGCCGTCGGCGGCCTTCACCGAGAACGTCTCGGCGTTCTTGAAGCCGAGCTCCTTCAGCTTGGACAGGTCCATTTCCTCGAGCGTGCTCAGGATGCGGCCCGTGGCGCCGTCGCGCAGCACCGACTTGAAGGGCAGGTCCATGCGCGAGAACGAGTCGTAGATGTAGCGCTTGGTGGGCGACACGATGCTCGGGGTGCCGTTTTCGCCGAGCGTTGACGCATGGTGCGCGTTGCCGGCGTCGAGCAAGGTGAATCCACTGCCGTCGCCATTCACGCGATACAGGTGCGTCTGGTACAGCTGCTCACCGGCCTCACGACCCTGACCCGAGACCCACACCTGCTGCGTCGTGGAATCGATCGTGACGATGCTGTTGGCGTTCCACTGTCCGGTGGTGAGCGGACGCTTCTCGCCACCGTCGAAGCCGTACACGTAGTACATGCCCCAGCCGGTCTTCTGCGACCACCAGAGGAAATCGCCACCCTGCTTCAGGTAGGCGACGTTCTTCGGCTCGAGCGCCGCACCTTCAATGGCATCGGTGAGCAGCGTCTTGATGGCGCCGGTGGTGACATCCACTTCGATGAAGTCGACGGCGCGCTGCGGACGGTCGCGACGCACGAGGCGCACTTTGTCCCCGTTCACGGGCCAGTGCACGTTCATCAGCGACTGGTCTTTCCACTTCGCCACGTTGACCTGCTTCACCGCTTTCTCGCCGCGGCGGTACGTCCACAGCTCGCTGCGCGTCACGTCTTCTTCGCCGGGCATCGTGTACTTGTAGTGGATCAGCACAGGGCGCGGCTGGGCGAGCACGTTCACGAGGAACAGATCCTTCACCTTGCGCTGATCGCGGCGCACGAATGCGAAGGACTTGCCGTCGGGTGACCAGGTGACATTCGGGCGGATGCGTTGATCGCGGTTGTTTGCGTCGTCGGTATCATCCTGCTCCCCGTCGGTCTGTCCGCCCCCGGCGAGCGCGGCGAGCTGGCGCGCGTTCTCCGTGGTGTCACGGTAGCCGAACGAGTAGTCCATGGCGCCGTCGGTGCTGATCTGCACCGTGTCGTTGCTGCTCTTCTCCACGAGGTAGAGATTGTGCATGCGGGCGAATACGAACGCCGAGCTGTCCTTGTTGTAGTTGCGGAACTCGCCGCGGGCACCACCGCCGCCCTGTCCACCACCGCCGCCCTGCGTGTTGATCTCTTCGTCAACCGGCGGGGGGGCGTTGCGCACCACGCGGCCGTTCGACTTCAGCGTTTCCGTAGCGAGCGTCCATTCGTACCGCACGGTGTCCACGGTGAAGCGGAACGCCTTGTGGTTCTTGAGGAAGGTGATGGACTGGAAGGGCAGGTTGGTGGCGTCGTACGGCTTCTTGCTGAGCAACGTGAGCTGCTCGGCGAGCTTGGCCGGATCGAACAGCAGTCGCTTGGTGCCACCGGTGGGCGACGGCACGAACAGCATGAAGCGATTGCCGTTGCGGTCCTTCCAGTTGTAGTACATCGAGTCCGTCTTCCCGAGGAACCGGGGCTGCACGGCCTGCGTGTAGGTGATGGCGCGAAGCGCCGCGGTACTGAAGCGGTTGGCGAGCGTCCAGTTGCCCTTGTTGGCACGACCTTCGTCGGCCTGGGTTGCCTGGGGGCCCAGCTGCGCCTGCGCGGCGCTTCCGCTGGCGGCGCTGCTGGCGGCCAGCAGCAGGAGAGTGCCGGTCCAACGTCCAAGACGGCGCACTGCGTGAACCATGTCCTACTTCCTCCGGAGGGCGGGAATCGCGGCCCCACGAATCGGGCCGCCACCGTGAGATTTACTCTCCGGAACGGATCGCCGTTGGGCCAAGATCGGAAAAACGCGGCGCGCGGGCTGTCGTGCGCGGTACGTGGTCCCGGGTCAGCACGTCGCGAGGCGGAGTACGTCATGCAGGGATCGTCCCTGAGCGAGTTCTCGAATGCGGGCCTCTACACGCGGGAAGATGGCCATGGCGTCCGATCGCAATCGGGTGCAGAACGCCGTGAGATCGGACGACGACACCGACCGACTCTGCGCGTAGTACTGATTGGCGGCGTGGCCCAGCGCATAGGTACTCGCGAAGGTCACCGCGACGCCGCTGGCGGTACCGGCGGCCCCGCCGAGTCGGCCGCCCAGGCGTCCACCGGCGATGCCGCCGACGGCGCGTCGCACCACGCGTTCGAGGACCTGCGCCGCGGCGCCCACTCCAAAGGCGGCCACCACCTCAGTGACGTGCTGCGTGTCGAGTTGTAGCCCGTGACGCTGGCCGATGTGATGCACCAGACGGAGTTGGAGCGGGAGGATTCCCAGGTTGGCGAGTCGATCAGGGAGCAGTTCGAGCGCCGCGGTGAGCATGGATTGATCGAGGATGTGCTCATCGGGCTGCGCTGCGGCCTGTGCCGGCGCCGATGCGGGGGTACCGGCTGGCTGTGAGACCGCCAACTCGCCGTGCGATGGTGTCGCGGAGCGCATGGGATGATCACCGACGGTTCGATTGATGTCGGCAATGACCTCGTCGGTCGAGGCGGTCTCGAGGTGCAGGGCATCGGCCAATTCGCGCAGGAATCTCCCTTCCCTTGGATTGATCCAGCCGTTGGCGTGGCAGACGGCGGTCGCGGTGTCGTACGCGATCCGCTTCGCTTCCGGCGAGTGGAGCCGTGCAGCGAGCGTCGTGGTGGTCAGCGCGCCGCTCATCGCGTGCGCGATGACCGTTTCGGGGGCGAGCAACCCCATGCCGTCCACGACGTCGATCACTCGCGCCTGCTCGGCGGCGTCCTGCGCTCCAGCCGCCATGGCGGCCAGCGTGGCGAGCGCGATGATGGTCTCGATCTCGTCTGTCGTCATGGCTTCTCCTAGGTCGCTGACTTGCCGAGGCGTTGCTCCTCTGCTGTTGCGGGGGACGCGGTCCCCCTGCTGGCGCCGTCGACGCAGCGATCATGCCGTCGCGACGCGCGGACGGCTCCGTTGACATTGTTAATTGGGCTGAGCATAGTCATGACTATGGTCACTGTATCGAAGAGCGCCCTGAAGGCCCGTATGCTCGAGTTCTTCCGTGACGTCGAGCGGACCGGCGAGGAGCTGGTGGTCACCAGCGATGGCGTGCCGGTGCTGAAGGTGGTGCCCTTCAGCCAGACCCGCTCGGTCGAAGACGCGTTTGCCGACGTGCGCGGTCAGCTCACGTGGACGGGTGACATCGACGCGCCCACCGATGCCGAGTGGCCCGCGTCATGAGCACGTCGTGAGTCGGGTGGTGCTCGATACGTCGGCGTTGCTGTTCTGGACGCTGGCGCCGGAACGGCTGTCGCCGCGGGCGCGGACGGCCATTGATGGGGCCACGCCGTTCGGCTGCCTGGCGAGCGCGATCTCACTGTGGGAGATCGGGCTCAAGGTGCAGCGCGGGCAACTTTCCTTGGGCGTGACGTTCGCGGAGTATGTGCAGCGGCTGCAGCTGGTGGACGGCCTGGTGTTGGCACCCGTGGATGTCCGCACGTGGCTGCGCACCCTCGAGTTGGACTGGGCGCATCGCGATCCGGCCGACCGCGTGATCGTGGCGACGGCGGAGCTGCAATCGCTGCCGTTGATCACGTCGGATGTGGAGATGGGGCGGTACTACGCGAACGTGGTGTGGTGAGGGCTGTCTCGCGCGGCGCGCACCGCTACCGGTAATTGTGCCCCTTCACATGCTGCTCGCCGCCGCCGAGCTCGAGCGCCTTGAACTGTTTGGCGCGCACATTCACCACATGCTGTTCCACCTGCAGCGTGCCGCGAATGAGCAGCATGGGTGACCGGGAAATGAGCTGGGCATGTGCTTCGTAGCGATCGGGGGTGATCACGATGTTGATCATCCCCGTTTCGTCTTCGAGGGTGAGAAACACGAATCCCTTGGCGGTGCCCGGGCGCTGACGACAGATCACGAGGCCTGCTACGGCCACGCGTTGGCCATCCTTGCCCAGCTCGTGCGCTTCACGGGCCGACAGCACGCCGTTGGGCGCCAGAATGGGGCGCACGTGCTTCATGGGATGCCCCGCCAACGACAGCCCGGTCATGCGATAGTCGGCTTCGGTGAGTTCGATGGGCGTGTACGCCGGCAGCTGCGTGGGCACCGGCTGCGCCTGGAAGGGCGCCAGCGGTAACTCGGGACCACGGGTGGCAGCCATGACTTCCCAGAGCGCTACGCGCCGTCGCCGTTCGGCCGGTTCGTGCGCGAACATGCCGTCGAACGCACCGGCTTCGGCCAGTCGTCGCCATGACGTTTTGTCGAGTGACACGCGACGCACGGCGTCTTCGACACTGGTGAACGGGCCGTGCACCAACGCGGCTTCAAGCGCGCGACGGGCTTTGGCGCCGAGTCCATGGATGAGCCGCACACCCAGGCGCACCGCCACCACATCGCGCATGGGTTGCACGCCGCTGTGACGACCCCAGCGCACCACGCCATCGTTGGGCACGAGCACGCGTCCGTCGGCCATTTCCAGCGCGTGATCCCACGTGCTGCGGGTGAGATCGACCGCGCGCACTTCTACGCCGTGTCGCTTGGCGTCTTCGATGAGGGTGCTCGGCGCGTAGAAGCCCATCGGTTGCGCGTTCAGAATCGCCGCGGTGTATTCGGCCGCGTAGTAGTGCCGGAGCCACGCCGTGGCGTACACGATGAGCGCGAAACTGGCCGCATGACTTTCGGGGAAGCCGTAGTCGGCGAAGGCGTTGATCTGGTTGTAAATACGACGGCCGGTTTCTTCGGGAATCCCATTCTTCGCCATGCCCGCAATCAGCTCCTCGCAGATCTGCGCCATGCGTTCGCGCGAGCGCTTGTGCCCCATGGCGCGACGCAGTTGGTCGGCTTGGGCCGGCGTGAAGCCGGCGGCAACGATCGCCACCTGCATGCCCTGCTCCTGAAAGAGCGGCACACCGAGCGTGCGTTTGAGCACCTTCTCGAGCATGGGGTGCGGATACGTGACCGGTTCCAGCCCCGCGCGCCGTCGTAGATACGGATGCACCATCTCGCCCTGAATGGGGCCCGGCCGGATGAGGGCGACTTCGACCACGAGATCGTAGAAGCAGCGCGGCTTGAGGCGCGGCAGCGTGTTCATCTGCGCGCGACTCTCGATCTGAAAGATTCCCACGGTATCGGCGCGGCACATCACGTCATACACGGCCTGATCGCTCATGTCGAGCTGCCCGAGATCGATCGTGGTACCGCGCGTGTGCCGGATGTACAACAGACAGTCCTGCACCACGGTGAGCATACCGAGCCCCAGCAAGTCGATCTTGACCAGCCCCACGGGATCGAGGTCGTCTTTCTCCCACTGGATCACGGTGCGCCCCGGCATGGACGCGGGCTCGATGGGCACGATGGAGCCGAGTGGTTCTTCGGTGAGAATGAAGCCGCCCACGTGAATGGAGCGATGCCGCGGCAGCTGATGCAGGCCGGCCACCACGTCGGCCAAGCGACGCACGCGTTCATCGTGGGAATCGAGACCGGCATGGGTGAGTACGTCGACCTGTGGCCGCGGCTTGCTCTCCGGGCGGGCGTCGCCCGCGATCTTCCGCTCGGCCTGCATATCGATGACCTGCGCCCACGTGCCGTCGCGTTCGGTGGGGCCCTTCGGGGCGCGCTGCGCGGTGGCTGATGCGTGTGTTTGCGTGGATGCGACTTTGCGCGAGGCCTCACGCACCACGCGCGCCTTGGTGGTGGCTTCGGTGCCGCCGAGCATCTGTTGGCCCAGGCGATCGGCGTCGGTGGTGGGGTCGGCGCTTGGCGTGTTCGCGTCGGGTTCCTTATTCACCCGCAGCGCATCCGCCGTGCTCCGCGCACTGAACCGATCACTCAGCGACGCCAGCATGTCGCCCTGCTGTACCGAGAAGCCCAGCACGCGCGCCGCATCGCGCACGGCACTGCGTCCGCGCCAGGTGATCTGTTCGCACACCATGGCCGCGTGTTCGCGGCCGTAGCGGTTGTACACGTACTGCAGCACGCGCTCGCGATCGCGGTGCGCGAAGTCGATGTCGATATCGGGCGGCTCTTTGCGTCCTTCGCTCAGGAACCGCTCGAACAGCAGCTCCATGCGAATCGGATCGACCGCCGTGATACCCAGGCAGTAGCACACGGCGGAATTGGCGGCGGAGCCACGACCCTGACAGAGAATCCCCTCGCGTCGCGCGAAGCGGACGATGTCCCACACGGTGAGAAAGAATCCGGCGAGATCGAGCTTGCCGATCATCGCCAGTTCGTGCGCGAGTTGGGTGTCATGCTTGGGGGTGCGCGACGTGTTCCAGCGCTCGTAGGCGCCTTGCTCCACCAAGCGCGTGAGATACTCCTGCGCGCTGATGCCGGGCGGAAGCGGAAAGGCCGGCATGGACGGCTTGAGCTGCTCCAGCCGAAATGCGCACCGTTCCGCGATGGCGAGCGTGGCTTTTACGCCTTCCTCGGCGCCACGCCACCGCTGATAAATGAGCGACGGCTTCTTGAGCGCCCACTCGGCGTTGGGACGCAGGCGCGTGCCCATGGTGTCGAGCGTGCGTTCGTGTCGCAGCGTGTTGAGCACATCGTGCACGATGCGCTGTTCGGGGGTGGCGTAGTGCACATCGTTGGTGACCACCCACGGCACACCGAGCTTGGCGGCGAGCGGGCGGAGCTGCTGCACCAGCGCGCGCTCTTCGGGCAAACGATGATCCCAGCATTCCACCGCGAGATGTTCGCCGAACACGTCGCGCAATTCACCGGCGGCGGTGTAGGCGTCGTGGGCGCGTCCTTCGGCCAGCAGCTGCGGCACCCAGCCGCGCGGGCAGCCGGTGAGGGCCATCACGCCCTCTACGTGGCGGGTCACGAGCGCCCAGGGCACACTGGGGGTGCCGCGTTCGCTGTCCATGCGGGCCCGCGTGACCAGCGAGGCGATGTTGCGGTAGCCGTCGCGCGTTTCGGCGAGGAGCACCATGTGCGTGCGTCGCTCCGCGCCGGGGTTGCCGATGTCGGGCATGCGCACGGTGAGCTCGACGCCCAAAATGCCGCCGATGCCGAGCGTGTCGCAGGCGGTGCCGAAGCGGACCACGCCCCCCATTTCATCGTGGTCGGTGATGGCGAGGGCGGGGTACCCCAGCTCGGCGGCGCGCTCGGCCAGTGACTCGGGGAGCGAGGCCCCATCCAGGAGGGAGAGGGCCGAGTGGCAATGGAGTTCGACGTACTGGTTCGGCATAGGATACCGAATATACACCGAAGATAGTGGATCCGCCGAGGGTGGGGAGGCGGGCACTTCCGCACCCGTAGCGCGTTAGGTTGCCGAAATGCCTCACGCCCACCGTCCCCACGCTCGTCCCGAGCACACCGTGAACAACGTGCTCGAGAATGCCGATACGATGTCCACCGAGGAGCTGGACAAGCTGCCGTACGGCATGATCCAGCTGGACGCCACCGGGCGGATTCTGAACTACAACGCGGTGGAGTCGAAGCTCGCGTCGTTGCGTAAGGAAGATGCGATCGGGAAGCAGTTCTTCACCGAGATCGCGCCATGCACGAAGGTGCAGGATTTCTACGGACGCTTCAAGGAAGGGGTGATCCGCGAATCACTCGACACGAGCTTCCGCTTTCATTTTGCGTTCAAGCAAAACCCGCGTGATGTGACCGTGCGATTGCTGTACTCGCGCCGCACGCGCACGGTGTGGGTGCTGATCTCGGATCATGACGGGAAGCCGCTGGAGGGGTAACGGCGGCGTTGCAGCCACTTCTCCCCCTCCACCGCGAACAGCACGATCGACGACACCCCGACACACACCGCCAGTTCACGCCATGACAGCGGCACCGTGTGGACGATGCGATTCATGGCCGGCACGTAGAGTGTGCCGATCTGCAGCCCGAATGCCGCCACGACGGCATAGCAGAGCGCCGGATTGCCGCGCACGCCCAGTGTCCAGATCGACAGCCGCTCCGACCGGATCGCGATCAGGTGGAACAGCTGCGAGAGCGTCAGCACGGTGAACGTCATCGTTTGCCAGGGGCTGCTGCCGTCGCGAATGGCAAGCGCTTGCGTGCCCAACGCCAGTGCGGCCATGAGCAGCCCAACCCACAGCGCATGCTGCCACAGTCCGCCGGCCAGTATGCTTTCCCGTGGGGAGCGCGGCGGACGCTGCATGCTGTCCGGCTCCGCCGGCTCGGCGGCCAAGGTTATGCCAGGCAGGCCGTCAGTTACGAGGTTCATCCACAGGATGTGAATCGGTAGCAACGGGAGCGGCAGTCCCAGGAACGGCGCGAGAAAGAGCGTCCAGATTTCGCCCGCATTGGTGCTGAGTACAAAGCGCACGAAACGCCGGATGTTGTCGTAGATGCGACGTCCTTCGTGCACCGCCTTCACGATGGTGGCGAAGTTGTCGTCGAGCAGTACCATGTGCGCGGCCTCGCGCGCCACATCGGTGCCGCTCCGACCCATGGCAATGCCGATGTTGGCACGCTTGAGCGCCGGCGCATCGTTCACGCCGTCGCCGGTCATGGCGACATACTCGCCGCGCGATTGCAGCGCCTTCACGATGCGCAGTTTGTCTTCGGGTGCCACGCGCGCGAACACGCGCACGTCGGTCACGCGTTGCGCCAGGTCCTCGTCGGAGAGGCCGGGGATGTCGTGCCCGGTGAGCACGACGTCATCGGCACCGGCGATGCCCAATCGCATGGCGATCGCGAGGGCGGTGGCGGGATGATCGCCGGTGATCATGACCACGTGAATACCGGCGGCCTGACAGGTTTCCACGGCGGCCTTGGCCTCGGCGCGCGGTGGATCGATGAGTCCGAC
>CANHNQ010000063.1 GCA_947462095.1 Gemmatimonadota bacterium
AGAGCCTTGGCTTTCTGCCGGGCGACATGCAGGCCAAGATTGATCCGTACCTGCGTCCGCTGTACGATGCGCTCGACGATCTGATCCCCGTCGAGCGCCTCCAGAAACTCATCGAAACGCGTACCATCGAAGTCGCCCCGCTGGCCTTCATGCGCGGCCGGACGCTCAGCGATTCGTTCGTCATCCTCGACGAAGCGCAGAACGCGACCGGGCTGCAGATGAAGATGTTTCTCACCCGACTGGGCGTGAACTCGAAGATCGTCATCACGGGTGACAAGACGCAGGTCGACTTGCCGCGCCGCGAAGACTCGGGGCTCATGCAGATCGAACGGATTCTGCACGGGATCGAAGGCATCTCGTTCCATTACTTCACGGATGCCGACGTGGTGCGCCATCGATTGGTGCGCGATATCATCCGCGCGTACAACGCCGACGCGGCGGGCGCATGAGCACCACGCGTGAGCATCCGCGCGCGGTAGCGGTGCAGGCCGACGGGGTACGCGTGCCCGTTGCCGCGGATCGCCTCGTCGAGCTGTCGCGCAGCGTACTCCGCGCCCTCAAGGTGCCCCGGGCGCTGATCAGCGTGACGTTCGTCTCGTCGCGCACCAGTGCCACGCTCAACCGCAAGCATCTCGGGCATCGTGGGCCGACCGATGTCATCACATTCGCGTTGGGGGCCGATCCGGCGGGTACTGTCATTGCGGACATTTACATCTGCCCGGATGTGGCGCGTCGTCAAGCCAAGGAATTTGGGGTCGGGGTACGTGAAGAGATCGCCCGCTTGGTCGTGCACGGCATGCTGCACGCGTGCGGATGGGAACATCCCGAAGGGGACGAACGGATGACGTCGCCGATGTGGCGACGCCAGGAGCAACTGCTGCACCGCTTCTGGATCACGCCGTCCCAGACCGCATGAGTGCAGTGGCGTGGGGGCTGGCAGCCGGTGGTGCCGTTGTGGCCGCGCTTGCGGCCGTCGCCGACGGTGCCCTGCTATCCGAGCCGCCCCTGTCGACGACGCCGGGCGAACGCTCCACGCTCGCGCCGCCGGCACCGGTGGTGCCGCGACCCGTCGCCTCGCGAGAACGGACGCACCGGGCGCTGGCCTTTGCCCGGGTGCTGGGGCATCTCGCCGCCGGTTCCGGCATCGCCGTCGGGTTGGGGCTGTCCGGCCGGGCGACGCTCTCCACCGTGGCCGTGCTCTTCGGCCTCGGACTGGCCGTCGTGCTGGCCGCCGAGACCACGGCGCGTGTGGTCGGCGACGCGCTCGGTGAAGAAGTAGAGGAGCGTCTTGCCTGGTTCTCGACCGGCGCGGAGCAAGCGTTCGCGCCGGTGGTTCGGCTTGGGAATTGGGTCGAAGCGGCATTCGCCGACGTCGTCTCTGACGCCGACGCCACCATCGAGCGTCGCGAAGAGGCGGCGGCGCAGTTCCGCGAGGTCATCACCAGCGAAGCCGACGTGTCGCGGGATGAACGCGATTTGCTGCTCGGCGTCTTCGAGTTCGGCGAGACCACGGTCGAGGAAGTGATGGTGCCGCGCGTGGACATCGTGGGCATCGAACAGGAGACGCCGTGGTCGGAGATGCTCGATCGCGTACGAAGCGCCCAGCATTCGCGAGTGCCGATCTTCGAGGAGACCATCGATGAGATCGTCGGCATTCTGTACGTGAAGGATCTTCTCCCCTCGGTCCTGGCCGACGATGAACCCGAGGGGGGCTGGCAGACGCTGCTGCGACCGCCCGTGTTCATCCCGCCGTCCAAGCGGATCGCCGACCTGTTGCGCGAATTTCGTGTGGCGGGCCGGCACATCGCGGTCGTCGCCGATGAATACGGTGGAACAGCGGGGCTCGTGACCATCGAAGACGTGCTCGAAGAGTTGGTCGGTGAGATCCGCGATGAGTACGATCAGGAGGAACGGCCGATCGAGAGCGAGGACGGGGGCCGCTACTGGGTCTCCGGCCGGCTGACGCTTGACGATCTGTCCGAGGCGCTGTGCCACGACTTCCGTCGGGACGATGTCTCAACGGTTGGCGGACTGGTGCTGGAACTGCTGGGCCGTGTACCGCGCGCCGGCGAAACGCTGGCCGTGGGCCCGTTCAAGGTGATTGTCGAGCGTGTCGTGCGCCGCAAGATCGAGCGCGTCTACCTCGAGCGGTTGGCGCCCCTCGACGTCGCGGCGGCGGGAGAGCGCTGATGCCACTGGTCCTGACGCTCCTCTCGGTGGCCGTCGTCGCGACGCTCACGCTCGCCGCGACCGCGGTGCGCGCGGTGAGCCGCTTGTGGTTGCGCCACTGGATCGAGCGGCGGCATGGCGGCACGGGCGCGATGGCACGCTATCTCGAGCGGCCGACACGCCTGCTGCATGCGGCCGCTACGGCGAGCATGCTGACCGTCTTCGCCACCGGTGCCGTGATCGCGATGGCCGACGGACTCCGCGCCTGGGAGTTTCTGGTCGACGTGCTGCTGTATCTCACGCTGCTCGTGCTCGTGGGGCAGCTGTTGCCGCGTGCGATCGGCCGCCGGTGGGCACCGCAACTCGTGCCGCTGCTCGTGCCGCTGCTGCGCGTGGTCGACCTGCTGCTGACCCCCTTTCATGTCGTCGCGGATCTGGTCCGTCGGCTCATGACGTCCGCGACCGCGTCCGGTGACGATGATACGGGTCGTGAAGGGCTCGAGGAACTCCTGCGCGATGGGGCGTTCGATGGCATTAGTACGACCGAGGAGCTGGCCATCATTTCCGGTGTGGTGCAGTTCGGCGACAAGGTGGTGCTGGACGTCATGACGCCGCGCGCGAAGATCTTCGCATTACCCGACGGCCTGCCGGCGCCTGAGCTGGCGCGGCGGATGGCGCAGGCCGGCTACAGTCGCGTGCCGCTGTATCGCGACACGCCGGATCAGATCATCGGGATGGTGCACGTGTTCGACGTGTTCGTGCGCAGCGGCGAGACGCTGCCGCCCATCCGTCCGGTCACGGTGACCACGTCGGCGAAGCCGGCGAAAGAATTGCTCTTCGAGCTACTGCGCGCGCGTCGACAGTTGGCGATTGTTCAGGATGGCGCGACGGTCGTCGGGCTGGTGACGCTCGAGGATCTGCTCGAGGAGTTGGTGGGGGACATCCGCGATGAACACGACGACGAGTGACGATGACTGAAGCGATGGCTCGACTGTTGGAGCAGTTCCATGCGGGCAAGCCGGCCGCGCTCGCGCGTGCCGTGAGCATCGTGGAGAATCACCGGCCGGGGTTCGAGCAGATTCTCTCGGCCGTGCATCCCACGCTCGGTCGCGCCCGTCGCATCGGCATCACCGGTCCGCCCGGTGCTGGCAAGAGCACGCTGACCACGCGTCTGGCGCGTCGCTATCGCAACGCGGGACTGCGCGTCGGCATTGTGGCCGTTGATCCCACGTCGCCGTTCACGGGGGGCGCGCTGCTGGGCGATCGGATCCGGATGGAGGAAGTCGCGCTCGATCCGGGGGTCTTCATTCGGTCGATGGCAACGCGGGGCTCGCTCGGGGGCCTGGCGACGGCTACACGTGAGGTCTGCGATGTGCTCGACGGCTTCGGGATGGACGTGATCCTGCTTGAGACGGTGGGGGTGGGACAGAGCGAACTGGATATCTCCAGGGCGGCCGACACCACGCTGGTCGTACTCGTACCGGAGTCGGGCGATTCCATTCAAACGCTGAAGGCCGGCGTGATGGAGATCGCCGACGTCTTCGCGGTGAACAAGGCGGATCGCCCCGGGGCCGATCGTCTTCGCAACGACATTGAACTGATGCTTGGGCTACGCGCTGGTGCCGCGATGTCGAACGTTCCGGCCCATCATGGCGTAGATCTCCGGAATCTGCCGGACCGTGATGCGCTGCGGGACGCCATGAATCCGGCGCGCGCGGCTCGTGCCGCCGCCCAGGCCGAACAGCCCGAGCAGTGGACCCCACCAGTCCTGCGCGTCATCGCCGCCCAGAACGAGGGCGTGGACGAGGTGGTCGACGCGCTGGATCGGCACGTGCGCTATCTTGAGACCAGCGGCGAGTTGCGATCGCGGCGTCGGGCTCGCCTGCGTGAACGGGTCATGGAAGTGGTGGAACAGCAGCTCCGTCGGCGCTTGTGGCAGGATCAGGACACCCTCGCGTGGGTGGATGAACGACTCGATGCGCTCGAGGCTGGCGCGCAGGTTCCTTTTGCGGTCGCCGATGCCCTCCGGGCTCGCAGTGCAGCATTACTCACCGGCGCTGAACACGCGCCGCTTCAGGATGGATGAGCGCATGACGACCATTCAGGAACTCGAGGATGTAGTCCGCCAGCAGCAGGAAGAGCTCGACGGGTTGCGGCGTGAAGTCGGTCAGTGGCGGCAGCACTACGACACGGGCCGTAAGCGAGACATCGCATTCACCAATTCCGCGAACGAGGTGCCGCCGCTGTACACGGCGCTCGATCTCGAGGACACCGCCGGCTCCGCGTTCGAATTGCCCGGACAGTGGCCCTTCACGCGCGGCATTCATCCCACGGGCTATCGTGGCAAGCTCTGGACGATGCGGCAGTTCGCTGGTTTCGGCACGGCGCGTGAGACCAATCAGCGCTACAAGTTCCTGCTGTCGCAGGGGCAGACCGGCCTGTCGGTGGCGTTCGATTTCCCCACGCTGATGGGGTATGACGCCGACCACTCGCGCTCGGAAGGCGAAGTCGGCAAGTGCGGCGTGTCGATCTCGTCGATGGCCGACATGGAGACGCTCTTCGAGGGCATCCCGCTCGACAAGGTGTCGACGTCGATGACCATCAACGGTCCGGCGATCATTCTGCTGTGCTTCTACATTGCCGCCGCCGAGAAGCAGGGCGTCAGTGCCGAGAAGCTGCAGGGCACCGTGCAGAACGACATCCTGAAAGAGTACATGGCGCAGCACGCCTGGTGCTTCCCGATCGAACCGGCGCTGCGCCTGATCGTTGATGGGTTCGACTGGTGTGCGAAGCATACGCCGAACTGGAATACGATCTCGATCTCCGGCTACCACATCCGCGAAGCGGGAGCCACGGCCGCGCAGGAACTCGCGTTCACGCTCGCGGACGGCTTCACCTACGTGGAGCGCGGCATCGCGCGTGGACTCGACGTCGATGAGTTCGCGCCGCGCCTCTCGTTCTTCTGGGACATTCACAACGATTTCTTCGAGGAGATCGCGAAGCTGCGCGCCGCGCGTCGCATCTGGGCGCGCCACCTCAAGGAGCGCTTCGGCGCGAAGAATCCACGCTCATGGATGATGCGGTTCCATTCGCAGACGGCGGGCGTCACACTCACCGCGCAGCAGCCCACGAACAACGTGGTGCGCGTGGCCTATCAAGCGCTGGCCGCCGTGCTTGGCGGTACGCAGTCGCTGCATACGAACTCCATGGACGAGACGCTGTCGCTGCCCACGGAAGAGGCGGTGCAGGTGGCGTTGCGCACGCAGCAGATTCTCGCGTACGAAACGGGCGTGCCCAACGTGATGGATCCGCTTGGCGGATCGTACTACGTCGAAGCGCTCACCGATCAGATGGAACAGGAAGCCGAAGCCCTCTTCGCGCAGATCGATGAATTCGGCGGCGTGGTCAAGGGACTCGAGGAAGGCTGGTTTCAGAAGAAGATCGCGGAGAGCGCCGCGCGCCAGCAGTGGGAAATTGAGCAGCGCCGCCGGCTCGTCGTAGGCGTGAACGAATTCGTCACCGACGAACCCGAACTCACGATCCCGATTCTGCGCATCGGCGAGTATGCCGAGACCGAGCAGCGCGAGCGCTTGGCGGCCCTGCGCGCGTCGCGGGACAACGCGCTCGTCTCGGAGCGACTTGAGGCCCTCCGGAACGCAGCACGGGGCACCGAAAACGTGGTGCCCCGCATTCTCGACTGCGCGCGCGCCTACTGCACGCTGTATGAAATTCGTGCCGCGTTGGAAGACGTGTTCGGCGCGTATCGCGAGCCGGTGTTCTTCTAGATCCGGCTACTCGGTCAGCAGGCGTTCCATGGCGGCAAGATCTCGGAGAAACCCCGCCGCCTGCTGGCCGCTCATGTGTGCGGGGTCGAACTGCCTGGAACCGGAATGCCTGAGCAGCATCGTCTGCCGCGCTGCCGTGACCGCGTCGTTCCAGTCCACGATCTTCATCGACCATTCGGCGAAGTCGCGCGTGCTGATCTCTTCCACGCTCAGCAACTGACAGTTGGCGTGCCGAGGATCCTTGGCGATCTGATGGTAGAGGGCGTTCACGACGAGCCGCTCCCCCTCGAGCGCTTGCAGGAACTGGCCGCCGCCGTAGCACAACATGCCCGTGATCGCGCGATCCCGGTTGGTCTCGGCCGCGGTATCCATGATCATGATGAAATCACGGTAGCGCAGGTCGTCACGCGCATCGCTGGCATAGATCAGACGGATTGTATGCATCGCATTCCCGCTCACGTTCGAGACCGGTCTTCCCGTCGGCAACCCCGGCTGCGGGATCCCTGGCGACTTGTGTGAGACCGTGGGGGTATCTAGCGTGTCCAGATGAAGACGACCAGCCCTTGGTGGGCGACACACTTTGACGCGCAGTACCTCCACGAGTACGAGCCCCTCTTCAATCTCGTGCAGGATCGCCGTGAGGTCGCGCGCCTCCTCGACGTACTGGAGCTGCCCTCGGGCGCTCGCATCCTCGATTGTCCGTGCGGTCAGGGCCGGCACGCCCATCTGCTGGCCGAGGCGGGGTTCGACGTCGATGGGCTCGACTACTCCAAACCGCTGCTCGAGGTCGCCAAGCGCCGCGGTACCGGCAGGACGCTGCGCTACACGCAGGGCGACATGCGGAAGCTGCCGCCCAAGTGGACCGGGCGTTTCGATGCCGTCGTCAACCTCTTCACGTCCTTCGGGTTCTTCGACGATCCCTACGACGACCGGAAGGTACTGGCCCAGTTTGCGCGGGTGCTCAAGCCGGGGGGCGTGCTGATCTGGCACGGCGGCAGCCGTGATGGGGTCATGGCGCGCTTTCTGGCCCGTGACTGGTGGAGCACCGAGGACGGCACTGTATTCGGTCAGGAGCGTCGGTTCGACCCGCTGTCAGGCTTTCTCGAGATCACGTCAACGTGGCGAGGGTCAAAGGGGGATGGCGAGCGAACGCACCGTATCCGGCTCTACACGGCCTCCGAGCTCGCGGCGCGCATGCAAGAGGTCGGTCTGGTCGTCGAGCAGGCGTTCGATGCCTGGACGGAACGCCCCCTCACGCGGAAATCCAGCGAAATGCTGCTGGTGGCGCGTAAGGACGGGTGAGTAGCTTGCAGTGCTGCTGCGCGGAATCCTCGCGTGGTCGGCGCCCGCTCCCGGGTCCTTTCCCGTTTGCCCTCCGATGACTCGACCGATTCGCGTGCTTGTGGCCAAGCCTGGCCTCGACGGCCATGATCGCGGCGCCAAGGTAGTGGCTGCCGCGCTCCGTGATGCTGGCATGGAAGTGATCTACACCGGTTTGCACCAGACCCCTGAAATGATCGCGTCGGCGGCCATTCAGGAGGATGTTGATGTGGTCGGCCTCTCGATCCTGAGCGGTGCCCACATGACCCTCTTTCCTCGTGTCCGCGATCTCCTCGTCGATGCGGGACGCGACGACATCCTGCTCACGGGCGGCGGTATCATTCCGAAGGAAGACATGGACGCCCTCCAACAGCGCGGCGTGGCCCGCCTGTTCGGACCGGGCACCAGCACGCAGGACCTCGTGGACTATATCCGCGACTGGTTCGCGTCTCGTCCACAGCAGGACGCGTGAGCGGGCGGCTTCGCCAGCTCGCTGACGAGGTTCGCGCGCTGGAAGCCCGCCTCCGACTCGGGGGCGGACCGGACAAAATTGAGAAGCAGCACAAGCAGGGGAAGCTGACAGCCCGCGAGCGGGTCGAGCGCCTCGCCGATCCGGGGACGCCGTTCCTCGAGATCGGCTTGCTGGTCGCCTACGACCGCTATGACGGTCAGGCCCCCGGTGCTGGCGTGATCACCGGGATTGCGATCGTCGACGGCCGTGAAGTGGTGGTCGTCGCCAACGACGCCACGGTAAAAGCCGGTTCGTGGTGGCCCGAGACGATTACCAAGATTCTGCGCGCGCAGGAAGTCGCGATGCGCTGTCGCATCCCGATCATCTATCTCGTCGACTCGGCGGGGGTCAACCTGCCGTATCAGGGTGGCGTGTTCCCCGGCCAGTTCGGGGCCGCGCGCATCTTCTACTACAACTCCATCATGCGACGGTACTTGCGGATTCCGCAGTTCTCCGCCGTGATGGGGCAGTGTGTGGCTGGCGGTGCATACCTCCCCGCGCTGAGCGACGTGATCCTGATGGTGAAGGGCACGTCGTTCATGGGATTAGGTGGTCCGAATCTCGTGAAGGGCGCCACCGGACAGACCGTCGACGGCGAGACGCTGGGCGGCGCCGTCACCCATACGGAAATCTCCGGCGTCGCGCACTACGCGCTCGATGACGACGCGCAGTGCCTCGACAAGTTGCGCGAACTCGTCGCTCGGCTACCGAAGCCGCTGCGCAACGTGCCGTCGACGTATCGTCCGCCCGCCGTTCCCCCGTCGGCGTTGTACGACGTCTTGCCGGCCGACCACCGCATGTCGTACGACATGCACTCGGTGCTCAAGGCCGTTCTCGATGACGGTGAGATCGATGAATTCCAGCCGCATCTCGCGAAGGAAATGATTTGCGGTGATGCACGCATCGAAGGCATTCCCGTTGGGATCGTGGCCAATCAGCGAGGCCTCATCAAGGGGCGCGCCGGTGAACGCCCGCGGTTCGGCGGCATCATTTACGCCGAGAGCGCGGAGAAGGTTGCGTACTTCATCGAGCGATGCGATCGGCAGGGCTTGCCCATCATCTTCGTTCAGGACGTCTCCGGCTTTATGGTCGGCCCAGACGCCGAACACGAGGGCATCATCCGCGCCGGGGCGCGCTTCGTCGAAGCCATGGCCTGCGCGCGCGTGCCGAAGATCGTCCTCACGGTCAACCACGCGAGTGGTGCCGGGTATTACGCGATGGCCGGGCAGGGCTTTGATCCCGACTTCATCTTCAGCTGGCCGACTGGCCGCATGGCGGTGATGGAGGGCGAAGCGGCCGTGGGTGCCGTACACGGCCCGGCGCTCGATGCGGCGAAGAAGGCCGGCGTCGATCCGTCGCCCGACGTGCTCGAGTCGGCGGCGCAAATGCGCGCGGACTACGAAACGCAACTCGACGCCCGCTACGCCGCGGCACGTGGCTTTGTCGATACGATCTGCTATCCCGAAGACACCCGCACGATGCTGGCGCTCGCGCTTCGTGCGGCGGCCCAGAATGCCGGGCCGCATCTCGGTGCCTTCGTTCTGCCCCCCATGCCGACCTACGGCGCGCCGGTTCCCGGCACGGAGTACTGATGTCCGATTCATCGCGCGTGGTGCGTGTCGCCAGCGGCCAGGGCTTCTGGGGCGATTGGCTCGAAGCGCCGCGTCGGCAAGTGGAAGGCGGTCAGGTGGATTACCTGATGCTCGACTACCTGGCAGAAGTCACGATGTCGATCCTGCAAAAGCAGAAAGAACGCGATCCCCGCATGGGCTACGCGCGTGACTTCATCGGGGCGATGGAAAGCGTCTTCCCGGCGGTGGCTGAACGTGGCGTCAAGGTGATCGCCAACGCCGGCGGTGTGAATCCGGTGGCGTGCGCCGAGGCCCTGCTCGAAGCGGCATCGAAGCACGGTGTGCGCGACAAGATCCGCATCGGCGTGGTGACGGGCGATGACATCCTCGCGCGTCTCGACGACCTCATGGCGGCTGGCCATGAGCTTAAGAATATGGATACCGGTGAGCCGCTCTCCACGATCCGCCATCGTGTGATGTCGGCGAACGCCTACATCGGGTCGGATCCGATCGTCGAAGCGCTGGCCCTTGGCGCCAACGTGGTCGTCATCGGCCGCAGCACCGATACCGCGCTGACCATGGCGCCGCTGCGCCACGAGTTCGGATGGGCCGCCGACGACTGGAACAAGATGGCCTCTGGCATCATCGCCGGGCACATTCTTGAGTGCGGTGCACAGTCCTCGGGCGGCAACTGCATGCACGAGTGGCGCACGATCCCCGACATGGCGAATGTCGGTTATCCCATCGCCGAGGCGTCCGAAGACGGAACGTTTGTCATCACGAAGCACGCGGGGACGGGCGGTCGCGTCAGCGTGCCGAGCGTCTCCGAGCAGTTGGTGTATGAGATGGGCGATCCGCATGCCTACATCACGCCCGATGTGGTCGCCGACTTCACGAGCATCCAGCTCGCCCCTGATGGCGAGAACCGGGTGCGCGTGCACGGCATCACCGGCGGTCCACCAACGCCGTTTCTCAAGGTGTCAATCGCCTATCGCGCGGGGTACAAGGCCGTCGGCTCGCTCGTGTACTCGTGGCCCGACGCGATGGAGAAGGCCCAGATGGCCGATCGCATCCTCCGCGAGCGGCTTGACAATCTCGGCCTCAAGTTCGACCAGGTGCTCACGGAGTTCGTGGGCGCCACGTCGACGCACGGCGCGTTGGCGGGCGACGGCCACGACGCACCCGAAGTGATGTTCCGCATTGGCGTCCGTGGCGAGAACCGAGCCGACGTCGAGCGCTTCACCCGTGAGATCGTGCCCTTGGTGCTGAATGGCCCGCCGAGCGTCACCGGATTTGCCGGCGGTCGCCCGAAGGTTGAAGAGATCGTCGCCTATTGGCCTGCGCTGCTCGACAAGCGAGCCGTGTCCACCGCCGTCACCATCATGGAGTAGCGGCCATGCACATTCGCTTGCTCGATATCGCACACGCCCGCAGCGGGGATAAGGGCGACACCGCCAACGTTGGCGTGATTGCGCTGAAGCCGGAGTGGTATTCGACGCTGGTCACGTACGTAACGCGCGATCGTGTGGCGCAGCACTTTGCGGGGCAGATCAACGGCGGCGTAGACCGCTTTGAGCTGCCCAACCTCCATGCGTTGAACTTTCTGCTGCATGGGGCGCTGGATGGCGGCGGAACGCTGTCCCTCAAAACCGATGCGCAGGGCAAAGTGTACTCGACGGCCCTTCTTCGGATGGTAATCGAGGTGCCGGACGCCGAGGCCACCGCGGCAGGGCTCCCGGCGTTCGCATGATTGCCCTACGGCTGGCCCTCATCGGCGCTGGGGTCATGGCGTTCGTCTTCGCTCTGCGCACGGGCACCGAGTGGGTCCGCTGGGTGGGCATCGCCTGCTTGGCGGGGGCCTTGCTGATACGTCTGGTCGAGCGGCTCCGGAAGCCTCGATAGCGACCGCATGATGGCCGACCCGTCGGATATCACGCGGTCAGCCCCTCGACGTGGTTAGGTTTCAGGAATGTCTCGCCCCCCCGTTCCCGAACTCCTCGCCCCAGCCGGCACCCTCGATGCGGTCCGCGCTGCGGTCGCCAATGGCGCCAACGCGGTCTATCTCGGCGCGTCGATGTACAACGCCCGTGACGAGGGTGCGCAGCTCTCGCTGGACGAGCTCGCGCAGGCGTGCGCCATTGCCCACGCCCGCGGCGCCCGGGTATACCTCACGTTCAACGTACTGATCAAACCCGAGGAGCTGGGGGAGGCGCTCGCCTATCTCGGCGAGTGCGTTGACCGCGGAATCGATGCGGCCATCGTGCAGGATCTGGGCGTGGTTCGGCTCATTCAGCGGGTGTATCCGCAGCTTGAGGTCCATGGCTCGACGCAGATGACGGTGCATGATGCCGCCGGCGCGCGCGTCATGCAGCACCTTGGCGTGGAGCGCGTGGTGCTGGCGCGCGAGAACACCCTCGAAGACATCCGGACGATCCGCGAGGCCGTACCGGATCTCGGCCTCGAGACCTTCGTGCACGGCGCGCTGTGCATTTCGTACTCCGGCCAGTGCTTCATGTCGGGGATGATCAGCGAACGCTCGGCGAATCGCGGATCGTGTGCGCAATCGTGCCGCAAGGATTACACGCTTACTGACGAAGCGACCGGTGCCACGCTCGACAGCGGGTATCTGATCTCGGCGAAGGATCTCGCGGCGCACGATCATCTCGAGCAACTCGCCGAGCTCGGGATCGGCTGCCTCAAGGTCGAAGGGCGCAAGAAGAAGCCCGAGTACGTCGCCACCGTCACGAAGGCCTATCGTGGTTGGCTCGACGCATTGGCACGCGGTGAGCGCGGACTCGCGCCATCGATCGACGAAGTCGAGCCGCTCGTCCAGATCTTCAGCCGCGGCAACACGGGCGGCATGTACGGTGGTCGTGAGGGGCGCGAGTACATCACGCGTACGCAGCCGGACAATCGCGGGTTGCCGATCGGCAAAGTGGTCGGGCACGAGGGCACGGATCTCATCGTGGAAACCACGCACGCCGTGGCGGTCGGTGATGGACTCGGCTTCGAATCGCCGGAGCCCACGTCCGCGGCGACGATGGGCGGCACCGTGCAGAGCGTCCGTCAGCTGTGGACCCGCAACGGCACCCATCGACAGGTCGTGAGCGTTCGGTTGAGCGCCGCGCGGTCGCGAGTGCCCGACGGATGGCGCGTCGTGCGCACGAGTGATGCCACGTTGTTGCGTGTCGCGCAGGAATCGTTTGCGAACGTGGCCGTGCCGGAGCGCGTCGGCGCGCGGCGCATCGACGTGCGCGTGTTCGGACACAGTGGCGGTCCGCTCAAGACGATCTGGAACTCCGGCGAGATGGAGGTCACGGTGCGCGGTGAGGTCCCGCTCAGTGTGGCCAGTAAGCGGTCGCTCGATGTCCCGCAGCTGCGTGAGCAACTCGGACGCCTCGGTGGCACGGCCTTCAAGCTGGGTACGGTCGACGTGGCCGGCCTCGCCGACGGCCTGTTTCTGCCGGTGAGTGAACTGAATCGCATTCGCCAAGACGCCGTCGCGCAGCTCGACGAGCAGCTCGGCTGGGCGCGCCAGAGCGACACGGCGGTGCGTGAAGCGCGTATCAACGAGGTGGTCGACACGATCGCCTCCTCGGTGGCAACAGCGGTGACCGATACGTCGTTCGCGTTGCGCGCGATCGTCTGTGATGTCGACACCGCGCGCGAGGCCGCAGCGGGCGGCGCCACCGATATCGTGCTCGATCCGTTCCTGCGTCATCCGACGCCACCGCTCGCCCGCGTGAATGCGCTGCGCGAGGAGCTCGCCGCGGCGGGCGTCACGCTGCGGCTGCGTACGCCGACGATCGTGCGGCCCGAGGAGCGTAAGCGCCTCGACAAGTGGCTCGCGCTCGAGCTGCCGCTCCTGACCGGTCATCTGGGCTTGTTGGCCGAGTTCGGTGGGGCAGGGCGCGACGTCATCGCGGACTATGCGACGAACGTCTTCAATCAGCACACCGCCGAGTTGCTCTTCGAACTCGGCGCGTCGCGGCTGGTCGCGTCGATCGAGCTGACCACCGAAGAGCTCGGCCAGCTGACCGATCCGTGGCGGGGACGCAATTTCGATGTACTGGTGTACGGCCGTACCGAGGGTATGACCATCGAGCATTGCGTGCTGTCGGCGGCGTTTGACCGCGAGCCCACAACGTGTCGCGACCTCTGTGTGCAGAAACACACGAACGTGTCGCTCACCGATCCTGCCGGATACACCTTCGCGGTCGCCACGGACTCAGCCTGCCGGAACCGACTCTTGCACTCTCGCCCGATCGACGGTTCCGAGTATCTCCCTGACCTTTGGGCGCAAGGTGTTCGCGGCTATCAGATGGTCTTCAACGTCGCCGGTGACCCCGTGCAATCGGTTGTGCGCGCATACCGTGACATGCTCGACTCGCTTGCCGGCAACGTCTTGCCGGAGCTCACGGCGACCCGCCGACTGCTGGATGGCGCATTCACACGCGGACACTTCGCCCGCGCGGTTTGAGATGAGGCGGCTGTGTCGGCTGACCAGGCCGCCGCTGCGACGTGCACTCAAGGTACGCTCCGGCCTCGAATCGCTCGCGGCCTCGCATCGTTGTTGCTTCGGTTGCGGCGCAAGTAACGGACACGGCGAGCAGTCAGCTGAACGCCGGCACGTTCTCGTGATGGCAGGCGCGTCATTTCGGTGACGCGTGCGACGCCTCGGTTTGATACCGTGCGGTATGCCGAGGCTCCGCATCCCCTCCGCCGGTTACGGCACCCTTGATGTCGCGCGGGCACGGTTGCTGGCCACCTTCGGCTATCCCGACTTCCGCCCCTCGCAGATCCGTGCCGTGCAGGCAGTGCTCTCCGGCCGCGATGCGCTGGTGGTGCTCCCGACCGGCGGTGGGAAATCACTCTGTTATCAAGTGCCTGCGCTCATCCGGGACGGGCTCACCGTGGTGATTTCCCCGTTGATTTCCCTGATGAAGGATCAGGTCGACGCACTGGAGCGCAAAGGCGTGTCGGCGGCGTTCATCAATAGCACGCTCAGTGTGAGCGACGTGGCCGATCGGATGGCTCGCGCCCGGGATGGCACCCTGAAGCTGGTGTATCTCGCACCCGAGCGTTTGGAGGCTGGTCGCACCCTCCAGCAGCTTGCTGAGATCGGTGTATCGATGCTCGCCGTTGACGAAGCGCACTGCATCAGCGAATGGGGGCATGACTTCCGGCCGAGCTATCGCCGGCTCGGTGGTCTTCGCGAACGGCTTGGTTCACCCCAGACCGTAGCGCTGACGGCGACGGCGACGCCGGATGTCCGACGGGACATTGTGCGTCAGCTGGACCTGCGCCAGGCGGAGGTGGTGGTTGCCGGTTTCGATCGAAGCAATCTGTCGTATCACGTGACGCCCGCGCGGACGCAGGCCGACAAGGATCGAGCGGCGATTGGCTTGCTGCGCGCCACGCATGCGCCCGCCATCGTGTACGCGCCCACGCGCAAATCGGTCGAACGGATCACGGCGGTGCTGGTACGCGGCCGTGTGCGTGCCGTCGCCTATCATGCCGGTCTGGACGACGCGCTGCGTCAGCGAGCGCAAGATGCGTTCATGCAGGAACGTGCGAGCGTCATCGTGGCGACGAGCGCATTCGGGATGGGAATCGACAAGCCAGATGTGCGTCTGGTCGTCCACCACGCCATGCCGGGTTCCCTCGAGGCGTACTATCAGGAGGCGGGTCGGGCCGGCCGCGATGGCAAGCAGAGCGCCTGCGTGTTGCTACACGCATATCCCGATCGGTTCACGCATGAGTTCTTCATCGCCGGCGCACACCCCGATCGCGCGACGGTGGAACAGGCGTGGATGTTCCTTCGTGCGCAGGCGAACAGAGATGGCGTGGTGGCGCACAGCGCCGAAGCCATTGCACAGCGGTTGGCGTCCACGTTGGGTGACCGGAAGGTGGGCGCGGCACTCCGCGTGCTGGTCGCGGCGGGCGCCTGCCGGTTGGAGGCAGCCACCATGGGTCGCATCTGGGTCCGCCTGCTCGCGACCCCGGAGCGCATCGCCGAGGAGCTGACCGACACGCACGCGTTCGAGCGGGAAGTGCTGCGCGCCCTCTGGCGTGCCGTGGGTAGCAAACTCGAGCGCGGTGCCGCCGTTGACCTCGACGGCTTGCCCCGCACGCTTGGTGGGGTGATGGCGCTCGTCCCTGTTTTGGAGCGGCTGGCAGCGCAGCAGTTCGTCACATGGATGCGGACGGGTGCCGGCGTGCGGCTCGCCCCCCGCGCGCGCCACGCGAAATCGCCGCCGGTGGACTGGTCCGCGATTGATCGACGACGTGCATCCGACGTGCGCCGACTCGACGCGATGCAGCAATATGCGCAGACTCGCTATTGCCGAAGGGCGTTCGTCCTGCGCTATTTCGGAGACCCCGAAGTGCGCTCCCAGTGCGCTGCCTGCGATCGTTGCCTTGGCATCACTGACGTACTTCCGCCGGCCGTGGCGAAGCAGTCCGTTCGTGGCCGGTCCAGCCCGCCCTGACCTCGACGTCTTCCATGCACGATAGTCTTTACTTCAACGAGCAGCATCTCGCCGTGCGTGACATGGTCCGCAGCTTTGCGCGAGAGCAGGTCGCCCCCGTTGCGTCGCAACACGACGAAGACTCCACGTTCCCCTGGGTGAATGTGAAGGCCATGGGTGAACTCGGCCTGCTCGGCATCCCGTGGTCCGAGGATGTTGGGGGCGCCGGATTCGACACGATCAGCTTCATGATCGCGATCGAAGAGCTCGCGAAAGTGTGTGCCTCGCACTCCATCACGATCAGCGCGCACACGACGCTCGGCACGTCCCCGATCCTGAGCTTTGGCACCAAGGCGCAGATCGAGCAGTACGTGCCGCTGCTGGCCAGTGGCAAGGTGCTCGGTGGCTTCGGTCTCACGGAAGAAGCCGCCGGGAGCGATGCCGGCGGAACGCGCACGACCGCGGAGAAGAAGGACGGCTATTACCTGCTGAACGGCTCCAAGCGGTTCATCACCCATGCCGGCGTCGGAGAAGTGTTCGTCGTGACCGCCGTGACCGATCCGTCCAAGGGCACGAAGGGGATCTCGTCGTTCATCCTGAACAAGGAGAGCTGCGACCTCGACCAGTGCCGCGTGCTTGGCGTTGGCCATGACGACTCCCTGAAGCCCATGCAGGGATTTACGTCGGGCAAGAAGGAGAACAAGCTCGGATGGCGTGCGTCGGACACCCGCGAACTCCTCTTTGACAACGTCGAAGTGCCAGCGGAAAATCTGTTGGGTACGGAAGGTCTCGGCTTCATCAACTTCATGAAGACACTCGACGCCGGCCGCATCGGGATCGCGGCGCTGTCCCTCGGCATCGCCCAGGGCGCGCTCGAGGAGTCGCTCAAGTACGCCTCGGTGCGAAAGCAGTTCGGGGCGGCGATTGCCACCTTCCAGGGCATCCAGTTCCAGCTGTCCGACATGGCCACCGAGATCGAAGCGGGGCGCCACTTGATGTACCACGCCGCCTGGCTGTCCCAGCACGGAAAGCCGTTCGGCAAGGAAGCCGCCATGGCCAAGCTCTTCTGCTCGGAACTCGCCATGCGCGCGACGATCAAGGCCATCCAGATCCACGGCGGGTACGGGTACACCAAGGATTACCCGGTGGAGCGTTTCATGCGCGACGCGAAGATCTGCGAAATCGGCGAGGGCACCAGCGAAATCCAGCGGATGGTGATCGCGCGGCACCTGCTGAAGGGGCTGATGGATTGAGCCGTCAGGACAGACTGCCTTGGATGTATTGCGGGGGACGTTCGGTCCCGTGTACTCTTCCTAGGCAGTCCGTTTTGGCAGGACCCTGCAGTTTTCGTAGCCGTCGCTTCCGGCGCCGGCGGCCCATGCGACTCACGGGCCGTTTGCGTTTGTGGCGGGGGCGGACCGGTGCCAGCGTGCAGCCGTCCGACGCCCGCCACACGTCCCTCCGCACGACACGCCCCGTGTGTCGATCGCGGGCAATCGCGTTTGTCCTGAGGCCTGCGCCTCCCGCCGCTATCGAAGCGCGGGACGGTCCGCGGTGTTCGGGCGCGACTCGCCCGTCCGATCAGTCGTGCTGGTTGGGGGAGCCCCGTGACGTCGTCCGTGTCGCCGCCGTCTGGCGCGCTCGGGCAGCCCCTGTTCGATCACCGTGTTCGTCGCCGCATCGGTCCAGTGGAGTCGCCACCGCCGAGGCGCGCGGCACGTCAGAATGAAGCGAGAAATCCTGGTGAACGCGACGCCGCGCGAGACGCGCGTCGCCATTCTCGAGGACGGTCAATTGGTGGAGTTGCTGGTGGATCGGCCCGACGCGCGTCGCATGGTTGGCGACGTGTATCTCGGGAAGGTCGAAGCCGTGCTCCCCGGAATTCAGGCCGCCTTCGTGAACATCGGTACCGAAAAGTCCGCATTCCTGCACGCCGCCGATGTGGTGGTCGAGGATGCACCGGTCGCCGACGATGAAGATGACGACGAGGACGAAGCGGGGGATGACGCCGGCGGCGGGAGTGCCGGGGGCGGTCGTCGTGGACGACGTGAAGTCCGACCCATTCAGGATCTGCTGAAGCGCGGCCAGGACATCCTCGTCCAGATCACCAAGGAACCCATCTCCACGAAGGGACCGCGCGTTACCGCGCAGGTGTCCCTCGCCGGCCGGTTCCTGGTGTATATGCCGTTCGCGTCGAAAGTCGGTGTGAGCCGGAAGATCGACGAGCGGTCGGAGCGTCAGCGCCTTCGGGCGATGGTCTCCGAGATGCTGCCCGACGACGTCGGTGGTGTCATCATCCGGACCGTCTCGGAAGACGCGACCAAGGAGACGTTCGAGCGCGAGCTCAATACGCTCATCAACAACTGGAAGCGGATCAAGCGGAAAACCCAGTTCACGCGTGCGCCGGCGCTGGTGCACCGTGAGACGAACGTGACCCGCGGTCTCGTGCGCGACCTGTTCAGTGCGAAGGTCGAGGGGGTCACGGTCGATTCCCGTCAGGTCTTCAACGAGATCACGGAATACCTCACCGGCATCGCCCCCGAGCTCGTCGAGCGGGTGAAGCTGTACGAGGACACGGTGCCGTTGTTCGACAAGGCGGACATCGAGACGGAAATCCGCGACCTCTTCAAGCGGCGTTGCGATCTGCCCAGCGGTGGCTATCTCATCATCGAGCCCACCGAAGCGCTGGTCTCGATCGATGTGAATTCCGGCCGCTACACGGGTAAGCGTGACCCCGAGAAGACGATTCTCAAGACGAACACCGAGGCGGCGCGGGAGATCGCGCGGCAACTGCGGTTGCGCGATGTCGGTGGCATCATCGTCTGCGATTTCATCGACATGGAAACGCAGGGGAACCGGGACAAGGTGATCCACGAGCTGCGCACGCATCTCGGTCGCGATCGCGCTCGGACCAAGGCGCATGCCGTCTCCGATCTCGGGCTGGTGGAAATGACGCGGCAGCGCGTGCGTCAGAGCCATTGGCAGAGTATGACCGAGTCGTGCCCGACCTGCAGCGGAACCGGTCGGGTGTTCACGCCGGAAACGATCGTTCGCCGGACCGAGCGGGCGGTGCGCCGCATGTCGGCGGAGGGACGCCGAGAGCCGGTGATTCTTCGGTTGCACCCCGAGGTGGCGCTGCACGTGCTGGAGCAGGAACACGACTTCGTGAAGCGCCTCGAGAAATTGGCGGGCTTCCCGCTTGAGCTGCGAGACGATCCGCTGCTCCGACCAGACGAGATCAAGCTCGTCATGCGTGGGGCCCAGCGGGATGTCACGCAGCAGTACGCCCTGGCCTGAACCGGCCGGAAACTCACGTCCACACGAGCGCCTGAGGCTGGTCTCAGGCGCTTGACAGCTAAAGCGAAGCCGGATAAGCTTTAAGGCTACGTTTGAAGCCTGCAGAATACGATTTAACAGATAGAGCCATGAGCTACGCGATCATTCGCACCGGCGGCAAGCAGTTCCGTGCCGAGCCGGGCAAGTCCCTCAGGATTCCCTCGCTGCTGGGCGA
>CANHNQ010000064.1 GCA_947462095.1 Gemmatimonadota bacterium
CACGATGCTGGTCGCACCACGCCTTGGTGCCCAACCCGCCACCGGCGACGCGGCGACGCGTACCCCGTGGGATGTCACCGCGGCGCGCGGCACCACCCGCGACGTGGATTTCACCACGAGCGAAGGCACGTGGATGTCCGCCGATCTGTCGCCCGACGGCAGCTGGATCGTGTTCGACCTGCTGGGCCATGTATATCGCATGCCGAGCGGTGGCGGGGTGGCGACGGTGCTCACGCAGAACAGCGGGGTGGCGCTCAATTTCCAGCCGCGGATCTCCCCCGACGGCAAGACGATCGCGTTCATCACCGACCGGCGCGGCCAGTACAACCTCTGGGTTATGAATGCCGACGGCAGCAACCCGCACGCCGTGTTCACTGATTTGAATGCGACCGCCTTCGAGCCGGCGTGGACGCCCGATGGGCGGTTCATCGTGGTCCGGAAGGGCGGTCGGGGCGGCGGCGAGGGGGCGGCGCCGGCCGGCGGGCTTTGGATGTACCACAAGGACGGCGGCACCGGCGTGCCGCTCGTGGCGGCCGGTACGGGAGGCGTGAACGCGGCGCCGGCGTGGCCGTCGGTGTCCGCCGACGGGAAATACCTGTACTACCAGGTGTCGATGCCGGTCGAACCGCGCGAGCCGCTGGGCGGCGCCATGCAGATCCGTCGGTTCACCTTCGCCGACGGCGAAACGCTCGACATCACGAACGGCGAGAGCGGTGATGCCGCCGCGTCGCGCTTCTCGAGCGGCGGCGGCGCGGCGCCGGAAATCTCCCCCGACGGCCGCTTCCTCGCCTTCGCCCGACAGATCCCCGACGGTACGCTCGAGTTCAAGGGGCATCGCTACGGGCCGCGGACCGCGCTCTGGCTGCGCGATCTCAAGACGGGGGCCGAGCGGCTGCTGATGGACCCCATCGACCCCATGGTGTCGAGCGGCTCGAAGACGCTGGGCGTGCTGCCGCGCTACAAGTGGGCGTCCGACGGCAAGTCGATCGTCCTCGCCCAGGGCGGGAAGCTCCGTCGCGTCGACATCGCCACGCGCGACGTGGCCACGATTCCCTTCACCGCCACCGTGCACCGCACGCTGTCGCAGATGGCGCGCAAGGAATTCCGCATCACCGACGACGCGGTGCAGGCGAAGTTCTTCCGCTGGCCGTCGTCGAGCCCTGATGGTCGCGTGATCGCCTTCCAGGCGCTCGGCCGCATTCATGTGCAGGACGGCGCCACCGGCACGCCGCGCCGCATCACGCCGGCGAGCTTCGGCCCGCTGGAGTTCGCGCCGTCGTGGAGCCCCGATGGGCGATCGATCGCCTTCGTGACGTGGGATGATTCGTCGCGCGGGCACGTGTGGACGGTGCCGGCGGCCGGCGGCACGCCGAAGCGGCTCTCGCGTGAGCCCGGTGACTACACCGATCCCACGTGGACCGGCGATGGGCGCAGTGTGATCGTGGCGCGCGGGGAAGGCGCGACGGCCCGTGGACGCACCATGACGCACAACGTGTGGTACGACATCACGCGCTTTGATGCGATGGCGCCGGCGGCGGGCGATACCGGGCGCGCGATCGCGTTGATCAACCGGCCGTCGGGCGTGTCGGTCGGCGGCGAGGCGCGCCGTCAGCTCCCGCGGCCATCGGTCGGTCCCGACGGGCGCGTGTTCTGGCCGGAGCAGCGGGCCGGCGGCACCGGTCGCGCGAGCGGCACCACGCTGCGCTCCGTGAAGCTCGACGGCACCGACCTGCAGGACCATCTCACCTTTCCGAATGCCGACGAAATTCTGCCGTCACCGACCGGCAGCTACGTGGCGTTTCAGGAAGGGGACAACGTGTATCTCACGCCGATGGTGTGGGGCGGGATCGGCAGTGCGGTGCCGCGCGTGGAGAAGCGCCGCGGACAGTTGCCGGTCACGCAGCTCACGCGCGATGGCGGTCTCTTTCCCCGCTGGCGCGACAGCCTCACGCTCGAGTACTCCAACGGTGCCGCGTACTACGTGCATCATGTCGCGAGCGGGAAGACCGACACGCTCACGCTCAAGCTGACCGCACCGCGCGCCGTGCCCACCGGCACCATCGCGATCACCAACGCCCGTATCATCACGCTCAACAAGCGCGCGGTGATCGAGTCGGGTACGATCGTGGTGAAGGGGAGCCGTATTGCCTGCGTGGGGACGTGCAGCACCGCGGGAGCCGATCGTGTGATCAATGCATCGGGGAAGACGATCATTCCCGGTTTGGTCGACATGCATTCGCATCACTATCGCGAGTGGCGGGGCATGCGGCCGCGGCATGACTTCGAGCAGGCGATCTATCTGGCGTACGGCGTGACCACGACGATGGACGTGTCGATGTACAGTCAGAACATGTTTCCCACGGCGGAGCTGGTCGAAGTCGGCGAGATCATCGGACCGCGCGGCTTCAGCACCGGGGACAACATCACGGCCGGTGACGCCGCGCGCGCGAACGAGATCAACAGCCCGCGCGATGCACTGGCGATGGTTACGAAGATGGCCGGCTGGGGTGCCACCGCGATCAAGCAGTACGCGCAGCCGCGCCGCGACCAGCGGCAATGGACGGCCGAAGCGGCGCGCACGGTCGGCACCAATCTCACGTCCGAAGGCGGGTTCTTCTTCGAAGACCTCGGCTTCATCATGGACGGTCAGACGGGATGGGAGCACTCCTTCAGTGAAGTCCCGATGTACGGCGACGGCGCCAAGTTTTTGGGCAAGGCGGGTGCGACGTATTCACCGACCCTGGTCGTCGCGGGACCGGCAGCGTGGAGCATTCAATACTGGTTTCAGGAATCGGATGTCTGGAAGGATGCCAAGCAGCGCAAGTGGTTCCCGTGGCGTGCGTTGGTGCCCGATACCCGTGTGCGGATGCTGCGCCCGTCAACGGACTACTCGTATCCGCTGATCGCCCAGTCGATGGCCGACATCATTGTGGAAGGCGGGTGGGGCGCGTTGGGGAGTCACGGCGAGCATCACGGACTCGCGCCGCACTGGGAGTTGTGGATGGGGGCATCGGCGCTGGGCAATCATGGCGCGCTCGAAGTGGCGTCGTTGCACGGGGCGCGCTTTCTCGGCGCGGACAAGGACATCGGGAGCATTGAAGTCGGGAAGCTGGCCGATCTCGTGATTCTCAACGGCAACCCGCTCGAGAACATCCGGGCGACCGCCGATGCCACGTTCGTGATGAAGGGGGGCACGCTGTACGACGCCATGTCGCTCGATCAGCTCTGGCCCCGGACCGTCCCGTTCGGACCGACCTACTGGGTGAACGACGACATGTTACAGACGAACATGAAGCGGTCCGACATCTTCGATCGTGACAAACGACCATAATCGCCGGAAACCGGGTGGTTCGCCGTCGGTATGACAACGGGTTCGGGTCCGCACGCGTATTCGTTGCACCGGGGCTATCGCCGAGTTCGCTCTTCCTGCGATAGTTCAGGTGTACCGGCGCGCAGTGACGGCGCTTTCCCGCCCCCGTTTTCAGGTCACGTCCTGCATGGCTGAGTTGCTCCAGTCCCGCACGTTGGAGGTCCCTCGTTCGGAGTGGACCGCGATCGTCGCTAAGTACGCTGGTGCGGATGTGCGTCGCGCCCTCTGGCAGGTGATCAACACCCTGGTGCCGTTGGGTACCCTGTTCTCGGTGATGTACTACTTCCTCGACGTGGCGCCGTGGGTGTCGGCGCTGCTCGTCCTGCCCGGTGCGGGGTTGCTGGTGCGCACCTTCATCATCATGCACGACTGCTCGCACTCGTCGTATCTGCCGTGGCCCAAGGTGAACGATGCGCTGGGCTTCGTGACGGGTGTGATGACGCTGACGCCGTTTGCGCAGTGGCGCCGCGACCATGCGCTGCATCATGCCTCGTCGGGGGATCTCGATCGTCGCGGCCACGGTGACGTGCCTACGATCACGGTGAAGGAATATCTCGCGCGCGATGCGCGCGGCCGGCTGATCTACCGGCTCGTCCGTCATCCGCTGTCGCTGATGCTGGTCGGCCCGTTGCACCTCATGTTGAACCAGCGTTTCCGCGGTCGCAGCAAGGCCACGAAAACGAAGCAGCTCTACAGCGTGTGGTATACGAATGTCGCGATCGCGGCGGCGATCGCGGCGTCGGTGCTGCTGTGGGGGCCGCGCGCATTCCTGCTGGTGTATCTGCCGTGCATGTACGTGGCTGCGGCGGCAGGCATCTGGCTGTTCTACGTGCAGCACCAGTTCGAAGATGCGTACTGGGAAACGCACGAGGAGTGGGATTATGCGACCGCCGCGATCACGGGCAGTTCGCACCTGCGCCTCCATCCGATCCTGCAGTGGTTTACCGGCAGCATCGGGTTGCATCATGTGCACCACATCGGCCCGAAGATCCCGAACTTCCGTCTGCAGGAAGCGCACGACAACAATCCGATCTTCGACCACGCGCCCAGCATGACGATCGCGATGGGTGTGAAGGCGTTGCGTTTGGCGCTGTATGATGAGGACACGAAGCGGCTCGTGCGCTTCAGCGACGTGCAGGCCGCGTAACGCGCCTCGGTGTCGCCACGCGTGAGCGGCGCCGCGCCGTAGGCGGCGCCGGCCTCACGTTGCGGTGCGGAGGGCAAGCACGGTGGCAGCGGCGCGCCGTGCCGACGCGACGGCTCCGTCGAGATACCCGCCCCCGTCGGCGACGGTGTCCGCGCCGGCCCACACAAGACGGCCCTGCCACGAGTCTCCGGCCGCGCCACCCTCGAAGAGGGGATGGCCGTACTCGGGATGCGCGCCAGGTGGCAGCGCGTCGTCCTGGCCGCATGTCTGGGTCTCGCGCGACCAATCGTACTCCGCATAGTCGACCGGCCGCTGCGCCCGGTCGCCGAAGAGCCGCACCAGTTGCGAGAGCACGGCCGCGCGGCGCTCCTCACGGTTGGCCGCGCGGAAGCCCTGCGCCGCTACGCCGGTCGGCGGGGCCACGAAGCCCATGAGCGCGTATCCGGCGGGGTGGCGATCGGGCGTCGGGCGATCATGCCCTGGGACACAGGCGTCGTGGATCTCCTGCAGCGGGCCGCCCCAGCTGATGGCGTAGCCGGAGCGTCCCGCCTCGCGCCAGAACGGGGCATCGTAGGTCACCACGCATTTCATCGCATGCGCCATCCAGGTGACCGTGCTCCGGAGCGTTTCCACGACCCGGTCGGCCAGCGGCGGCGCGAACTTGATGTCGCGCGCGACCACACGCGGTGGTGCGGCCACGATGACCCGCCCGGCGGTGCAGTGGAACCCGTCACCGTTCAGCACCACGCCGTCGTCGTGCCGAGTCAGGGTGCGAATGGCGGCGTCGCGATGCACGGTGACCGGATGCGGACCCGTCTGCGACGCGGTGACCAGTGCCTGTACGAGTGCGCCCATGCCGCCCACCACGCGATACGAGCGTGCGGTCTGCCCCGAGGCATCAAACGGCTGCGGCGCGCGCCCGTCGCCGGCATCGTACATCGCGAGGCCCGCGCGGTGCTGCTCGAACACGGAGAGGCCGAAGTGCGCGACGAGGGCACGGATGTGCTGTTGGTGCGGCCAGAACCACGCCGGACCGAGATCGAGCCACGGCGTGTCGACCAACGGGGCGGCGGTCGCGGTCACCACGCGTCCGCCAAGGCGCGATCGGGCCTCGAAGAGGGTGACACGTTGTCCCGCGGCCGCGAGCTGGCAGGCGACGGTCAGGCCGGCGACGCCGCCGCCGATGACGGCGACATCAGTATCGAGGTGCATGGGGACGATCGGGGCGAGCGGAGTTGGGACACGGGACGTGCGGAAGCTATCGGCACGCACCGGTACGGCGGCATGGTGGTCGGAATCGAGCGGCGCGCACGGCATGTGCGTTAGCATAGGGCTTCCGCCCCGAACGTCCCATCAACCAGGTCATCGCCATGCGCCCCGCCTCCTCTCGCCGTGTCTCCCGTGCCACTGCCGCGCTCGGCGCGGTGCTGCTGCTCGCCGCCTTCACCACGTCCGACGATGCCCCGGCGACGGGGGCCGCCCTGTCGGCCGACTCGGCCGTGAGCGCCAAAGTCGTGGATGCGACCGGTCGTGAACTCGGCGTGCTCACCTTCGCTGACGCCGGCGCCGCGATCTCGGTTGAAGGCACGCTGCACGGCCTCACTCCGGGTGTCCATGGGATGCACCTCCACACCGTCGGCCGTTGCGACAGCCCCAATTTCGCCAGCGCCGGCGCGCACTGGAACCCGACGCCCAGGCAGCATGGCAGCACCAATCCCGCCGGTCCGCACCATGGCGACCTGATGAACCTCACGGTCGGCGCGGACAGCAGCGTCGTTGTGAAGATGTCGACGCCCGCCGGCTCGCTGCGTGGGGAGCCCGCGCTGCTGGACGCCGATGGCGCCGCCCTCGTGATTCACGCGACGGTCGATGACTACCAGACCGATCCGTCGGGCAACTCTGGGGTGCGCATCGCCTGTGGTGTGGTGTCGGGCTCCTGAACGCGCCGTGACGATGCGTGCTGCTTCGCATGCGCACACACTGGTCGACCTGAGCCACGCGATCGAGGATGGCGTGGTGTATTACAAAGGGCTGCCGGCGCCGGTGATCTGCGACTACCTCAGTCGCGAGGACTCGCGTGCCCGCTACGAACCGGGCACCGAATTCCATATCGGTCGCGTGGAGCTGATCACCAACACGGGCACGTACATCGACTGTCCGTTTCATCGCTATGCCGATGGACGCGACACGGCCGCAATGCCGCTCGAGCGCTTCGTCGATCAGCCCACCCTCGTGGTACGCGCCACGGCGCGCGAGGGGCGTGCGATCGACGTCGGCCAGCTGTCGGCACAGCTCCCGGCGCACGCGGTGCGCGGCAAGGCGGTGCTGGTGCACACCGGCTGGGATGCGCATTGGGGAACCGACGCCTACTTCGAGGGACATCCGTTCCTCACCGAGCAGGCGGCGATCTGGTTGCGTGACGCCGGCGCTGTGCTGGTGGGGATCGACTCGTTCAACATCGATAACACCGACGGCGGCACGCGGCCGGTGCACACCATCTTGCTGCGTGAAGAGATCCTGATCGCCGAGCATCTGTGCAACCTGCAGTCATTGCCCGACGCCGGTTTCACCTTCACGGCCGTGCCACCCAAGCTGGTGGGCGTGGGCACGTTCCCCGTGCGCGCCTTCGCGACGGTGCCCTAGACGCGCCGGGGTACGATGGCCGCCGTGGGTACCCGGCGGGCCGCCGTCGTGCGCGATCCGCAGCGGGGCTCTACTTTTCCACGATGCCTTCCGTCAATTCCACGATGTCGACCTCGCCGAGCGCGGTTTCGCCGAGCGCTGGGCCGACGCGCTCCTTTGCGCTTGATCACACGCTCGCTTTCGCGCTCTGTCTTGGCGCCGCGATGCTGTTACTCTGGCCGCTCCTGACTGGACAGATGCTGTTCGGGGGGGGGCGGTCCGACATGTTCATCGCCGGCTATTCGTTCCGGCTGTTCGGCGCCGAATCGTTCCTGAAGGACGGCGCGATTCCTCAGTGGAATCCGTACCTGTTCGGCGGACTGCCGTACATCGCTGCGATGCACGGCGACATTTTCTATCCCACCGCCTGGCTGCGATGGATCATGCCGGTGGATGTAGCGATCACGCTCGGCATGGCGATCCACTTCGTGCTGACCGGCTGGTTCACGTATCGCTTCTGCCGGTCGCTCGGACTCTCGTGGAATGCCAGTGTCATCGCCGGTGTGGCGTACGAGCTCACGGGCATTGTGGCATCGCAGATGAGCCCGGGACACGACGGCAAGTTATTCGTATCGGCGCTCACACCGCTGGCGTTCTGGACGCTGCTGCATGCGATTCGCCATGGAAAAACGTGGTGCTACGGTGCCTTCGCCTTCGTGGTCGCACTCATCGTGCTCGGCCATTACCACATGGCGTACTTCCTGCTGCTCGCACTCGGACTGTGGGCGATCTACCTCGCGTTTTTCGACGCCGAGCGTCCGGCCGATCTGAATCCGTGGAAGGCCCTCGGCTTCTCGGCGATTGCGGTGGCGGTGGGTGGCGGGATCACGGCGCTGCAGGTGCTGCCGTTCCTGGAGTACATCCCGTTCTCGCCGCGCGCCGAGGGTGGCCCGGATACCGGCTGGGAGTTTGCGACGAGCTATGCGCTGCCGCCCTCGGAGCTGTTCACGCTGCTGCTGCCGCAGTTCAACGGCGTGCTCGATCAGTACTGGGGGCGCAATCCGATCAAGTTCCACACCGAGTACATGGGCTTCCTGCCGCTCGCGCTGGCGGCGCTGGCGCTGGGTGACACCGCGCGTCGCCGGTTCGTGATCGCGTTCAGCATCGGCGCGCTGTTCTTCCTGATGCTGTCGTTCGGCGGCTACACGCCGTTCTACCGGCCGTTCTACGAGCTCCTGCCGCTGGTGAAGAAAATCCGCGCGATGGGCATGGTGTTCTATCTGCCGGCGTTCATGCTGTGCGTGCTGGCCGGCGTGGGCTTTGATCGATTGCTGGCGCGCGCGGTGCCGATGCGCACGGTGTTGATCGTGATCGGCGGTGCGGTGGCGTTCGCCCTGCTGGGCACCGTGGGTGGCTTGCAGGGACTCGCGCAGTCGCTGGCGATTCCGGAGCGCCTTGATGCCGTCGTGGCCAACGCGCCGTTTCTGCAGAGCGGGGCATTGCGGTTGTTGGTGTTCGTCGCGCTTGGGAGCGCGGTGCTTTGGGCCGTGTCGGCGGGACGTGTCGCGCCGCGCGCCGCGACGGCCGCGCTGCTGGTGTTCCTCGGGCTCGACTTGTGGAGCGTGGATAAGCAGTTCTACACCTTCTCGCCACGCGCCAGCACGCTGTTCGCCGACGATGCCGTCACGACGTATCTCAAGAAGGTGCCGGCGCCCTATCGCGTGATCGACGGCGGCAACAGCTACGCGCAGTCGATCCTGATGGCGTACCGCATTCCGAGCGCGATGGGCTACCACGGCTTCCAGCTCCGTCGCTACAACGAGCTGGCCGGGGCAAAGGACGGATTCCGCAATCTGCTCTCGCCGAACATGTTCGACCTGCTGTCCATCCGGTATCTAATTCTGCCCGACACACAGCCGGTGCCGGGATTCCATCAGGTCGTGCCGCCGTCGCCCACGGCGTTCGGCACCACGGCCACGCTGTACGAAAGCGACGCCACGCCGGCGTACGCCCGCGTCATGCCGGTATCGGCCAAGCTCACCGAAGAGCAGGGGCTCGCCACCATCATCGATCCGCGCTTCCCGGTGAGCAATGTGGCGTTGTTGCCGGATACGTCCACGGCCACGTCGCCCAACGCGACCCCTCCGTTCCCGACGCCGCAGGTGAAGGCCACGGTCACCGAATGGAGCGCCGGCAAAATGCGCATCGCGCTCACCGGTGCCGAAGCGGCCACCAGCCAGCTCGTGGTGTCGGAGAACTGGTATCCCGATTGGCATGCCGAGGTGGATGGCAAGCCGGGTGTCGTGCGTCGCGCCGATCACACGCTGATCAGCGTGGATGTGCCGCCGGGGGCGAAAGAGGTGCGTTTGTGGTTCGACTCGCCGACCTATGCGCGCGGCAAGATGATCAGCGTGATCTCGCTGCTGCTGGCGGCGGCCATGCTGTTCGTGCCGATGTTCATGCCCGCCGGCCGGAAGAAAGCCGCGTAACTACGGCCGGCGACCCATCGGTTCACCCATGCGCACGGGCACTTCGGTGGCCCAGCGCGCGGTGAACGTGATGTGTCCCGGCGGGAAGAGCATCACCACCGTGGAGCCGAGCAGAAAACGCCCCATCTCGTCGCCTTGGGCGAGATGGATGGCCTGGTCGGTGTAGTGCCACTCGCGCACCGTGCCCGGGCGCGGCGGGTTCACAATGCCGTGCCACGCGGTCGCCATGCTGCCCACGATCGTGGCGCCCACCAGCACCATCACGAAGGGGCCGTGCGCCCCCTCGAACAGACACACCACGCGTTCGTTGCGCGCGAACAGCCCCGGCACGCCGCGCGCGGTGGTCGGATTCACCGAAAAGAGATCGCCCGGCACGTGGATCATGCGCACCAGCCGTCCGTCGCACGGCATGTGAATGCGGTGATAGTCTTTCGGGCTCAGGTAGATCGTGGCGAAGCTGCCGTTGGTGTACGGCGCGGCGAGCGCGGCGTCGCCGCCCACCAGTGCCGCGGCCGAGTAGCTGTGTCCCTTCGCCTGAAAGAGCTGATCGCCCGTAATGGGGCCGAGCTGGCTGATCGCGCCGTCCACCGGGCAGATGTAATCGGCGCGGGCGAGCGGGCGCGCCCCCGGTTTCAGCGCACGCGTGAAGAAGTCATTGAACGTGGCGTAGCGCGTGATGTCCGGCTCGGCGGCCTCACTCATGTTCACGCCGTACTTCGCCACGAACCAGCGGATCACCGACGTGGTCTGCTCGCCGCGCTTGGCCCGCGCGAAGGCGCCGGCCAGCGACGTGAGGGCCTGCTTGGGCAGCAGGTACTGGGCGATGACGAAAAGGGGCGAGGACACGCGACAGAATGTAACGTACGGGCATGAAATATTGGCGACCTTCCGTTCTCGCGGCGGCCTTGCTCACCTCCGCCGCGCTGGCGCTTCCCCGCGCGCTCGCCGCGCAGGCCGTGGCCGGCCGCGTGATTGACGACCGCACGATGCAGCCGGCCATCGAGTACGCCGTGCGCCTGTTACAGATGGCCGACACCGGCCTGGTGACGCTCGATGAAACGACCACGGATGCCAAGGGGCAGTTCACGGTGGTGGCGCCGAGCGCGGGGAGCTATCTGCTGACATTCGGACGCGCACGTCCGCGTGTGCATCGGGTGCCGGTGGAGATCGCCGGAGGCGTGACACCGACGCCGAAGGATTTCCCGCTGCCGATTCAGCGGGAATCGGACACGCGGCCGTATGTGGACGTGGATGTGGACTCGGCGTCGATCGTGCCAAAGGGAGAGCGCGGCCCGGCGTTTCCCAACGAGCAGCGCGTGGCTGGGGCGCGCGGTTCGGTGTTCGCGATGTTCGTGGTCGATACGACCGGCCGCCTCGAGAGAAACAGTGTGCGCCTGTTCGCGGGCACACATGCGGATTTCGTGCGGTCCGTCGAAGAATGGCTGACGGTCGGCACCTTCCGCGTTTCGCATGTGGGCAATGTCCCCGTGCGCCGACAGGTGTGCCTGGCCGTGGCGTTTCAGGTCGACACCGAGCCACGTGAGGCGCGTCCGCTTGCCAAGCCACGCGTTCCCCCGGCAGGCCTCGCGAACGCATCACGGGCGCTCTGTTCGCGCGCCGTCGAGGGGTCCGGGATGATCACAGTCTCTGTTCAGCGCTGAGCGCTTTTCGGTAGAATAGCCGCATGCGCCGATCCCTCGCCTTCGCCCTACGCCTTCTGCTGCTCGCACTCTGCCTCCCCGCGCCCGCGACGGCGCAGGGACGCATTCTGGTCGACACGCTCCGCTCGAAAGCCATCGCCGGCAATGCCATTGGCGACACGCCGGATCGCGAGGTGTTCGTCTACACGCCGCCCAGCTACGACCGCACGCCCACTCGTCGCTTCCCCGTGCTGTACTTGCTGCACGGCTTCACGTCGCATCCCCGCGAGTGGCTCGACGGCAGCTACCAGGGGCTCGACCTGCAGAAGACCATGGACAGTCTTTGGCGCGTGGATGCCGGCGAGTTCCTGGTGGTGATGCCCAACGCCGACAATGCGATGGGGGGCGGGTTCTACGTGAACTCGGCGGCGTTCGGCCAATGGGACGACTTCGTGTCGCAGGAGTTGGTGCAGTACATCGATGCGCGGTATCGCACGCGCACCGATCGTGCGTCGCGCGGATTAGCCGGCCAATCGATGGGTGGATTCGGTGCGTTGTATCTCGCGCAACGGCACGCCGACGTATTTGGCGCGGTGTACGCGATGAGCCCGTGCTGCACCGGCATGGTGGGCGAACTCGCGCCCACGAGTGAGGTGTGGCGGTACGTGCGTGACTCGACGCTCAGGCCGCCGCAACCGATCGCCGGCAGTGTGCGCCTCGCGCGCGCCATGACTGCTGCCTTCGCGGCGCCGTACGACAAGCCCGCGGCGTGGTCGAAGTTTCTGCCGCTCGATCTGCTCGCGAACGATGCTGCCGCATTGCGCCGCATCTGCGCGGTGGTCATCGAGTACGGTGTCGACGACGCCATCGCCAGCGTACCATTGGGGTCGCGCGCCTACGCCGACGCACTGGCCCGCGCGAAGATTCCCTATCGGCTCGATGCGTTCGCCGGTGGACATACCGATCGCACGCGACAACGCTTCGAGCAGCGCGTCCTGCCGTTCTTCGCTCAGCAATTCTCTGGTGCGGCGCCGAACGGGAACTGCGCGCCGTAGGCTGAACGCCGTAGGCTGAACGCGTCCACGTCACGACGCCCCGTCGACGCACAGAGCGATCATGAAAGCCATCGATGCCTCGTGATCGAAGACGCGGCCTGCTTGTGGCATGCTGTTCGCGCGATGCGATCACCAGGCGAATCCTTCCGGTCATCGGCGTCCGGGAACTCCTCAAGCACGCCCGACACGTGGAGTAAATGCACGGGGAACCACTGTGCCCGACGTGTCGAGTTGCGCGCTCGAGCGGCTCCGGTGCGGGGGACCCCGTTCGCGCCGCATGGCGCGACGCGCGATTCCAGTGCAACGTACTCACGCCGAGGGTTCAACCCTGCTGGCGCGCCATCTGCCCTGCGGTGGCACACTGAACGTCCCCCCAGGTCATTATGAACGGCCCCTCGACATCACCCGCGACGTCACCCGCAACGTCACCCGCAACATCGCATCCACCGGCGGACGCCGAACGCGCCGCGTTCGGCCGTCCGGTGGCATTTCATGTCATGGCGAAGCCGTCGGGGGCCATCTGCAATTTGGACTGCGCGTACTGCTTCTTCCTGTCGAAAGAGCTGTTGTATCCCGGTGCGCGCTTCCGCATGGCCGACGACCTGTTGCGTCTGTACATCCAGCAGCTGATCGCGGCGCACGTGGGGGCGGCCGAGGTGACGTTCGCGTGGCAGGGCGGTGAGCCGACGAGCATGGGGCTCGAGTTCTTCGAACGCGTCATCGCGCTGCAGCACGAATACGCGCGCCCCGGGCAGCGCGTGATCAATAGCCTGCAGACGAACGGGACGCTGCTGACCGATGCGTGGGGGGCCTTCCTTCACGTGCACGACGTGCTCGTGGGCATCTCCATCGACGGCCCGCGCGAGATCCACGATCGCTATCGCGTGGACAAGGGCGGTAAGCCCACGTTCGATCGCGTCATGGCCGGACTCGATGTGCTCGTGCGCCACGGCGTGCGGTGGAACGTGCTCACCACCGTCCACGCGGCCAATGGTGATCGAGGGCGCGACGTGTACGTCTTTCTGCGCGATGTCCTCGGGGCGACGTTCGTGCAGTTCATCCCGGTCGTCGAACGGGGCACCGACGAAACACTGCCGCTCGTTGAGCGAGGTTGGGGCGGCGACGCAGATGGGCGCCCGCTCTACACGCAGGCCGGCACGCTGGTGACCGATCGATCGATCGGCCCGGCGCAGTACGGGCGTTTCCTCGTCGACGTGTTCGAGGAGTGGGTGCGACGCGACATCGGGACGGTGTATGTGCAGCCGTTCGATGACGCGCTGGGCCGCTGGTGCGATGAGCCGGGCGGCATGTGCGTGCACTCCAGTACGTGCGGCACCAACGTCGCCCTCGAGCATAACGGTGACGTATACTCCTGTGATCACTACGTCGAGCCGGCGTACCTGCTTGGCAACATTCGCCAGCTCCCGATTCTCGACCTCGTCGCATCGGCAGCGCAGCGGAAGTTCGGCCAGGACAAGCTCGATACGTTGACGCGCTACTGTCTCTCGTGCGATGTGCGCTTCGCCTGTCATGGCGGATGTCCGAAGGATCGCTTCGCCACGTCGCCGGATGGCGAAGCCGGCCAGCACTACCTCTGCGCCAGCTACCAAATGTTTTTTCGTCACGTGCGCGAACCCATGGAGGAGATGGCCATGTTGTTGCAAGCCAATCGGGCGCCAGCCGAGTTGATGGCGGCATACGCCGCAGAAGACGCCGGGCGAGATAGGCACGACCCGTGCAGTTGCGGGAACGGCGCGCCGTGGGCCGAGTGCCATGGACGGCCGCTCACTGCATGGGGCATTCCGGCATGAGTCAAACCAGACGTGACTTCCTGCGCACCACGGCGCTCGCCAGCGTCGGCGGCGCGATCGCGCTGTCGCCGCGCGGCGCCCGATCGGACGAACCCGTTGATGGTCCGCGCTCGCCGGCCGCGCGAAAGAAGAACGTCCTGTTGTTGGTGTTCGACGACATGCGCCCCGCGCTCGGCTGCTACGGTCATCCGCTCGTCAAATCGCCGAACATCGATCGGCTGGCGAAGACCGGCATGGTGTTCGAACGGACCTACTGCCAGCAGGCCGTCTGCGCACCGTCCCGCGCCAGCATGCTGACCGGACGTCGACCGGATACGACGAAGATTTACGACTTGGAAACGCACATCCGGACCACGATGCCGGATGTCGTCACGCTGCAGCAGCACTTCCGGAGCAACGGTTATTTCACCGAGGGAATCGGCAAGGTCAATCACCCTCGGCTCGAGGACGCGCCGTCGTACAGCGTGCCGCACCGCAATGCGGAGGGTGGCAACTGGGTGACACCGGAAAATCTGAATTTGCAGAAGGAAGGCGGCAAAGTGGCCGGCGACACCTACGACTCGGAGCCCAGCGGCCCGCGCACGATGCGGGCCAAGGCCTTCGAGTCGGCGGATCTGCCCGATGATGCGTTCATCGACGGGAAGATGACGCAGATGGCGATCGAATCACTCGGCCGCGTCGCGCCGCGTGCTACAGCGGCTTCGGCGAGCGAACGCCAGCCCTTTTTTCTCAGTCTGGGGTTTCGTAAGCCGCATCTCCCGTTCTCGGCCCCGTTGCAATACTGGGCCTTGTACGATCGCGCCACGATTCCCCTGCCGTATTCGAAAACGCCCACGAACGTGCCGGATGTCGCGCTGGTGAACTGGCTCGAGCTGCGCACCTTCAGCGGCATCCCCGACGTCGGCCCGTGCAGCGACGACATGACGCGGGAACTGATTCACGCCTACTACGCCTGCATGAGCTTTGTCGACGCTCAGGTCGGCAGGATCCTGGCGGAGCTGGATCGACTCGATCTCCGTAAAGACACGATCATCGTGCTCTGGTCCGATCACGGCGTGAAGCTTGGTGAGCACGGGATGTGGAGTAAGCACACGAATTTCGAGCCGGACACGCACGTGCCGCTGATCATTGCCGATCCGGACTACGCCGCGGGTTCACGGACGCGGGCGCTCGCCGAGTCGGTCGATCTGTACCCGACGCTGGCGGAGCTGTGCGGGCTTCCGCCGGTCGAGGGGCTGGAAGGTACGAGCCTCGTGCCGCTGATGGTCGATCCGACGCGACGGTGGAAGTCGGCGGCGTTCAGTCAGTACCCGCGCCCCGACAACATCATGGGGTACTCAATGCGCACCGATCGGTACCGCTACAACGAGTGGGTGGACCGCACGACGCGCCAGGTGAAAGCGCGCGAGCTGTACGACATGACGAATGATCCGGAGTGCCGCGTCAATCTCGCGCCCAACGACGATCTGGCGTCACTCGTCGCACAGCTGCACGGGCAGCTTACGGCGGGGTGGCAGGCCGCGAGGCCCTAGGGCCGACACGCCGTCGATGTCGTGTCGGTCCCGATTCGCCGCCGGTGCGCCAGCGTTACGGCTTCGCCGCCGGCGCGTTCGCCGCGCTCAACGGTGGCAGCGTGCGTAGGTACGCGACGAGCGCGTTCACGTCGCTCGGTTCCATCTTCGCGTACAATGCGAACGGCATGATCTTCGCCAGTACGCGGCCGTTACGGCTCACGCCCGTGGTGATGGCCCGCTTGATCTCGTCGTCGGTCCAGTTCCCGAGGCCGACTGTTGTATCCGACGTGATATTCGCCGACGCTGCGATCACTTCAAGGTGGAACGGGTTCGTGTACACGTTGCCGCCGCGGCCGAGCTGTTGCATATCGATCTTGCCCGCGACGTACGTGGTATGGCAGTCCATGCAGTGGCCGATCGGGCCCGCCAGGTACTCGCCGTACTTGACCTGATCGGTTTTCGGCATGTCCGGCACGTGGGTGACCGGCGGACCGTACCCGGTAAGCGGAAATTGATACGTGCTCTTCGGCACCACGTTCCGCACCGCCGGCACTGCCTTGATGTACGCCGCAATGGCACGCACGTCGGTATCGGACATGCCGCGGTACCAGCCGAATGACATCGGTGGGCCCAGGTACGTGCCGTCGGGGCGTTGACCATTGCGGATGGCATGCACGATGTCGTTTTCCGACCACGAGCCGATGCCGGTTTCCATGTCTGGGGTGATGTTGGAGGCATAGGCCTCGAACACCGGCTCCTTGATCACAAACGCGCCGGAGAACGTCTTGCTCGGGTCCAGCGAGCCATCCGGCAGGCGCGGCGTGTGGCAATTACCGCAGCCCGCTACGGTCTCCACCAGGTACCGGCCATGCGTGAGTTGGTCGGCGCCGTCCAGGACCGGCTCGGCGGCAGCAACGACTGCGACTTCCGTCTTGGGCACCGGCGCCTCGTCGCGAGCGCAGGCGGTGACACTGGACAGCAGCGTGAATACCGTTCCGATCATGAGACTCGTGGGGAGCCCATTTTGGCCGACTCGCACTGGTAATTCTCCCGGGATAGTATGAGGCCACGTGACGGCCGAGCGATGCAGAGATGGTAGACGTAGCGTCCCGGCGGCCCATCGCGCAACTGAACGGTGACGCGGTGCAGCCCATCACCGCGCCGTGCTATCCGTGCGACTCCATCCGGTTGCGCCCCGCCTGTTTTGCGCGGTACAGCGCGTCGTCAGCCAGCTGGATGAAGGTGAGCACGTCCGTTCTTGGAGTCCGCCCATCCGGAGCCCCCGCTGGCTGACGATCTGCCGCTGACCGCTCCGATGGCACGATGACGTTCACCCCGATGCTCACGGTGACGCAGGACGCCGTATGGGAGCCGGCGTGTGCGATCTGGTTCTCACGGACACCTTCGAGAATGGACGTGCTGATGGCCTGCGCTTCCGCGAGGGAGCAGCGCGGCATGATGACCGCAAACTCCTCGCCGCCGTAGCGTGCCACCACATTACCCGCGCGGCGCGCGCGCGCGCGCAGGATCGCCGCGATCTCGCGGAGGCAGGCATCCCCGGCGACATGCCCGTATGAATCGTTGTACGCCTTGAAATGGTCCACGTCGCAGATCAGCAATGCGAGCGATTCGCCAGTGCGCGAGGCACGCGTGTACTCCTGTTCCACGACGTGGTCGAACGCGCGTCGGTTCGCCACGCCGGTCAGTCCGTCCTCCATACTCAGCCGCATCAGCTCGTCCGTCTTTCGTTTCAGGGCGAGATAATTGCTGACGCGCGAGCGCACGATTTCTCGACGCACGGGTTTGTGGATGAAGTCGATGGCGCCCGCGGCCAGCGCACGCACTTCCAGCGCCTCCTCGCCATGGCTGGTGACGAAGAGCACCAAGCTCTGTTCCCCGCCCGGTTGCTGCCGGATCTGCTCGCAGAGGGCAAAGCCGTCAAGCTCGGGCATCTCGATGTCGAGCAACACGAGGTCGGGTTGGCCGGATTGCACCAAGGCCAGCGCCTCCGACGCCTTCGTCGTGACCTGAATCCGGGCCAATCCGGTCAGCATGTGCGCGAGCAGACGCACGGACACGGCATCGTCGTCGACGATCAGGATGCGAGGCTCCCCTCGCAAATCTTCCGCCGTCATGGGGCCGTCTCGATGCGCCGCACGATTTCCGCTGCGGTCGCGAACTCGACATGATCGAGGGCGAGTCGCAGTCGCGCGTACGCCTCTGCGTCCATGACCGATTGGAGCGACGGGGCGAGCTCGTCGAACAGGTCGAAGGCGGTGACATCATGCGCCTCCAGCTGCGTGAGGAGCCGTTGCCGCGACTCACGATCAAGGGACCGGCCAACCGTCGCGTCGTGCGGTCGGGTGGTGGCAGGCTCCGGGCCGGCCAGAGCGGTGCGAATGGTGTTCACGAGTCTGCTCAGGGCGGTTTCGAGTTGCGTGAGCGTCGCGATGGCGTGTTCGCTCGTGCTCGCGCGCATCATCGTTTCCGCCAGGGTGGCGTGCGTGTGAAGTGCTCGCGCACCGATGTTCCCGAGGAGCCCGCGCAGCCCGTGCAGGTGGCGAGCCGTTGTCGCCAGATCGCCGCGATCAAAGGACGCGCGCGCGGAGGCCATCAGCGCCGTGCTCTCGTCGGCGGCCTGCAACAGCAGTCGGCGGAACAAGGGCACATTCTCACCGAATCGGCTGCGGACATCGTCAGGGTCAATTCCATCGATCAGCGGCAGTACCGCATCGTCCGGCGCAACCAGCGCGTGGGGCGAGCCGATCGGGCGACTTACCGAGTGGTTCAGGCACTGCATCAGCGTATCGAGCAAGACGTGAGGATCAATCGGCTTTGCGATCACGCCGTTCATGCCGGCCGCATCCGCGTCGCGACGATCCTCGTCGAGCACCGCCGCCGTGATCGCCAGAATCGGAAGATCACGAGCCGCCTTGAGCATCCGGATCCGTCGGGTCGCTTCGAATCCGTCCATCCCCTCCATCTGCACATCCATCAAGACGACGTCGAATCGCTCGCGTTCGATGAGCGACAGCGCGCCCTTGCCGCTGTCTGCGACCGTGACCCGCAGCCCCATCCGTTCGAGCATGTCGCGCGCCACGATCTGGTTCGCGAGGACATCTTCCACGACGAGCACGCGGGCCCCGTGAATGGACGTGGCCCGTTGGTAAATATCCCGCAGCGGGTCCCTCGGGGACGGTGTACTGGCCGCGCTGTGCTGGTCGCCGATCAGCGTCTCGAGCAGGCGTGACGCCGTGACCGGTTTGCGGAGGATGGCGTCGGTCGGGACGCCGTCCAATGCATGCAGCAAACGCTCCCGATCATGGCCGCTCATCATGATGACGCGCGGGACCGCCGACTGCGGCGAACGTGCGCCCAGTTCCGCGATCCGGCGCGCCAGTTGCACCCCGTCGGGTTCTGGGACTTGCCAGTCGAGCAGTACAATGTTGTACGCACGCGCCGGATCGGCCGCGGCCGATTCGAGTAACTCCAGCGCGTGGCGGCCCGATGACGCTTCGGTCACGTGCGCGCCCCAGACCCCGAGCAGACTCGCGAGCATCTGGCGCGAGCCGTCGTGATCGTCGACCACGAGGACGCGCTGACCGCGGAGTTCCTGGGTGTCGGGACGTGGCCGTGCGGGAGCCTCGAC
>CANHNQ010000065.1 GCA_947462095.1 Gemmatimonadota bacterium
AGCTGGTTGTACATCTCGGCCGAAATGAGCTTTCCATTCGGCGTCGCCAGCTGGGCACGGAGCACGGCGGCCTCGAGGCCGCCGAACACGAAGAAGAACAGGCCGGTGATCAGATAAAGCGCCCCGATGCGCTTGTGGTCCACCGTGGTAAGCCAAGACCAGATGCCGGTGGTCGACGGCACGGGCTTGACTTCGGTGTACGGGGGCGCGGCAGCGATGGTTGCCATCGGTGTCGTTGGTCAGCGGTGACGGTGACTTACTTCAGGGCCTGGAGGTACGCGACGATGTCCGCGACCTCCGCGTCGGTCAGACCGCCGACGTTGACCACCATCTTGGTTTTCGGATCCGTCACACCCTTACCCAGCGAGGGCATGATCGAACCGGGCTTCATGTGCGGGGCGCTCTTGATCCAGTACGACAGATGCTTCGCGTCGTTCGGATAGAGGCCACCGGCAATCGTGTAGCGCGACCCCACATGGGTGAGGTTCGGGCCGACCGCCGCCATGTTGAACGGCGTACCGGCGATCGCGTGACAGCCGATGCAGCTGGACTTGCCGTAGGTTTGACGGCCACGCTCCGCATCACCCGTGCCAATCAGCGCTTCGTCAAAGCTGATCTGGTTCGTGATCGGCGTCTGCGGAATCGTGTACGCGAACTCCTTCTCCAGCTTGTCCTTCGGGAAGACCCACACCGGCACCGGTGCCGCGGGCGCGGTGGTGTCGGCCATCGCCGACGTCGCCGCCACCTGCAACATGGGCGTACTGCCCGTGCCTGACGGGACGGGCGCGACGGCAGGAGCCGCCGTGGCCGGCGCCAGCGCCACCGCCGGGAAGATCGCCGGCTGCTTCTGGTGCGCCGTCCACTGCGCGAACTCGTCCGACGTGACCGTGTACACGCGGAACTTCATATTCGCGTGCGACGGGCCGCAGAACTCGGCGCAGAAGCCGTTCCACGCCGACGACGGGAGGTCCTTGTTCGGCGTAAACCAGAGGTAGTTGGTGCGATTCGAGATCAAGTCGCGCTTGCCGCCCATCTGGGGAATCCAGAAGGAGTGCAACACGTCGATGGTCTTGAGCTGGAAATTCACCGTGCGGCCGTTCGGCAAATAGAGCTCGTTCGCCGTCGTGATGCCGTACTGCGGGTAGCGGAACTCCCACCACCACTGGTGCCCGATCACCTCGACCTGCAGCGCCTCGGGGGTCGCCTTGGCCTGCGTCTTGAAGATCGTGCGCACCGTCGGAATCGCGATGAAGATCAAGATGACGGCAGGAATGGCCGTCCACGTGATCTCGAGCGCCGTATTGCCGTGGACCTGCTTCGGGACGCCGCCGTCAGGACGACGCCGGAACTTGAAAATGGTGTAGACGAGAGCGGCTTCGACGCCGATAAAAACGAGCGTGCCCCAGAAGAGCAGCTTGTCCCAAAGTGCGTCGATCGCTGCGTTGTATTCCGAGTTCGGGTTGAACGTCGAATTCGGATACTCGCCGCCGCACGCTGCGAGCCCTAGGGCCAGAGCGCCCAGCAGCGCGACGGATGCCATCCGCCGCGGGCGGAACGTGCCAACCATGCCGGTTCCTGAGAGAGTGGGAACCCCCGTATGACGCGCGGTCGCGCGCAGACACCGAGGGCCGTTCGTAAGACAGCACTGCGAAGCTAAACCGACGTTTCCGGCTGCCGCAAGCAAATCAGAGCATCGTGTCGACACTTCGTTGGTTTTCCTTGAGCCACATAACTGTCTTTCGTGGTTTTTGAAGGTTTTTCAGTCCTAGTCGAGTCCGAACTGGAGGGGCCGGACGACCGCACGGGGATGCCCGCGCGACGTCGGCCCGCACCGTGGCCGCCGTAACCTCGGCACCGTTTCCGCATCGGGCTCCAGATCGTCCACTGGGCGTGACCCTGAACCGATGTGCCACCGTGCCCGGCACCGCCCTCCTGGCGTTGCCGTTTGCCATCCTGCTCGCCGGCTGCCGTGCCTCCGATGCCCCCAAGGCCGGCGGGGAGGGCGCCGTGCTGATCGGCGTGGGCGCCACTCCCGGCAGCCCAGGGTACGACGGTGTCCTGCGGGGCGTCGACTTGGCTGTCGAGCGGCTCAACGCGACGTCCTCGCTGCGGTTTCGCAGTCGCCCCCCGACGCTCGGCGCTACCGGCGCCATTCAGGTGGCACAGCAGCTGAGCGCCGACCCCGAGGTCATCGCCGTAGTGGGACACCCGGAAAGCGGTCAGGCCCTCGAGGCGATCCCGATTTATGCCGACGTGGAGCACGCCGGTGCGAATGGCGTCGTCGCCATCTCACCGACGGCCTCGTCGCCGCAGCTCAGTGGCCGAAGCCCCTGGTTCTTCCGGGTCGCACCAAGCGATAGCGAGGCCGCTCGCGTCACCGCCCAATGGACCATCGATTCACTTGGCGCCACACGCGCCGCGATCATCTACCGGAACGACTCCTACGGCCGCGACTGGTCGTCCACCTTCGCCCGCACCTTCACGCGCAGCGGCGCATCCGTCGTCGCCCGCGTGCCGTACCTCACCGACGTCACCGAATGGGACGCCTACGCGCAGCTGCTCGCGACCGTGCGCCCCGATGTCGTGCTCTTCCCCGGCGACGCCGCCGATGCGCTGACCTTTCTTCGCGCCCTGAAAGCGCACGGCGTCACGGCACCGTTCATTGGTGGTGACGCCGCCGAGCAGATCAGTCAGCACGCGGAGGCGATCGGCTCGCGGTATGTGGCCTTCTTCCGCCCCGATCGCGCCGCAGGCCCCGAAGCGCTCTGGTTCCTCGCACGCTATCGCGAACGCTTCACGCAGGACCCTGATATGTACGCGGCGCTGTCGTATGAGGCCGCGATCGTCATCGGACGCACAATCATCAGCGGCGCTCGCACGCGGGCCTCGCTGCGTCGCGCGCTGGAACAGCTCGGGAATAGCGCGCCCTCGGTCGAGGGCGTGACGGGACGCATCGCGTTCGAAGGCAACCACGATATCAAGGGACGCCGCATCATGATCGTGCGCGTCGACCGGGTGCGTGCCGCCGCCGACTCCGCCGCCGACAGTGCTGCCGTGCCGGATGGGGGAGCCCGCTGATGGCCGCCATCCGTCTCACCACCATTCGCGTCCGCCTGATCGCCGGCTTCGGGGCGTCGATCAGCTTGCTCCTGCTGGCCGGCCTGGTGGGGTGGTACGGCCTCAAGCGCAGCAATGCCGACGCCGATGCCACCGTTCGCGCGCTGGCGGACCGTTCTGAGTTCACCGAACGCGCCACCACCACGGTGTTGCGCGAACTGGTGGCTGGGTTGCGCTATCTCACCAGCCGGTCGCCCCGGGACGAAGCGGAATACCTGCGGCTCGTGGCGGAAGCCGAGAAGCTCCGGCATGACGCGCTCGACGAGGGGATGCTGCAGGCCGACGAACGTCAGCGGCTCGAGGCGATCGGGACGCTGCAGGCGGCGCTGGAAGTCCGGATTGCCGTGACCCACGCCTGGCAGGTCGCCGGCAACGAAGCAAACGCGCAGCGCGTGTTGCAGCAGACCAGCCGCGACATGCTGGCGATCGAGCGGGAACTGCAGGCGCTGCGTCGCGCCGCACGGGCCGGCGCCGAAGACTCCATGGATCGCATGCGCGATGGCCTCTGGCGCGCCGAGTTCCTGCTGGCCGTGGTGATCGCGTCCGCCTTCGGGGTGGCGGCGTTTTTCGGCCTCTCGACTGCACGCGCCGTGACCGATCCGCTCGTCCGGCTGCGCGACGAGATGATGGCCATCGGCGCCGGTGATCTGCGCGATCCCGACGTCGACCTTCGTCGCTCTGGCATCGCCCGCGAGTATGCAGAGCTGATCGAAGCCATGCAGCAGGCTCGCGAGCGGCTCCGCCGGCTGCTGTCCCGGGTGCAGGAGGAGGCCGATCAAGTCACACTCGCCGCCGGCGAGCTCAGTGCGTCGGCCTCGTCAGCAGCCGCCTCGTCGCAGCACGTGACCACCGCGGTGATGGACATCTCGCACGGTGCCACGGTGCAGCTCCGCGCGCTCAACAATGCCAGCCTCACCGTGAAAGAACTCGCGGAGGCGGGCGCCACCATCGGTGAAGCCGCCGAAGACACCGACCGCGTCGGGCGTGAGATCCGCACCACCACCAACAGCACGCGTGATCAAGTGCAGCTGGCCATCGACACGCTGCTCGGTGCGCGCGAAGTGGTCACCGCCTCGCGCACCGAAATGGTGTCGCTGAAGGACGCGACCAGCGTGATCGACGACTTCGTGAGCGTCATCTCGGAGATCGCGACGCAAACCAATCTGCTCGCCCTGAACGCCGCCATCGAGGCGGCGCGTGCCGGCACCGCCGGTCGAGGGTTCGCCGTGGTGGCACAGGAAGTGCGCGCGCTGGCCGAGCAGAGTGCGAATGCCGCGAACGAAGTGACGGACAACGTGAAGCGCATCCGGGCGCGCATCGCCAGTGCATCGAGCGCCGTCGAATCGGGCGCTACCCGCCTCAAGGACGTCGAAACGGTCGCCGAAGGGGTGGGCGAGGCGCTCTCCCGGATCGAACACGCGGTGGTCCAAGTGGAAGGCGCGGCCTTGCGCGTGTCGACGGCGGTCAACGCCAATCGCCAGTCGCTGAGTGCGGTTCAAAAATCACTCACCAGCTCGCGTGACACCGCGGAGGGGCACGCAGCCGCCGCCGAACAAGTGGCGGCAAGCACCGAACAGACATCCGCCTCGGCGCAGGAAGTGTCCGCCACGGCAGAACTGCTGCAGACCGCGTCGCTTCGCGTCCGCGGGTTGATTGGTGAATTCAGAACGTAAGCGTCGACGTGCTCAGGCCACGGCCGGCAATTCGGTCACGATCACGCCGCGCTCGGCGAGCAACGCAAAATAGCGCGCCGACGGGATGCACTCGTCAGGGGTGTGTACACCGGCAGCGATGGCACCACTGGCCTGCAACTGGCCGGTAATCGACAGCGTGTAGCCCGTGGTACGCATCATGGCGGAGATGCCGTGCTCCGCATCGTATCGATCGAGCACTTCCCACGACCGCGTGGCGGTGACGCCGTCTTTCGTGCCGCGCACCACCACGCGCAAGGCGACGAGATCCGGCTTGCCTGTGCGCAGCTGCTCACCAGCCACGCGCACGAAGACGTCGCGTGGCACGACCTGCTGTCCCTTCACGTCCACGGCGTCATTGCCGAGCAAGCCAAGGTCGCGGATGGCGCCCATGATGCGCGCGTGCCCCGGATAGCGCATCGTCTTGTATTCCATGGTTGGAATGATGCCGGCGTACCGGTACACCATCGTGGACAGACCACCCGCCGTGTGGAACGCTTCGAGCTCACCCACCGGATCGTCGAATCGCACGGATTCGAGTTCGGAGAGGGCGGTCACGTGCGCCGGCTGCCCGTTGCGCACCACCAGGGACTCGGTCGTGTAGTAGTCCACCATGCCTTCGATGGAGTAGGCGATCTGGTACCCGAGAGGCGGCTCCGGTGCCTGCGGCAATCCGCCGACGTACAGCTTGACGCTCTCGACGGTATCGAACTGGTCAATCCCGTGCTGCGCGATCACGTTGACCATCCCGGGCGCGAGCCCGGTGTCCGGAATCACGCTGACCCCCTTGGCTTTCGCCGCCGCGTCGAGCTGCCGCTGCGCTTGGACGATTTCCGTGTTGCCACCGAGGTCGGCGAAGTGCACACCCATTTCGACGGCCAGGGCGGCAAGTGGCGCATTGAAGTAGTACGGGATGGCGCTCATGACCGCGTCGCAGCGGGCAAACACGGCGCGGACTGCATCGGCATCCCGGACATCGAGCGCGATCGATTCAAGGCGTGCGCCGGCAAACGGCGCGAGGAAGGCCGGAAGCGTGCCGACACGCACATCGGCGAGCAGGACCTGCGTCACCGAGGCAGTTTTCAGCAAATCAAACGTGCACGCGGTGCCTTGTAGCCCCGCGCCGAGAACGAGCATTCGCATATGGATGGCTCCAGCAATTGCAGCGAGGAGAACGGTCGTATGGAGGACAAGCTAACGCGTCCGGCGGAGGAATGGCATTTACACCTGCTGGAGCACCCGTCACAACTGGCAAAGATGCTTTCGTCGGTGCATCGCATCGCAGTCATCGGCATCAAGCCGGAGCACGTGGGCGGGCCGGCTTTCTACGTACCCGAGTACCTGCAGGCCGCGGGCTACGAGATCATCCCGGTACCCGTCTACTACCCGGACGTCACCGAGATTCTCCATGCGACGGTGCACCGATCGCTGAGCAGTGTGACGCGACCCATCGATCTGGTGCTGCTCTTCCGCCGATCCGGCGACGTGGGGCAGCATGGCGCGGAGATTCTCGCCGCCAGGCCGCGCGCGGTGTGGATGCAGCTCGGCATTCAGGACGTCGAACTGGCCGAGACGCTGGCGAAGGCCGGCATCGACGTGGTGCAGAACCGGTGTGCGATGATCGAACACCGGAACGCGCGGCACTAGGCGTGTCGCGCGGAGGGTGTGCCTCGCGCGCCTACTGGCGCACGCGATTACGGCCGTCCGCCTTCGCGCGATACAGCGCCGCATCCGCGCGGGAGAACAGGTCTTCGACATTCTCGATGCGCGCCGCGGGGAACACCGCGACACCGATACTGGCCGTGATCTTCAGCGGCGGGTGCGCACCACCGCGGGCGAACGCGTAATCCTGAACCACCTCACGGATCCGCTCGGCAAACGAAACCGCACCCACGTCGTCCGTTTCGGGGAGCAGCACCAGGAACTCTTCACCGCCGTAGCGTGCCACGATGTCGCTGCCCCGGATGGTATCGAGCAGCAGTTGGCCGACGTCACGCAGTACGTCGTCGCCGACCAGATGTCCGTAGGTATCGTTGACCCCCTTGAAGTGATCGAGGTCGATCATCAGGAGGGCCAGCGTGGAGTCGTAGCGCAGCGCGCGCTCCATCTCCGCCGTGATACGCTCAGTGAGCGCCCGACGGTTCAGCAACTGCGTGAGGGGATCGGTCTGCGCGAGCTGTTCGAGCCGGGCGTTGTCGGCCATGGTACTCTCGACCATCTGCGCGCGCTGAATCACCGCGACGGCCGCGGTGATCACGGCTTGTGCGAATTCGAGGTCGTGCGGGCCGAATGGGTCCTGGTCGCGGGTGCGGCGCACGAGAAACACGCCGTACTGTCCACGGTCGATGGTGAACGGCAGGGCAATCACGGAGCGGATCGGTACCTCGATGCCTTCGAGGCCCCACAGCGGCCGGATCCCGTCGTACAGCGGATGCGTGTCGAGGTCCTCCACGAGCACCGGCTGTCCCGAGTCGAGGGCCGCCTTCAGTTCCGGGTAGCGATCGAGCTGGACATTCAGCTGCTGGAGCCCGGGATTCTCGAAGGCCGCAACCACCACGGCGTGCGCATCGCCCGGGCGCGCCAGCACGACCGAGCAGCGGGACACGCCGAGCGCGCGCGCGGCGCGGCGCACGAGCAAGTGGAAGAGTTCGGTCACGGACAGATCGCCGGTCACTTCGTGCAGGATGTCGACGAGCTTGCGACGGCTGTCGGCATCCTGCTGCGCCCGCACCAGCGCCTCTTCGCTGCGGGCGAGCGCGAGGCGGGTGGAGCGGAGCATCGCACCCGAGCGCAGCTGCGCCTGCACGCGCGCCAGCAACTCCCGTGGGCGATACGGCTTGCGAATGAAATCCGCCGCGCCCAGTCCCAACGAGCGAACCGAGGCTTCCTCGGGCGGCTGCGCGGACAGCATGAGCACCGGCAAGTCGCGCCAGCGCTCTTCGCTCTTGATCCGCTCGAGCAACTGACATCCATCGGCATCCGGCATCAGGATGTCGAGGAGCAGCAGATCGGGGGTACGCTTCGCGAGCTGTTCGAGACAGGTCATCCCGCCATTGGCGGGAATCACTTCGTATCCGTTCTCCTGCAACAGCCAGGTGACGGATTCGAGCACGGCCACGTCGTCGTCCGCGACGAGAATCCGGGCGGACGGCATCAGCCGGCGCTCGTGATCACGCGTCGCCGCCGCTGTCGAGTCCCAGTTCGCCGGCCGGCGCCTCCCCTTCGGCTCCGTCCACGCCGTCCGCGTCGTCCTTGTCGTCGGGAATGACGCGGGCGACGGCTTGCACGTTGTCGTTCTCGTCCAGAGCCACCAGCTTCACGCCCTGCGTTGCACGTCCCGCGACGCGGATTTCGCTGACCCGCGAGCGGATGGCGACACCCTGACGGGTCATCAGCATCAGTTCGTCTTCCTGCACGACTTCCATCAGCGCCACCACGTCGCCGGTCCTGGCGGTGCGGTTGAGCGTGAGAATGCCCTTGCCACCGCGCTTCTGCACGCGGTACTCGCTCACTTCGCTGCACTTGCCGAGACCCTTTTCGGTCACGACAAGCAGCGTCGCCTCGCGCTTGATGACCACCATGCCCACGAGCTGGTCGCCCGGGCGCAGCTCGATGCCCTTCACGCCGGTGGTATCGCGGCCCATCTCGCGCACATCGCTCTCGTGGAAGCGCACCGAGAGACCGTGGCGCGTGGCGAGCACGACGTCGTTGCTGCCCGACGTCACCTGCACGTCCATCAGCTCGTCGCCTTCCTCGACCTTGATGGCCTTGATGCCGTTCGACCGCGGATTGCTGTACTGCGACAGCGCCGTCTTCTTGACCGTGCCGTTGCGCGTGCAGAACAACAGGAACTCGGTGTCGCTGAATTCACGCGTGAGCACGATCGCGCGGATCCGCGTGTCGGGTGTGACGTTGATGAGATTGACGATCGGCTTGCCGCGCGTATTGCGCCCCGCCTGCGGCAGTTCGTGCACCTTGAGCCAGAAGCAACGGCCGTCATCGGTGAAAATGAGCATGTACGTGTGCGTGCTCGCCACGTAGAAGCGCTCGATGAAGTCGTTTTCCTTGAGATCCGCGCTGGACTTGCCGCGGCCGCCACGCCCCTGCCGGTTGTACAGCGACAGCGGCGTGCGCTTGATGTAGCCGTTGTGCGAGATGGTGACGACCATCTCCTCCTCGGCGATCAGATCTTCGATCGAGAACTCGCCTTCGTCGCTGACGATTTCCGTGCGCCGTTCGTCGCCGTAGGTCTCCATCAGCTTCAGGAGCTCGCCCTTCATGATCTCCATGCGGCGCGGACGCGACTCAAGGATGCCACGCATCTCGAGAATGAACGTGCGCACTTCGGCGAGCTCTTCCTCGAGCTTGTCGCGCTCGAGGCCGGTGAGCTTCGCCAGGCGCATGTTGAGGATCGCTTCCGCCTGCCGCTCGGAGAGACCGAACCGGGCCTGCAGCTGCAGGCTGGCCGTCGGCGTGTCCTCGGCCGCGCGGATCATGCGGATCACTTCGTCGATGTTGTCGACGGCGATCTTGAGTCCTTCGAGGATGTGCTCGCGCTCGAGCGCCTTGTCGAGGTCGAACTGCGTGCGCCGCACGATCACTTCGTGGCGGTGCTCGATGTAGTGACCGAGGCACTGCCGCAACGTGAGCACCTTCGGCACGAGCTGACGCGTATTCAGGTCGGGGACGAGGGCCAGCATGATCACGCCGAACGTGCTCTGCATGGCCGTGTGCTTGTACAGCTGGTTGAGCACCACGCGCGGGATCGCATCGCGCTTCAGTTCGATGACCACGCGGATACCGTCGCGATCGGATTCGTCGCGGAGCGCACTGATACCGGTGAGCTTCTGGTCACGCACCAGTTCGGCGATGTCGATCACGAGCTTCGCCTTGTTCACCTGATAGGGCACTTCAGTGACGACGATCTGGGAGCGGCCGCTCGATTCCTTTTCTTCGATCACGGCCTTCGCGCGCATCACGATGCGACCGCGGCCCGTGTCCTGATAATCGGCGATGCCGGCGCGTCCGTAGATGTAGCCGCCGGTCGGGAAGTCGGGGCCGCGCACGAAGGCGCGCAGCGCGGCGCCTTCGAGGTCGGGGTTGTCGATCATCGCGATCACGGCGGTGACGACTTCGCGGAGGTTGTGCGGCGGAATGTTCGTCGCCATGCCCACGGCGATACCCGACGAGCCGTTCACCAGCAGATTCGGCACGCCCGAGGGCAGCACCCGCGGCTCTTCCAGACGGTCGTCGAAGTTCGGCGCGAAGTCGACGGTGTTCTTGTCGATGTCCTCGAGCATTTCGACCGACATGCGCGTGAGGCGCGCTTCGGTGTATCGGTAGGCGGCCGCGTTGTCGCCGTCCATCGAGCCGAAGTTGCCCTGGCCGTCAACCAGCGGATAGCGCAACGAGAACGTCTGCACCATGCGCACGAGCGCATCGTACACGCTGCTGTCACCGTGCGGGTGATACTTGCCGAGCACGTCGCCCACCACCGTCGCCGACTTCTTGAACGGACGTCCCGGCAACAGTCCGAGCTCGTTCATCGCGTACAACACCCGGCGATGGACAGGCTTGAGGCCATCGCGCACGTCAGGCAGTGCACGCGATACGATGACGCTCATGGAATAGTTGATGAACGATTCCTTGACTTCCTCATCGATGAGGCGCGGCAGGATGCGTTCGCGGGCGTTCGGTGCAGTCATGTGACGTCGGGCAGGAGAGACGTGATCCGAAACTGTGATCGACAGCCATTAAATGTACACGACCCGAGGCGTAAAAACAACGCGCCGAGGCTGCCGTAAACTACTGCACTTCAATGACTTAGAAACATACCGCGGTCAGGAGCCCCAGCTGCGCACGATCGACAGCAGCCGCCACTCGCCCGCGACCCGACGCAGCAGATACGCGGCCCCGCCGTTGCTTGCCGTGCCGACCGCGATGCCACCGCGCTCCCGCGGACGCTGCACCCCGACCACCGCGTAGTCCTGCCAGATCACCATCGGCGCCACCACGACGTACGACAGATCGGCGTCGGGATGCTTCGACCCCACCGCCGTGAAGAAGTCGTCGCGGGCCCGCTGCTGCCCCTCCGGCCCGAAGTAGGCCTTCACCCGAGGACGCGGCGCCTTCGGGAAGTCCATGTCGGAAAAGCCGGGCACCACGAACGTCACGGTGTCCCCCATGACCGGCGACGGCAGACATCCCGGCTTGGTCGGGTCCGGCACCTCGCCGGTGAGTCCGGCGGCCACCGCGCGATGCACACCGGTCCCGTCCTCGTCCCAACGCGGACGGTCGATGCCTGCTTCCCAGCCAACCACCACGCGCAGCAGCGCCCGGGCCTCCGGGGTCGCCAACGACCGACCGGCTCCCTGCAGCACGATGGTCCGCTCCATGCCCTCGACCATCGCCTGCAACGCGCTCTGCAACGCCGGGGTCGTGTCCTGCGTGAACACCCGCAAGGCGCCGGGGTTGCACCGATCACCAAGGTCGGCCCACGACGCACGGGCCAGATACGCGCGACGCCACCGGGTCACGCGCTGCGCGTACTCGCGTGCTTCCGCCGCAAGCGCCGCCACGGCGACCGCGTCGCGGTCGGGGGCGGCCGTCACCGCCGCCGTCCCCTGCGCGGTACGCGGTACGGGAGGCGGTGCGCTACGCGGCGCGCTTCGCTGCGCGCCGGCAGCGGCCAGCGGCACCAGCAGGAGCCCGCCCAGCAGCCGCCCCGCCCACGTCATTAGCGCGAAGGCCCGTCGGCCCGCCGCGCATCGGCTGTGGCCAGCGACTCCGGCAGAGGGATCTCGGCGGTGTCATCGTCCGACTTTTCCTCGGCCAGCTCTTCTGCTTCGTCCGCCGCCGCTTCGGCGTCGATCGCGCGACGCTCCTCCTGATACCGCTGATACCACTCGCGCGTGACTTCGCCGGCAAGCTCACGATTGCCCAGGCCGAACGAGAGCGCCAGCGCCAGCGCGACGGCACCGAACAGAATGGCGAAGGCCGTCGTGACGATATCGGTGGCGATGCCAAGCTCCTGCAGCGCCATGAAGACCGCGAGCACGATCACGCCCGCACGACCCGTTCGCGCCAGCCACGGACCGCCGTGCAGGCCGCCCGCCGACGCCATGATGAGGCCACCAACGAACCCGCCGAGCACGATGCCGAGAATGATGATCACGATCGCCGCAATCACACTCGGGATGTAGCTCACGAGTTCGGAGAACACGTTGGCGAGCGATTCGAGGCCGATCGCATTTGCCGCCACGAGCAGCACCGCGAACATCACACACCAGAACAGCAGGTTGGCGATGACCTTCGCGGGATTGAGGTGTGAGCCCGATCGCTCGACGGCTTGCATGACGCCGCCACGCTCGAGCAGCTGATTGAAGTGCATGCGACGCAGTAATCGCGCGGCAGCCTTCTCCATCACCTTCGCCACGAGATACCCGGCGAAGAGAATGACGAGCGCGCCGAACAACGCCGGCACGAATTCGCCGAGCAGCGCGAAGCTGTGTTCGAGACGTTCTGTGAACGTGGAGATCATTGGGGCCTGACCCGAATCGGTCTGCGTCGCGACGGTCGCGAGCTGCAGCGAGTCGGGGAATTGTTGCTGTAACAAAGTCGAATGGAGAGGGGGTGCCTGCGAACCTGCTGCAAAGTAGCGAACCCGCCGTCACGACGGAGGGGCGTTCGCCTTAGAGCCGGGTTCCCCGCTTCACGTCAAAAATGACGCTGCGGCGGCACTGGGGACAGAGGAGCCACTCGCGCTGCCGGTGATAGCCAAGCCCGAACGAGCCGCCACCGAGGGGCCGTTGCGTCATGCGGACTGAGCAGCGGGGGCAGAGGGGGAGCTCCCCGCGCTGCACGGTCTCACGCATCGCCTGCTCTTCGGCCGAGGTGAAGCGCGCCGTCTCGGTCACAGGCGGATGACGACTTTGCCGAACTGTGCGCCGGAGGACAACCGGGCGAAGGCGTTGGCGGACTCCTCGATCGGCCAGACCGAGTCGACCGGTGGCATCAGCTCCCCCTCCCGGAACAGCGCCGTGATCGCGTCGAACTCGGCGTCGTTTCCCATGGTGGAGCCCATCAGGGTCCACTGATTCCAGAACATCCGGCGCACATCGAGCTGCACGAACGGCCCGCTGGTCCCGCCGCAGGTCACGAGGCGTCCCCGCTTCCCCAGCGCCACGAGCGACTGCGACCACGTGGCTTCACCGACCGAGTCGATCACCACATCGACGCCGCGCTTGGCGGTCCGGGTACGGACCTCGCGCCCGAGGTCGGGGTGGCGGTGGTCGAGGAGATGATCGGCGCCGAGCACCTGCGCCCGCGCCAGCTTGTCGGGGGTGCCCGAGGTCACCCACGCCGTGGCGCCGATGTGCTTGACGATCTGCAGGGCGGCCAGCGCCACGCCGCCGCCGATCCCCCAGATCAGCACATGGTCGCTGGGTTGCACCTGGGCCCGGGTCACGATCATGCGCCAGGCCGTCAGCGTGGCGAGCGGAAACGCCGCCGCCGTCTCGAACGGGATCGTGTCAGGAATGACGCGCACATTGTCCGCCGGCACGACCACGTAATCGGCGATGGTGCCGTGCCGATGCTCGCCCATGATGCCGTACGTGAGGCAGAGCGGCTGATCGCCGTCGCGGCAGTACTCGCAGCCACAGCGCCGGTCTACGAGGCCGGGGTTGAGGATGACATGATCCCCCGGGGCGAGGCCCCGGACCGCGTCACCGACGGCATCGATGATGCCGGCGCCGTCGGAACCCAGCACCCAGCCCGGCTGAATCGTGACACCCGGGATCCCGCCGAGCACCCACAGGTCGAGCCGGTTGATGGCGGCCGCCTTGATCCGCACGCGCACGCTGTCAGGGCCCTCGAGCGTCGGCAAAGGCATGTCGTCGCGGACGCGAAGCTGATCGAGGCCACCGTGGGCGTCGATCGTCAGGGCACGCATGGTCATGACCGATTGGGAAAGGGTGGATGGCTGCGTGGAATCTCCCTGGCCCGGCCCGGAAACGGGAGTGCAGAACATCGCCGACGCCGCCCCCCCCTGTCGGTGCCGTCCGAAGTCTATATTGGTGGGGATACTCCCCTCGACTGTTCACCACGACCGTCACGCCACATGTCGTCCATCAAGGTTCCACCGCTCGGCGAATCCATCGTCGAGGCGACCATCTCCCGCTGGCTCAAGAACGAGGGCGACCGCGTCGCCGCCGGCGATACGCTTGTCGAACTCGAGACCGACAAGATCACGGTCGAGGTCCCGGCGCTCGAAGCCGGCGTCCTGACGAAGCGACATAAGGGCGAAGGTGACGTCGTCAATGTCGGCGACGAGTTGGGGGAGATCTCGGCGGGTGCGGGAGCGGCCCCGGCCGCGGCAGCCCCGACCGTGGCGGCCCCGGTGGCATCACCGGCCGCGGTTACAGCCCCGGCCGCCGCCGCGACGGCTGACGTGAAGGTGTCGCCGGCCGCGGCACGTCTCGCCACGGAAGCCGGCATCGATACTGCCAGCGTCGCCGGCACCGGTCGCGGTGGCGTGGTGTCGAAGCCCGACGTGGTGGCCGCGATCGCGGCGCCTGCCAAGGCGGCCCCGGCCGCTCCAGCCGCTCCGGCCGCCGCGGTGGCACCGTCGGGTACGCGCGAAACGCGCGAGAAGATGACGACACGCCGCAAGCGGATCGCCGAGAACCTGCTGCTGTCACAGCATCAGACGGCGCACCTGACGACGTTCAACGAGATCGACATGACGGCCATCACGGCCCTCCGTGAACGTCTCAAGGATCGCGTGGAGAAGGAGCAGGGCGTCAAGCTGTCCTACATGCCCTTCTTCGTGAAGGCCGCTTGTCTCGCGCTGGAGGCCTATCCGGCGGTCAATGCGCAGATCGACGGCGAGACGATCGTGTACAAGCACTACGTGAACATGGGCATCGCGGTGGCCAGCGATGCCGGTCTCGTGGTGCCGAACGTGAAGGACGCGGACAAGAAGAGCATCGTGCAGATCGGCAAGGACATCGGGGCCTTGGCCAAGCGCGCGCGCGACGGCAAGCTGTCGATGGATGACCTCACCGGTGGGTCGTTCACGATCACCAACGGCGGCGTGTTCGGCTCATTGCTCTCGACGCCGATCATTAACTACCCGCAGGTCGGCATCCTCGGGCTGCACAAGACGCAGGATCGTCCGGTTGCGATCAACGGCAAGGTCGAGATCCGTCCCATGATGTACATCGCCTTGTCGTACGACCATCGCATGATCGACGGCCAGCAGGCGGTGCTGTTCCTGGTGCGCTTCAAGGAACTGATGGAAGATCCGGCGGCAATGCTGCTCTAAAGGCGAAGTAAGGGGTAGGGAGTACGGAGTAGGGGGTAGAGAGTCAGCTGACTCCCTACCCCCTACTCCGTACTCCCTACTTCGCAGTCATGGAAGCACCACGACGCCCCTAAGCGTTTCCGCCGGGACGTCGGGGTTCACCAGCGCGCGTTTCAATGCGAGGATTGGAGTCGCGGCCAGTGAGTGTGCGTCAATTGAGTGATCAGCTACGCGAATCGCGTGCCATTCTGCTAGGAAGACGCGCGGGCGAGGATTCGGTAACATCGCCGGGCACGACGTGTCCTCGCCGTCAGAAGCTGAGCGCCAGTGACGTCACCACGACGCCACTGCGCCTCGATGGGGCCGGGGTGCGGCCCCCATTGGGAAAGACGGTGGCATCGGCCGCGTAGCCGCGCGCTTCCGTCCGCCAGAGCACACGGGCCTCCGGGCGTACGTCGATGCCGATCGACGCGGAATTGGCACGAAACGGCAGCGGGCCGGCAGTGCGCACCACGATCTGATCGCCATCCGCGAAGCGTTCCGCGCGCGCGACGACCGCCAGCGAGGGGCGCACCCAGTAGCGACCGATCAGCGTGGCACCATACCATCCGGACGACTGCGGTGCCGCCGTGAGGCTGTCATGATCTTGCTGCCGACCCACATCGACCTGTGCGAGCACCTCCGCGCGATCGGACAGCCGTGACAGCACACCGACGCCGTTGAACAGTCTCAGCCGGCCTCCCGGCTCGTTGCCGGCGTACCCGTACCAGGACAGGGTCGTGGTCGCGTTCGCCGCGACGTCGACCCGGAGGCCGAGGCTCTTGTCGTCGTTATTCTCGGAGATATTCTGCCAGCCGTTCACCACATCGACGCGTGCCGTCACCGCAGGGGAGACCTGCCACGTGGCTCGCACCCCGGATGAGTAGTACGGCGAGAAATCGGCCACGAACGATCGGGTGTAGGTCGGATTGTCGCGACTCACCCACGTTTCCATGCCGATGTGCGAGTAGAACACGCCGGCATCGATCCAGAGCGTTGGGGCGAGCTGATAGCCGGCGTACGCTTCCTGCAGCATTCGGGAGAGTGCGTCGCCACTCACCGTGCCCTGACGCGGCTCGGCGGCGTAGTTCGCCTGCACCGACGTCCCGGCCTGCAGCGCGAGCCGCCCCCGCACGCGACGGCGGGCCATCGTGGCCTCCACGAACGCCAGATTCACATTGAACTCGTTGTGCCGCGCCGGCTGCGTCGTATACGCCCGATCTCGCATGGCCGGACGATTGACGTCGAACGCATAGGCGGCATCGACGAAGGCGCCGATGGCGATCGACCGGCTGCTGTCCGTCGACACCGCCTGGGCGCGCAGCGGTGCCGGCCAACCGAGCAGGAGCGAGACGGAGGCAACACCGAGCACGCGTCGGGCGCCGAGATGAGCGACGAGATCCATGGTGCGCTGAACGCTAGCGCCTAGTGACGACGAGGCGAGGGGAGTGCCCGCTCGTCGCCGTGAAGATCCCACAAAAGATTCACGCGGAATTAGTTTTCCGGCATGACCTCCCCGACTCTTCAAACTGCCGACGTCGTGGTGCTTGGCGGCGGCCCCGGCGGCTATGTCGCCTCGATTCGTGCGGCACAGCTCGGCCTCTCCGTTACCTGCGTCGAATTCGACAAGACGCTGGGTGGCACGTGCGTGAACGTAGGGTGCATTCCCTCGAAGGCACTCCTGCAGAGCTCCGAGCACTACGAGTGGCTGCGCCTCCACGCGGCCGAACATGGCATCAAGGTCGACGGCGCGTCGATCGACCTGCCTACGATGATGGCCCGCAAAACCGACGTCGTGGCCCAGAACACCAAGGGCGTCGAGTTCCTGTTCAAGAAGAACAAGATCACGTGGGCCAAGGGCTACGGCACGCTGCAGCCCGGCAACGTGGTCGAAGTGAAAGCGGCCGACGGCACGATCTCGCACTGGCAGGGCACGTCGGTGATCATCGCCACGGGCTCCGTGCCGGTGCAGCTGCCGTTCTTGAAGTTCGACGAGCAGCGTGTGCTGTCGAACGTGGGCGCGCTGTCGATTCCGGAGGTACCGAAGCATCTGGTGGTCGTGGGCGGCGGTGTGATCGGCCTCGAGCTTGGCTCGGTATGGCGCCGCCTCGGTGCCAAGGTCACGGTCGTCGAGTTCCTGCCCACGATTCTCACCGGCAACGATGATGAGCTGGTGAAGGAAGCCGACAAGATCTTCCGCAAGCAGGGGCTCGAGATCCATACCGGCACCAAGGTGACCGGCGCCGATGTGCACAGCGATGGCGTGCGCGTGCACGTGGAGAAGGACGGCGTGGCCTCACACCTCGACGCCGATTACGTGCTGGTGTCGGTGGGGCGCAAGTCGGCCATCGGCGGGATCGACCCGGCCGCGCTGGGGCTCGCGATGGGCACGCGCGGCGAGATTCTGGTGGACGATCAGCAGAAGACCAACCTGCCCGGCGTGTACGCCATCGGCGACGTGTGCGGTGGCAAGCTGCTCGCGCACAAGGCCGAAGAAGAAGGCGTGATCGCGGCCGAAGTGATCGCGGGGAAGCCGGTACACATGCACCACCGCACCATCCCCGGCATCGTCTATACGTGGCCGGAACTCGCCACGGTGGGACTCACGGAGCAGGAAGTGAAGGCCAGCGGCCGCGCCTACCGCGTGGGCAAGTTCCCGTTCAGCGCGAACGGCAAGGCGCGCACGATGGGCGAGACGCAGGGCTTCGTGAAGTTCGTCGTCGACAAGGACACCGACGAGATTCTCGGTTGCCACATGATCGGCCCGAACGTGGCCGACCTGCTCAGCGAAGTGGTGCTGGCCATGGAATACCGCGGCAGCGCCGAAGACATCGGCATTACGGTGCACTCGCACCCGACGCTCAGTGAGACCGTAAAGGAAGCGGCGCTGGCGGCGCTGGGAAGAGCGATACACATGTAGGCCGGCGAACTGCCAACGGCTTAGGAGGCAGGACGGAGATAAAAAGGGAGGAGGAAGCAGTGACTGCTTCCTCCTCCCTGAAACTCTCCCCCCTGCGACCTAAGCAGTTGGCAGTTTACGATCGTGCGGTCCGCGCCCTGCGCTCAGAGCATCTTGCCGATGACGATGCCGATCGCGACCAACCCGCCGCCGAGCATCAGGACCACCGTGATTGGCAGGCCGGACCGGGGTTGGACCGTGGCGCTGGTCGACGTCGCGGTGGCGGTGGCCGTCTTGGTTTCCGTGCGTGCCTCGGGGATGGCGGCCATGATGTTCGCGGCGAGGTACGAGGGCGTCGTCATCCGACGACGCTGATCGGTTTCCGCCGAGATCATCTTCCACAAGTCGACCTGCTTGGCGTCGGCGCGACGCGCTTCGGCTTCGCTGGTTTCGCCATCGAGCCACTGCTGGATCACCAGTGCTGGCCCGTTGTCGGCCGCTGCCAGACCGGGAAGCGGCACTTCGCGATCTGCCGCCGGGCGATCCGCAACCGGCGCCGCGTCGCGTTGCGGCAAAGCCTGACCGAGGTTCCGGTCGTCGTGCCCTTCATGTCGGTCGAGCATCAGTCGTATTTCTCCTCGAGCAGAGTCTGAAGGGCCTCGCGTGCCCGATGCACGCGCATCTTCAGTGCTCCAACGGTTGTCCCCAAGAGATCCGCCATCTCTTCATAGGAGCGTCCTTCAACATGTTTCATGATGAAGGCCTCCCGAAGGGACGGGGCCAACTGCGCGAGGGCGGCGTCGAGGTCTTGCCGCAGTTCGGTGCGGTCAAGGTCGTCATCGGGACTCGCGAAGGTGGAGGGCTGGTCGTCTTCGTCGTAGCTCAGGTGCGTGCGCCGAATGTTCTTCAGCCAGTCCTTGCACCCGTTCGCAACGATCCGA
>CANHNQ010000066.1 GCA_947462095.1 Gemmatimonadota bacterium
GTACTGGGGCCGCTCCAACAAGTCATGATCGCGATTCACCGAACGCCACGACTTCCCGCCATCGTCGGAGCGATAGAACGCCGGCTCCTTCATTTCGATGAGCGCGTACACACGCTGCGGATCGCTGCGCGACACACCGAGTCCGATCTTGCCCATCGTGCCGATCCTCGGCAGCCCCCGGCCCCACCCCTGACCGTCAGCGCTGGCACCCAGCCGCACCCAGCTGTCGCCGCCATCGCGAGACATCCAGATGCCGCTGCCGTTCCCACCGGAGTGTTTGTCCCACGGCACGATGTACTGCTGCCAACTGGCGGCAAACAGCACGCGCGGATTCGTGGGGTCCATGACCACATCGATGATGCCCGTGCTGTCATTCACGAAGAGCACCTTCTTCCAGGTCGTGCCGCCGTCCATCGTGCGCCACAGGCCACGATCGGACTGCGGGCCATATCCGTGCCCCTGCGCGGCGGCGTACACGACCTCGGCGTTGGTCGGATGTATGAGCACGCGCCCAATCCGTCCGGTGTTCTCGAGGCCCATACGGGTCCAGTGTTGCCCCGCGTCGGTCGACCGATAAATGCCGTCCCCGATCGACACGTTACTGCGCAGAAACGTCTCGCCGGTGCCGAACCACACCACATTCGGATCGCTCGGCGCCACAGCGATGGCGCTCACACTGGCGGCGCGCAGCGAGTCGGTGATCGGCGTCCAGCGAATCCCGCCGTTCGTGCTCTTGAACAGCCCGCCGCTGGCCGCGCCGGCGTAGTACGTCTTGTACTCACCAGGCACGCCCGCCACCGCGATCACGCGATTGCCGTCGGGGCCCACGAAGCGCCACGAGGGCACCTTGATCAAGGCGGTGTCGAGGCCGGGCGCCCGGGCGGCGGACGATGCGGCAGTCGGGCGTTGGGCCGAAAGCAGACTGGCCGTAGCGGCCAGAATGAGGCCTGCAAGTGCGAGACGCATGAACGGAGCGGCAGAGGTAGGACGGCAGGGATCCCGTCCAATGTGGCGAGCGTCAGCGCTGGGCGCGAGCGCTCGACCCGCGCCCGCTCGCTATCTCGCGATCCGTCGGAACACCCGAGCCCCAGTCGTCGCGAAGCGGCCGTCGTAGCTGCCCACCAGCGAGTCTCCCGCCAGCCGCGCCGTGAACACCGACACGGTATCCGCGCTGGACCCTGCCGTGAGGGTCACCAGTCGCAGACTCTCGCCGCGGAGCGTGCCGAGCAGATAGCGCCGCAGCGCCGTGACCTCGCGCCCGCTCACCGAACTCACCGTCGCCCCCTCCACATCGACCCACAGGTCCATCTCCGCAGTGGCACCAGCGGCGGTGACGCCGCGCCAGCGCGCGTCCAACGGGAAGCGCGTGCGCTCGGTAACCGTGACCTCTCGGCGCAGCATGTTGAGCACACTGCCAAAGACACCAAGTCCACCACGCACACTGCTGATCAGCCCCGTCCCGCCGAACGGATCGTTCCCCGAGCGGTTGTAGTCGTAAAAATTTGCATCGACCGCCAGCACGCTCGCGGTTTGCACAAACCCCGGAAACCACACCGACGGCAATCCCGGGGCGAAGAAGTTGCGCAGCCCCCCCGACAACGTGAACTGGGTCGAGTCGGCAAAGAGCGCCCACGGTCCGTACGGCGTTTCGATGCGTATGGCGTACGTGCGCGCGTCGCGCACGGCGCTCCACCGCAGCTGCAACGTGTCGCGGCTGCGATCCAGGACCACCGGCAGCGGCGTCGCACCGGCGCCGACGGTCCATCCGGGCGGTGCCCCCGGCACCAACGTTTCGCCCGTGGCGTCGCGACCATCCACCGTGCGCACGCGCAGCCGATATCGGCGCCCGGGCTGGATCGCGAGCGCGACCCGCGGGACCACGTAGCGGCCGGTGCCGCGCGTACGCACCAGTGTTTCGGTAGCCCGCACCCCAACGCTGTCACCGTCGGGCAGCAACCGCACATCGGCGCCCGAGATCGGTGAACCGCCCGCCGTGCGGATCGGATCGAGGGGGTCGAACTTGAGGCCGTCATTGATGTCCACGCGCCCGGTCAGCGACGATTCGACCAGCACCACTTGCTCCGGCGCATCCGGATTCAACACCGCATGCACCACGATCGCCGCGGCAGGTGATGCCACCTCCACCGGCGTCGACTCACACGCCGCCAACACGACCGCCGACAGCAGACCGCCAACCCAACGCAGGCCGGCACGCAACCATCGCGCGCGGGTCACCATGAGACGCTCACGCCGGCCGTCGGAATGAAGGGAAACTGCGAGATGGCCGTCCGCGTGGGCGGATTATCGCTGTAGTTGAAGAAGTAGGTGAACACGTTCCGCGCGTTGTACGCATTCACGATCGACAGGTACGGCGCCCACGTTCTCCGGCCCGGCTTCGTGCGCGTCACGCTCACGTCGAGGCGCTGAAAGAGCGGGAAGCGCGCACCGTTGCGCACGCCCCCGATGGGCTCGCGCGGCACGTCCAGATTGCCGGTGCCGAAGCTGTTCGAAATCGGATCGTAGCGCCGTCGCACGAGCTGACCGACCACGTCGGTAAACGGCGTGCCCGTGCCGAGTCCGAGCCGCACACCGTAGCTCCAGGCACCACCGCGACGATACGACGTGACCACGTTGAGATTGTGCCGACGATCCTGCACCGGCGCGAACCGTCCGGTGGCCCCGTCGCGCCAGTTCACGGCGAACGAATACGCAATCCATCCCGACACCCGTTGGCTCTCGAGCTGTCGCAGCAACAGATCTGCGCCGTAGGATTGCCCCGTGGTCACGATGAACTCGTCTCCCAGGACATCGGGGTCGTTGAACAAGTTGGACGACGGCAACTGATGGTAGCGCTTGGCCCAGCCTTCCAGGCGCACGAAGCGCGCGCCCCCGAACCACTGCTCGGCGCCAACGCTCCCTTGCCACGCGCGGGCCACGGGGGTGGTGCGATCGGCCGTGAGCCAAAAATCGAAGATGCGCACAGGCGCCTGTTCATTGCGCAGCGCCGGCGTCCACTGCGTGGTGCCCCCACCGGCGATGGTCAGGGCCAGGTTAGGATTCGCAAACCACTTGAGGGAGAGCCGCGGCGACAATCCCGACCACCCCGTGCCGGTGACCGTCTCGCCGCGGAGGCCGGCGCGTGCAACCACCCGCCGACGGCGTACGGTGTGGTCCACGTACACCGAAACAGCCGACGGCCGTTGGCCGACGGCCAGAATCGGATCCGTGGCCGCCGCCGCGGCCACGTCGTAGCGCGTGCGAAGCCCTGACCATTCGTAGCCCACCAGGGTTTCGTGCGTACCGCGCCAACGCGACAGTTCCCCCCACACGCGCGAGTCGCCCAGCCGGTTCACGAAGCGCAACGAACCGGACCCCAGATCGAGGGTGGTCCCGAAGCCGGTCCATGACACGCGCTGCATCATGCGTGTGGAGTCGCCGCCCCACCGCGCACCGAGGGGCTGCGTATACGCCATGCCGACCAACGTATTCCCCCAGTCGAACAGCAGCCGTCCGCCGCCGGCCTGTGTGGAGTCGCCGAAGGCCGCGAGCGACGCATCCAGCACATCCTTGCCGCCGTACAGCGTCACCGATAGCGCGCCACCGTTGCGCAACCGATGACGCACGTGCGCCTGCATATCCGTGAAATAGTACGGCAACTGCCGTTCGCTCAGCAGCGAAACGAACCGGTCGGCGTATGTGCGACGCGCCGCCACATTCCAGCTGGTCGAGCCGCGCACCGTGCCGCCCAGCGACAGCGTACTCGCCAACACCGACACCGATGCCGCGCCATGCACGCCGCTGCGCTCTTCCGTTTTCGGGACCACGCTCAACACACTGGACAACCGCGAGCCGTAGCGCGCGGGGAACCCACCGGGCAACAGCTCGAACTCGCCCACGGTTTCGTCGATGAACGTGCCGAACAGACCGCCGAGGTGAAACGGATTGTAGATGGGGAAGCCATCGAGGAGCACCAGGTTCTGATCGCTCTCGCCACCGCGCACGTTATAACCGGCGGTGAAGTCGTTCGTGGCCACGACGCCGGGGAGCAACTGCACCACGCGCAACACGTCGGGCTCCCCGATCACCGGCACGCGCTTGAGCGTTTCTCCGCGCACGTTGACCACGCCGGGGCTGGCCGAGAGCCGGAACTGATCGCGATCCGTGGCGGCCGCGGCCACCTTCACCGCCCGCAGCTGCGCCGTGGAGGGGTGCAGCGACACCGTAAGCGCGGTGGTATCCCCACCGCGGATCGTGACCGACAGCGTATCGGCGCGATAGCCAAGACGCCCCACGATAATGCTCACCCGGCCGACTGGAACACTACCAAGCAGGAAGCGGCCATCGTCGCCGGTTACCGTGCCGAGGCGCGTGCCGCGCAGCACCACCGTGGCCGACCCGACGGGAGCCGCCGTGGACGCGTCCAGCACGCGCCCCTGCAGCGTGCCCAGCGAGTCGGCCGGAGCCACCGGGGGCTGCGTGGCAACCCCTCCGATGTTCAGCGCAAGGAGAACGGCAAGAAGCACGTCAGCGGTGGGTAAGAAGCAGAGCAGAAGTGGCGTTGAACAGTCCCCACACACAAAAGTCGCCGGCTCTCACGAGTCGGCGACTTTTGTGTTATCGACGGGTGTCGATTCAGTAGCAGGAGAGAGACTCGAACTCTCGACCTCACGATTATGAGTCGTGCGCTCTAACCGGCTGAGCTACCCTGCCCCACTTCACGAAACTTCTCACATTCCCCACTCGATCGCAAACCCAAAACGCGAGTGACGGGACGCAAACGGCCGGCCCTTGCGGACCGGCCGAGTGCAGATGGCGGGGGCGGGATTTGAACCCGCGACCTTCGGGTTATGAGCCCGACGAGCTACCAGGCTGCTCCACCCCGCGTCAGAAGAGGTAACCTAGCGCGACGACACCGAGAGTCAACCCCGACACACCATTTACAACGGGCAAATCGCGACGGACGAGCTACGGTACGCGTGCTGTATCCGTTCGCATCCGGTACAACAACTCTTTCTCGCCGCGTACCATCCCCCACTCTTCGCGCGCCATGCGCTCCAAGCGCACAGGATCACTCGTTACCGCTTTCAGTTCGGCGCGCATCGAGTCCACATCGGCCTCGAGCACGCCGACGTTACGCGCCAGCGCGGTGTGTCGGTCACGCTGTGTGAGCAGGTCGGAGGTGCCGTATTCGCCGCCCTCGATGGCATACACGAGGACGACGAGTGCACCGGCGCCCCAGGCCAGACGCTTCATCAGGGGCGTCATGCGTGATTACAGGCCGAACAGCGCGCCACCCGGATACTCCGCGTAGCCTTCCAACTGCTCTTCGATGCGCAGCAGCTGGTTGTACTTCGCCACACGATCGCTGCGCGACGGCGCGCCGGTCTTGATCTGTCCTGCCTGCGTCGCCACCGCCAGATCGGCGATGAACGTGTCCTCGGTTTCGCCGCTGCGGTGCGAAATGATCGCGTTGTAACCGGCCGCGCGCGCGAGCTCGATGGCTTCGAACGTTTCGGTGAGCGTACCGATCTGATTCACCTTCACCAGGATCGCGTTCGCCACTTCGGCTTCGATACCCTTCGCGAGGATTTCGCTGTTCGTGCAGAAGAGGTCGTCGCCCACCAGCTGGCAACGGTCGCCCACGAGCTCCGTGAGGTACTTCCAGCCGTCCCAATCGTTCTCGGCCATGCCGTCTTCGATCGACACGATCGGATAGTTCTCCAACCAGCCGGCGTACTTGTCCGCGAGCGCCTGCGGGCTCAGCGACTTGCCACCGCTCTTCTTGAAGTGGTACTGGCCACCCTGGAACATCTCACTGGCCGCCACGTCGAGCGCGAGCGCGATGTCATGCCCGGGACGGAAGCCCGCGGCCTGAATCGCTTCGATGATCACCGTCAGCGCTTCTTCGTCGCTCGTGAGGTTCGGCGCAAAGCCGCCTTCGTCACCCACACCCGTCGCCAGCTTGCGCGCCACGAGCACCTTCTTGAGCGCGTGGAACACCTGCGTGCCCATGCGCAGTCCATCGCTGAACGACTCGGCGCCGACCGGCACGATCATGAACTCCTGGAAGTCGACCGTATTGGTCGCATGCGCGCCGCCGTTCAGGATGTTCATCATCGGCACCGGCAACGTGCGCGCCATCGGGCCACCGAGGTAGCGATACAACGGCAAGCCGACTTCGAGCGCGGCGGCGCGCGCCACAGCCATCGAGACGCCGAGCAGCGCGTTCGCGCCCAGACGGCCCTTGTTCTCCGTACCGTCGAGATCCATCAGCGCGCGGTCGATCGCGATCTGATCGGTTGCGTCCATGTCTTCGAGCGCTTCGTTGATCTCGGTGTTCACGTTGTTCACGGCCGTGAGCACCCCCTTGCCGCCATAGCGCTCCGGATCGCCGTCACGCAGTTCCACCGCTTCACGTTCGCCGGTGCTGGCGCCGCTCGGTACGGCCGCGCGCCCCGCGCTGCCCGTTTCGAGAATCACGTCCACTTCAACTGTGGGATTACCGCGGCTGTCGAGAATCTCGCGCGCGCTGACGGAAACGATGGAAGCCATATGATGAAAGCGAAGTAGGAAGTATGGAGTAGGGCGTACGGAGGAGCACTACGCGGAGACTTGCTCAGCCTCGGCGGGTACGGCACGGCGCGGCGGCTCGATGGCCGGATCGACACCGTAATGTGCATGTAAACAGTCGGCCATGCGCTGACGGACGCGCTCGGCGAGCGTATCGCGGTCGGCGTAGGTGAGCCCTTCGGTGGGGATCGGCTCCAGCAAGTGCACGTGCACCGTGCCCGGCGACGCCCGGAATTCGGTGCGCGGGTTCACCTCGATGGTGCCGTACACGACCACCGGCACGATCGGGGCGCCGGAGCCGATGGCCAGCACGAACGGGCCCTTCTTGAAGGGGCGCAGGGCGTAGGTATAGCCGCGCGTGCCTTCGGGATACACGAGCACGTGGTGCCCGGCACGGATCTTCGTGGCCGCATCGTCGTAGGCGCTGAAGGCGGCCTTCCGGTTCTCGCGGTCGATGTAGATCACACCCACCGCACGGGCAGCAGGACCGAAGAACGGAATCTTCTCGAGCTCGCGCTTCGCCACGAACCCGTAATGCGGGAGCGCGGCGATCATCGATGGGATGTCGAACCAGCTCACGTGATTCGCCATGAACACCCGCGGCGCCCCCTCGGGCAACTCGTGCCCGCCGTGCACCACTACCTTGACGCCGGCGGCCCCGAGCAGCCACGACGCCCACCACCGGGGCGTCTTCGCGTAAATGCTGTTCGGGCCGTGAGGACGCCCCAGCAATTCGGCCAGCAGCGTGATGCTGCCGAACAAGACCGTTCCAACCAACAGGGCTAACGCCGTGAATGCGGTGCGCATCATCGGAAGGTCACCCACTCCGAACGCGAATTCAACGCACGGTTTTCCGTGACGCGAAATGATCGAACCCGCGGGCGCCTGTCGCGCGTGCCGAGGTCGCGTCTTCAGGACCGGCGCGCACCACCCCACCCACCGTGAGCGGCACCGCGCTCACGGTCGCCCAGCCCGTGGCCAAGGTCTCATAGGCAGTGGCAGGGAGACAGGCTAGCAACTCGTACTCTTCCCCGCTCCGCAGCGCCATGTCAGGCGTGATGCCGGGGCCGGCCGGCACCCGCGCGACATCGAGCTCCACGTGCACGCCGCTGGCCGCAGCCAGATGACGGGCGTCGCCGGCGAGGCCGTCGCTGATATCGATCATCGCGCTGGCACCGGCCGCCGCCAGCGCCTCCCCTTCGGCCCAGCGGGGGGCTGGCGCCGCGAAACGCCCCCGTGACCAGGCCGTGGGGCTCTCGCCGGCGTCCCAGGCCTGTGTGGCCGCGCCTGGGCCGCCCAGCAGGCCGGTCACCACCACCAGATCACCCACGCAGGCGCCACTACGTGGGACCACCCGGCGGGCGCTGCCGATCACGGTGGTCGTGATCGAGAACACCGCCCCCCGGCTGAGATTCCCGCCGACAATGCGGGCGCCGGCCTCGCGGATCACGGCACCCATGCCGTCGGCCACGTCGCCGAGGGGCTCTCGCCACGCCTCGGGGATCACAAACGCGATCAGCACGTACTCGGCGCGCGCCCCCATGGCCGCCAGATCGCTCAACGCCGCCACCGCCGCCCGCACGCCCACCTCGCGCGCCGTGATCCAGGGGCGGCGGAAGTGCACGTCTTCCACGCAGGCATCCACGCTGACCACGCGCGTCCCCTCCACCGGCGGCGCCAACACCGCGGCATCGTCGCCGATATCCACGGCGAGATCGCCCCACCGCGCCATCAACGCGCGGATCGTGTCGAACTCGGCCCCGTCCCGCATGGCCTGATGTGGACGCGGTGCGAGGCTCACGGCAAGCCGCCGTCACCGCGACGACGCAGGCGGATCAGTCCCTGCGGTGTGCCGATCCAGAGGTAGTCGCGACTGGCGGCGAGATCGAGCACCGCCCCCGGCAGATCGCCCGGCACGCGCAGCACCCGCGTGGCGCCGTCGCGACGCGAGACGATCACCACCCCGTCGGTGCCGGCCAGCCAGATCGTGCGCTCATCGATCGCCACCTTGGTCACGCGCCCCACCAGCCGCACGTCGAGGAGGTCCACGCGCACGGGTTCCACCCCGCCGCGCGGCGCAAGACGCAAGACGGCATCGTCGGTCGCCGCGAGGAGCACCGTATCACTCCATGCCAGCGCCCGCACCGCGCGGCGCAGAGCGGGGTCGTTGCCCACGGGACGGGACACCTCGCCCCCCGCGCGGCCATTCGGCGACGCGATGGCCATCAGCCCGGCGTCCGTGCCGATCCACAGGGTATCGCCGGTGAACTGGAGCGCATGCACCGGCAGGTTGTCGAGCAGGCGCACCCCCACACCACGCGTGCGCACGTTGCGGGTGTCGCTGCTGTCGCTCACGTACACGAGACCGCGGGCCGTGCCCGCCCACACACCATCGTCACGCGTCGCAACCGACAGCACGCGCTCGTCGGGGAGGCCGTCCAGCACGCTCCACCCTTGTATCGCCTGCGTGCCGTCCAGGCGCACGCGCACGAGGCCACGATCGGTGCCGAGCCATGCCCGCGAGGCGCGCGTGACCATGGAGAGTCCGCGCACGCCGACCAGGGGCACGGCGATCGTGCCGTCGATCCAGCGAAAGCGCTGCAGATCGGCCGCCACGAACGACAGGCCACCGCGATCGAGCGACTGGCCGAGACCAGCCGCCCACACCCCATCGGCGGCCAGTGCCAGCGCGCCGACGCCGGGCTCCATGAGACCGTACGGCAACGGCGTGGCCTGCATGAATGCCGGATCGAGCCGGAACAGCCCGTCGCCGGCCGTGCCGATCCAGGCTTCGCTCACCCGTTCGGGCGACGCCGCACCACTGATGATCTGCACGTTGCGCAGCGGACGATCGCTCGGCTGACTGCGCAGCAACAGCGATGGTTGCGTGCGTAACGTGGGGAACTGCGTGTACAGATCGGTGAGGGTGCGTGGCAAGATCAGCGTGTTCGCCGTCGGTGGCCGCACCATCGGCGTGGCAAGGCCCAGGCGCGAGACACGCGTCCACTCGCCACCGGCACGCACGATGGCGTCGCCGGTTCCGGCCCGATCGAACGCGATGACATCCGGCACCCCGGTCACGATGGTGCGCTGGAGCTGTTCAGTCAGCGGGCGATACATGATCACGCCGCCGGGTACGCCAAGCCACAGCGCGTCCTCCACCGGATCGCCGGCGAGCACCGTGATCTGTTGATCGGCCAGCCCATCGTCACGTGTGAGCGGCGGCAACCAGCTGCTCATCACGCGATCGTAAATCGCGATCCCGCTGCTGCCCGCAGCAAACACATAGCGACGCGACACGGCCACCGCCTGCACGGTGCCGAAGCTGCCGATGCGCTGGCGTTCCTCGCGCCGACCGAATCCACCGAGTGCCCCCGACGAGCCGCTACCGGTACCGCCTCCGGCTCCGCTCACCGCACACGACGACAGCGCGATGACCCCAATCGACAGCGCCGCGAGGACGGCGGGCACGCGACGCGAATGCACCGTCACGCGAGGGACGGCAGCTCGGCGAGTACGCCGAGCGGACTGGGGATCGGATGCTCAAGCAGGCGCCACGCCGACGGCAACGCCGCGAATACGTGCTCGAGTGTGCCGCCGCGAACGCCGCCCAGCTGTGCGGTCGCCAGTTCCGCGGCGCGCCCGTGCACGAGGGCACCGCACACCGCCGCCGCGAGCGGGGCGAGTCCCTGCCCCAGCAGCGCGACGATCAGGCCGCTCAGCACATCACCACTGCCGCCGGTCGCCAGTAGCGGCGTCCCATGTGGCACGACGGTGATCGGGCCGCCGTCGGGCGTGGCAATCAGGGTGGGCGTGCCTTTCAAGAGCATGGTAACGCCGCCGCGCACGGCGAACGCCCGCAACGCCTCCGCACGCGCCTCCCATTCGGTGGGCGCGGCGGTGCCGCGCAGGCGCGCGAACTCGCCTGCATGCGGCGTGCACACGACGGCGCGCGCATGGCGGGTCCAGTGACGCAGCAGCGCAGCGGCGTCGGTGCCGAGCGCGCTGGCGGCGTCGGCGATCAGCCAGAGCGCATCGGCATCGAGCAGCAACGGACGATCACCATGTTCGTGCATGACGCGCTCGAGGAGCTGCGACGACCGCGCGCTCCGTCCCAGCCCGGGGCCGATGGCCAGCGCATCGCAGCGATGGAGCGTACTCTGCTCGTCCAGCGCATCCGGCGATAGCCCCGGCTCGCGTACGGGCCACGGTTCAGCCAGCGCCTGCGGCACCGTGCACTGCACCGCCGCGACGCTTGGCCCATCGACGATCGCGTGCGCGAGCCCGGCACCGGCGGCCAGCGCGGCGCGTGTCGCGAGCATCGCGGCACCGGCCATCCCCTCCTGCCCGCCCACAATCGCCACGCGCCCGCGACGGCCCTTGTGCGCATCCCAGGCAATGGGCGGCAGCCATCGCGCGACGGCATCGGCCGTCGGCAGATGCCAGGCGCCGTCATCGCGATCCGCGTGGCCATCGAGCCCGATATCGAGCAGCACGATCCGGCCGGCGTGGCCGCGCGAGAGCAGCAGCCCACGCTTGATCGTGCCGAAGCAGAGTGTGGTGTGCGCCGCCGGACTCCCCTCGGCGATATCGCCGCTGGAGGCATCGAGTCCCGTGGGGACGTCGAGCGCGATCACCGTGGCGCCGCCGTCGCGGGCGAGGGTCACCCGCCGGCAGGCGGCCAGCACCGGCTCACGCAATGCGCCGCGGTGTCCGGTGCCGAGCAGCCCATCAACCACCACACGTTCGTGGCCGTGTGGGGCGCCGTACACGAGCGCCGACGACGCAAGCTGCATGGCGCGTACGGCATCGGGAGTACGCGGTGGTTCCGCCGCATGCAGCCGCACCGCGACGCCGGCCCGCGCCAACTGGGCCGCGACAATGTACGCGTCGCCCCCGTTGTTGCCGCTGCCGGCGAACAGGGCCACGCCGTGCGCGAGACGTGCGCCCTCGTCGCGAAGGATGGCGGCGGCCGCCGTGGTGCCCGCCTGCAACATCAACGTGAACGACGCCGTGCCGCCGGCGATCGCCGCCCGGTCTCGCACCGCCGCTTCAGCGGCGGTGGTGACGCGCAGGGCGTTCACCGGGGCGTCATACGGTGCGCGCGCCGTCGATTAGACGTGCGCGGTGCTCCAGGGATACTCGCGGCCGAACGCATCCTCGAAATTGAACACCCCGAAGAAATCGTCGCGCGAATCCTGCGGCTGGCTGATCAGCAAGCCCATGTCCACGAGCGTGAACACGATGTCGCCGATGTCGCTCGTAGCCTTGAGGCCCCAGTGCTCGAGCACCGGGCCCGCCATGACGCCGAAGCGTTGCAGCGCCAGCTCGCGGCAGGCGTGCGCAAGCTCGGGACCGGTGATATGACGACGTTCGGTGAGACGCGTCTGACAGTGCTCGAGCGACGCGAGCACGAACAGATATGCGCGTTCTTCGAACCGCTGCTCGCGCAGACGGATCTGATCCATGATGCCTTCACGGAACGCCAACTCGGTCACTGCTGCAGCTCCTGATCGTGGCTGTATCGTACCTGCGCCCTGGACGCGTGGCCGGCAAGGCGTGCAACGGATGCACGACGCGAATCGGCTGGAATGGAGCGGGCCTCCAGTGCACGAATACTGGAGGCCCGGACACCACCTGACAACTCCTTGCGCACGGCGCCAAGGATGGTCTTTAAACCCGCGCCACCGCCCGGTACAGCGGATAGGCGTCGGCCAGCGCCTTCACGTCGGCCTTCACGGCCGCGATCGTATCCCGATCCTCCGGGGCCGACAGCACCCGGTCGATCAGCGCGGCGATTTCGCGCATCGCGTCCGCGCCCATGCCACGCGTGGTCACCGCCGGCGTACCGATACGGATGCCGCTCGTCACGAATGGAGACTGCGTCTCCTTGGGCACGGTGTTCTTGTTCACCGTGATCCCGGCCTCGTCGAGCACCTTCTCGGCCACCTTGCCGGTCAGCCCCTTGCTGCGCAGATCCACGAGCATCAGGTGATTGTCGGTGCCGCCGGACACGATGTGATATCCGCGCTCCGTCATGGCCGTGGCCAGCACCTGCGCATTGTCCACCACCTGACGGCAGTACGCCGTGAACGACGGCTGCAGCGCCTCGTGGAACGCCACCGCCTTCCCGGCGATCACATGCTCGAGCGGACCGCCCTGCATGCCGGGGAACATCGCCTTGTCGATCGCCTTGGCATGTTCGGCCTTGCAGAGAATGATGCCGCCGCGCGGACCGCGCAGCGTCTTGTGCGTCGTGCTGGTCACCACATCGGCGAACGGCACCGGCGACGGGTAGACGCCCGTCGCGGCGAGGCCGGCGAAGTGTGCCATGTCGACCATGAAGATCGCGCCGACTTCTTTCGCCACATCCGCGAACGCCTGCCAGTCGATGGTGCGCGAGTACGCGCTGTAGCCGGCGATGATCATCTTCGGCTTGTGCGCACGCGCCTGCGCCCGCATCTGCTCGTAGTCGATGATGCCGTCTTCGGTCACGCCGTACGACACCGCGTTGTACAGCAGCCCGGAGAAGTTCACCGGCGAGCCGTGCGTGAGGTGACCGCCCTGCGAGAGGTCCATGCCGAGAAACGTGTCGCCCGGCTTGAGAAACGCGAGGAACACCGCGGCGTTGGCCGACGCACCACTGTGCGGCTGCACATTGGCGTGATCGGCCCCGAACAGCCGCTTGAGACGGTCGATCGCCAGCTGCTCGACCTTGTCCACGACTTCGCAGCCGCCGTAATAGCGCTTCCCCGGCAAGCCTTCGGCGTACTTGTTGGTGAGCGTCGAGCCGACCGCTTCCATGACCGCCGGCGACACGAAATTCTCGCTGGCGATGAGCTCGAGGCCATCGCTCTGCCGCTGCGTTTCCTCGTCGATCAGGTGCGCGATCTCCGGATCCGCCTGCGACAGGGCATCCCCCGGCGGCAAGCGATCCCACTGCGACCAGTTCGCGCTGGCTCCACCACTCATGTCGTGCTCCCCGAGGCATCAGCCTCACTGTCGTCCCGTTCGATCTTCGCCACGCGGCCCTGATGACGCCCTCCTTCAAACGGCGTCGTCAGCCAGGCCTCCAGAATGGCGAGGGCATCTTCGTCCGACACAAAGCGCGCCGGCAACACCAGCACGTTCGCGTCGTTGTGTTTACGAGCGAGCGCGGCCACCTCAGGGTTCCACGCCACGGCGGCGCGCACGCCAGGATAGCGGTTCGCCACATAGGACATCCCCAATCCCGTGCCGCACAGGAGGACGCCGCGGGCGGCCTCCCCGTCGGACACCTCCTGCGCCAGCGGATGCGCATAGTCGGGATAATCGGTGCTCGCGGTGCTATGCGTCCCGATGTCTTCCACCGTGTATCCCATCTCGGCGAGGGCGAGCCGCAGCCGCTCCTTCAACTCGAAGCCGGCGTGATCGGACGCGATGGGGATACGCTCCCCCGGCTGTGCGACATCCACCATGGTCAGATTGCTCCGTTGACGACTCAGGATTCCTTGTTGGGATACTGCGGCCACGTTTTGATCATACCGCGAACGGCGTGGATGCGCTGCTCCGCGACCCGGTCGGCGGCCTTGTAGGTCGGCAGGCCGGTGTCCTTGGCCAGCCGGAAGACGCTCAGAACGGTCTGATAAATCTCGTCGGCCTTGCGCAGCGCCCGCTCGCGGCTCCAGCCGGTGAGCTCGCTGTACACGTTGATCACGCCGCCGGCGTTCGCGACGTAGTCCGGCGCATACAGGATGCCGCGCGCTTCGAGGGCGTCACCGTGACGGTCTTCGAGCAGCTGATTGTTGGCCGCACCGGCCACGATCTCGACATTGAGCTGCGGGATCGTGTCGTCGTTCAGGATGCCCCCCAGCGCGCAGGGCGCGAAGATGTCGGCCTTGGCGCCGTAGATGTCGTCGAGGGCCACCGCCGTGGCGCCCATCTCGTCGACCACGCGCTTGATCCGGCTGCCGTCGATGTCCGTCACGAGCAGCCTGGCGCCCGCTGCGTGCAGCTCCTTGGCGAGGTAGTAGCCCACATGGCCAAGCCCTTGAATGGCAATCGTGCGCCCCTCGAGGCTGTCGCTCCCCCACGTCTGGAACGCCGACGCCTGAATCGCGCGAAACACGCCATGCGCCGTCACGCTCGACGGGTCGCCCGACTTGGAACCGATGCCGGTCACGTGCTTCGTTTCCATGTGCACGAAGTCCATGTCCTCGACCGTCGTGCCGACGTCTTCCGCCGTCACATAGCGACCACCGAGCGAATCCACAAAGCGACCGTGCGCGCGGAACAGCATTTCGCGGTTGGTCGTCTTGTTGTCGCCGATGATGACCGACTTGCCGCCGCCGAGGTTGAGACCGGCCACGGCATTCTTGTACGTCATGCCGCGCGAGAGCCGCAGCGCGTCGACGATCGCGGCCTCCTCGGACGCGTAGTTCCAGAAGCGGCAGCCGCCGAGCGCGGGGCCGAGCGTGGTGTCGTGAATCGCGATGATGCCGCGATAGCCGGACGCCTTGTCATGGCAGAAGACGACCTGCTCATGACCCATCTCGGCGATCTTTTCGAAGTAATGCATGTATGGGAACCGGAAGGTCAGTCTGGAAGAGATCCGTCGTTGGCAGCCGCCGCGGCCAGTGTGTCGCGGGCGATCACGATGCGCTGAATCTCCGACGTGCCTTCGTAGATTTCAGTCACTTTTGCATCGCGGAAGTAGCGTTCGACGGGGTAGTCGGTCACGTAGCCGTAGCCGCCGAACACCTGCACGGCCTGCGTCGTGACCCACATGGCGGTCTCCGTGGCAAAGAGCTTCGCCATGCTGCTGAAGCGCGTGATCTTCTCGCCGCGCTGCTTGGCCGCCGCGGCCGCATGCAGCAGCGTGCGGGCGGCGGTGATACGCGTCGCCATGTCGGCGAGCTTGAACTGGATTGCCTGGAACTCGGCGATGGGCTTGTTGAACTGCTGGCGTTCGCCGGCGTAGCGCACGGCGGCTTCGAGCGCGGCGCGCGCGATCCCGATGGCCTGCGCGGCGATGCCGAGCCGGCCGTGATCAAGCGACCCGAGGGCGTAGATGAAGCCCTTCCCTTCCTCGCCGAGCAGCCGGTCCCCCGGCACGCGGCAACTGTCGAGATTGATCTGCAGCGTCGGCGACGCGCGCAGCCCCATCTTGTTTTCCTTCTTGGCCAGATGGAAGCCGGGCAGATCGGGCGTGAGGATGAACGTCGAGATGCCCTTGCTGCCCTTGCGGGCGTCGGGCGAATCGGTGCGCGCCATACAGAGAATCACGCCGGCTTCGCTCCCGTGCGACACCCACGCCTTTGTGCCGCTGAGGAGCCAATCGTCGCCATCGCGCACGGCCTGACAGCGCAACGCGGCGGCATCGGAACCGGCTTCCGGCTCCGACAGCGCGAACGCGCCGAGGAGCTCACCACGCGCCATCGGCGGCAGGAAGCGCTGCTGCTGCGCCTCGGTACCGAAGTTGAGGATCATCTGCGTGGGCAGCGAGTTGTGCACGCTGAGCAGCACCGCCGCCGACGCATCGGCCACGGCGATCTCTTCGAGCGCGAGCAGATAGCTCTGCGCGTCGAGATCGAGTCCGTCGAAGCGTTCCGGCGTGAGCATGCCGAAAAACCCGAGCTCCGCCATCTGCGTGACCATCACGCGGTCGAAGCGCGATTCCTGATCGCGCTCCCCCGCGAGGGCCACGAGTTCGCGCTGCGCGTACGCGCGCGCCATCGCCTGGATTTCCTGCTGTGTCTCGTTGAGCTGAATGAGCGACATGGCGGGTCAGTACTGGTAGAAGCCACGCCCGGACTTGCGTCCGTACCAGCCGGCGGCGACGTACTTCCGGAGCAGCGGGCACGGACGGTACTTCGGATCGCCGAGGCCGTTGTGCAGCACTTCAAGAATCGCGAGGCAGGTATCGAGGCCGATGAAGTCGGCCAGCGTGAGCGGTCCCATGGGATGATTCATGCCGAGCTTCATCACGGTGTCGATGGCGTCGGGCGTACCCACGCCCTCCATGACGCAGTAGATGGCCTCATTGATCATCGGCATCAGGATCCGATTCGCCACGAAGCCCGGGAAATCGTTCACTTCCACCGGCGTCTTGCCGAGCCCCTTCGCGAGGCGCATGACCGTCTCGGTGGTGGCGTCGCTGGTGGCGAGGCCACGAATGACCTCCACCAACTGCATCACGGGCACCGGGTTCATGAAGTGCATGCCGATCACCTGTTCGGGGCGCTTGGTGCGCGCGGCGATGTCGGTGATGGAAATAGAGCTCGTGTTGCTGGCGAGAATCGCGCCGGCCGGGGCCAGGCGATCGAGATCCTCGAAGATGCGGAACTTGAGATCGGTGCGTTCGGTGGCTGCTTCCACGATGATCGCCGCGTCGGACACGGCATCGAGCGACGTGGAGGTCGCGATGCGCGCGAGGGCGGCGTCGGCGGCGCTCGCCTCGATCGCGCCCTTCTTGACCTGACGGTCGAGATTCTTGGCGATCGTGTCGCGACCCTTCGCCAGCGCCTCGGCGTTCACGTCGATCAACGTCACGGCATGTCCGCTGGTTGCGAACACATGCGCGATGCCATTGCCCATCTGCCCTGCGCCAACCACCGCGGTGCGATCCAACGCGGCCTGCGTGCCGCCGTGCGACCCGCTCTGCGTCCCGTCCTGCATATCGATTCAACTCCGAAAAGTTAGGTCTCTGTGAGTGCACTGCGGTGACGATATCCGACGACCAACACCCCCCCCAACACCAGCATCGCCACGAGCCCGCCTTCGGGGCCCCAGGCACCGCCACTGATCCATTCCGATCCGTTCGGTATGGCCCGGTACCCCGGTGTGGCGAACGGCAGTCCACTCACCGGCACGTGCAACACCGCTGCCATCACCCAATTCCACGCCAGATGCGCGCTCCACGCGGCCGGCAAACTATCTGTGCGTTCGCGCACCAGACAGAGGCAGAGCCCGGCCAGCATCACCACCATCGTGGTGCGCACGTTCGCGCCCGGATTCATCAAGTGCACCGCCCCGAACGCCACACTCGAACTCAACCGGGCCACCCAAAGCCCCGCGGCCTCCTCGGCCACGGCGTACAGATAGCCACGAAACACCAACTCTTCCCACAACGCCGCCGGACCCAGCAGCCACAGCAGCCGCAGGGCGGTTCCGCCCCATCGGTCCTGCACGATCGCCGCGCCATCGACGCCACCGGTCGGCATCGCCTCGAGGCGCAACGCGCCGACGGCCCACAAGATGCCGGCGGTGCCGAGAATGGCCGCGGTCCCGAGCAGCGCCCCACGGGCGATCCGCTGCCCCTGCCACGCCTGGTCGCCGAGCGCCATCACCGACCACGGCACGTCGTCGACGAAGCGCAACGCCACGTAGCAGGCCGCCGCCGCCCCGATCAACGAACTCCACGGGTACACCGGCACCGACTCCCCGACGCTGCGGGAAAGCAGACCGAACAGCGGCCCGAGGACCGATTCCGCAATCCCCTGCGCAAGCACCCAGGCAACGCCGAAGCTCAGGAGCCGCCAAGGAACGCGTAGGGCGTTGGTCACGAGGCGTTGATCAGTCGACGCGCTCCACGGACAACGCGACAGCATCGCCACCGCCCAGACAGAGCGTCGCGATGCCGGTCTTCTTGCCACGATCGGCCAGTGCATGCAGCAGCGTAACGAGCACACGCGTTCCGCTGGCGCCGATCGGATGGCCCAGCGCAATCGCGCCGCCGTTCACGTTCACGCGGGCATCGTCCCACGAGAGACCGAGTCCATCGGCGAGCGCCTGCGACGCGAACGCTTCGTTGGCTTCGATGAGGTCGTAGTCGGCGATCGTGGTGCCGACCTTCGCCATCAGATTCTTCACCGCCGTGATCGGCGCGAAGAACAGATCCTGCGGCTCGCCGGCGCCCGTGGCATAGGCGGTGATGCGCGCCAGAATCGTGAGACCATGCTCACGCGCGTACGCTTCCGACGTGACGACCACCGCGGCCGCGCCATCATTCAGCGACGAGGCATTACCGGCGGTGACGGTGAGAGTGCTGTTGTCCCCCTTACCCGGGAACGCCGGACGCAGGCCGGCCAGCGAGGCTTCGGTGGTATCGGCGCGCGGGCTTTCGTCGACCGAGATGATCGTCGGTCCCTTTCGGCCCGGGATCTCCACCGGCACGATTTCGGCGGTGAACTTGCCCGCCTGCTGCGCGGCGATGGCCTTGGCGTGCGAACCGGCGGCAAA
>CANHNQ010000067.1 GCA_947462095.1 Gemmatimonadota bacterium
ATAGATAAGAATCTAAGTAGAATCTTGAGTGGCTCATCAGCGCGACCAACCGAAGTCGATCCAACGCCGAATCACTTACTAATCAACAGATTTGATATCTCGCTGCAGCCCTGAAGAAGCCGCAGGTCATCGATACCGTCCCGCACATCCATCGATCTCGAATTTCGATTGTCAAACAGCGGTGCTACTTCCCTGCTATGTGAGCGCAACCGCTTGCGGCTGCGTCAGTTACTCTGTTTTGTTTCGCCACGGTTTAGGTGGCAGCCTCTAACAGTACAAAGCGAACCGTCAAAAGTCAACCCCGTTTTCGCACTCGAGTCGCACTTGTTTCGTGCGCCATCACCAGGAAAACGATCGGCCTTCCTTCCAGCAACAAACATCGATCAGATGACCGCGTTCGTTTGCGGGGTCGCAAGTATGCGATGCCGTTGCGTATTCCGCAACCCCCACATCCGAGACCAAACCTGTCGCCGATGCACGCACCCCAATGAACCAGCGTGATCGTCAGTGGCCAACAACAAAAAGCGGCCGCTAATCGCGGCCGCCGCAGACCGACGCTTTTTAGCATCGGGGAGGTCCGGGCAGACAACCCGGCAGTATCCAGAAGAGAACTCGTGTTCAGTCGATGCAACGATGAGCGTGTGCCGCATGGCTCTCTATGGAGCCTGCCAGACAACACCACCAGCAACCAACAAACCAAGTACCAACCAGCCTGACAACGACAGCAAAGACTCAGAGAGTCTTACCGCGCCGAACCTCGGAACGCGTTCGAAAGTAGCATCGAACGACTGCGACATTCCGCCCTACCCTACACCGGTAGTGTAACACCGGGCTCATCAAAAGTGCACCCTCTAGGACTCGAACCTAGAACCTACTGATTAAGAGTCAGCTGCTCTACCATTGAGCTAAGGGTGCGGTTTCGTACGGACAGCCGCGTACAACACCGACGTGACGCGCCAGGAGGGACTCGAACCCCCGACCAACAGCTTAGAAGGCTGCCGCTCTATCCAGCTGAGCTACTGGCGCCTGCCCGACCGCTGGTCCCCCTCTCGGGGTCCCGAACATGGATCCAGTGCGGATCCGTCACATCAAACAACATCCTACTGCGAGATCGGGGCGGCCGGATTCGAACCGGCGACCTCCTGCTCCCAAAGCAGGCGCGATACCGGGCTACGCTACGCCCCGCAGATCAGCGGCCGCGTATGTTATCCCGCTGGTGCGCCGAGGTCAACGGGGGCTCGCAAATCCGTTGCAACTTCCTGCACACATGACGACCCACCGTACACGCGCGCAGGCCGTTCGCCAACGCGGTCGGCCAACGCCGCCGGTCATCACGCCCGCGACTGGCTCGCCGCCAGTCGCGCGACGAGCGCGCGGACGGTGGACTGCTGCAGCAACGCGGCGAAGGCGCGCCCCCGATGGCTGACGCGCGCCTTCGCGTCTCGCCCAACCTCAGCGAACGTCGCGCCAAGATCATCGGACAGGAAGTACGGATCGTAGCCGAACCCGCCGGAGCCTCGACCGACGGTCAGCAACTGGCCCGTGGTTTCCCCGCGCACCACCGCCTCGTGCCACTCCGCGCCGTCACGCCACGCACACGCCGCAGCGCACACATATCGCGCCCGACGCGAGGTCGCCGTCACGGACACGTGGTCGCGCGCTGCATCGCGAAGCGCATCCTGCAGGAACGCGTTGTTTGCGGCATCGAGTTCTGCCCCATCGAGATCGGTTCGACCCGACCAGCGCTTGCTATGCACGCCCGGACGGCCACCGAGCGCATCGACCGCGAGGCCCGAGTCATCAGCAAGCACAATCGTTCCGGTGACGCGGGCAAAGTGGCGTGCCTTGGCGAGCGCATTGCCTTCGAAGGTGTCAAACACCTCAAGTGCGTCTTCCTCCGGCGACTCCGGGACGCCGAGGTCGGCCAGCGTGACAACGTGAATGCCGACGGCGGCCATGAGCGGCACGAGTTCCTTCACCTTTCCCGCGCTGCGCGTGGCGAGCACTAGGCGTGCGTCGGTCACCGCCGCAGCGCCGTGCTGCCGCGACGCGGTTGCGGCACTCACCGCGGTTGCGGGAACGGCTCGCCCAACACCTTCGCCTGCATCGCATCGAGGCTCTCGATGCCGCGAACTGCGATCGACAAGAGTGCATCGAGTTGTTCGCGGGCAAAGGTGCCATGCTCACCGGTCCCTTGCACCTCGACGAAGCGCCCCTCGCTGCTCATGACCACATTCATGTCCACGCCCGCGCGGACATCCTCTTCGTAGTCGAGGTCGAGACGCGGCTGGTCGTCCACGAGGCCGATGCTGATGGCAGCCACGCGGCGCCGCACCGGCGATGCCGCAATGCGACCGGTCTGCACCATCCACGTGAAGGCGTCATGCACGGCCACGCATGCTCCGGTAATCGCTGCGGTACGCGTGCCGCCGTCGGCCTGCAGGACGTCGCAGTCCACCTTGACCGTGAATTCGCCGAAGCGGAAATCATCGAGCATGGCCCGCACACTGCGACCGACCAGACGCTGAATTTCCTGCGTGCGTCCACCGATCTGCTGGCGCTCACGCGACGACCGCGTTTTGGTCGCTCGTGGGAGCATGGAGTACTCGGCGGTCACCCAGCCTTCGCCCGATCCGCGGCGCCAACCGGGCACACCCGCTTCCACCGACGCGGCGCACAACACGCGCGTCTCGCCGAAGGAGACCAGACAGGACCCTTCCGCATAGGGCACCGCCCCACGCTCAAGCCGTGTCGGTCGCATGGCGTCGTTGGCGCGCCCCACTCGCGTGGAGAGCAGCGGGCGTTCGTCGTTCGTTAGCTCCAGGCCGTTCACAGCAGCGTCAGCCACGCAATTTCTCGATGGTAGAAGTAGTAGAGTGGCCGTCGACCAGCGGAATGACCACCACGCGTCCCCCGCGTGCCGTTACGAGATCCGCGCCGACGATCGTATCCGGCGAGTAATCGCCGCCCTTCACAATGACATCCGGCTCGACGGCCCGCACGAGGTCGAATGGCGTGTCTTCGTCGAAGACCACGACGGCATCCACCGCCTCGAGCCCCGCCAGCACAATCGCGCGCTCCTCGGCCGTGCGGATCGGCCGATCGGGGCCCTTGAGCCGCTTGACCGACGCATCACTGTTCACGCCGACGATCAGCGCCTCCCCCTCGCGCCTGGCCCGGTGCAGCACGTCGAGATGTCCGGGATGCAGCAGATCGAACACGCCATTGGTGAAGACCACGGCTCCGGGAACACCGCGGCGCCACGCGGTGACCGCCTCACGCGTCATGACTTTTGACGACGGGATTCGTGGACTATGGCGGCTTACCATTGCGACTGCACGCCTTCGACGAGATCGGAGATCAGGCTTTCGAGCGCATTCTTGCGCCCGGACGCTTCGCCGCCTTCGGCGTACTGCCCTTCGCGCTGGAGTCCGCTCTTCTTAAGCAAGGTGCGACCGGTGGTCTGATCGATGATCTCGACGTCGAGCACGATCAGCAGCCGTCGTCGTGTCGAGGTGGTCTGACGACCATCTGCGCTGACACCAGCCGGCAAATCGACGTCGTACTTGACGAGCGTACCACGCACCACCACATCGGCGCGCGCGGCAGGCGCCTCGCGCAGATTGAGGCGATCACGCAGGGCGGCGCGAAGCTGTTCGAACACTTCGCGCTGCAGCTCCGGCACGGCCGTCTGATTATCAAACGGCTCAATCGCCACGGTTTTCAACTGCTTCGGCAGCCCGCCGCCGCCGGAGAACCCGTAGCAGCCAGCCACCAGCAGCGCTCCGAGCACCAGCACGGAGACATTCCGCGCGGCGCGCGCGATCCTACGGACGGCGCCAGATGGCGTCATCGAACCCCTCGACAGTCGTGGTATCGGTCACGGCAATGGCCAAACGCCTTTTGCCTCGCTCATGAACATACTGCAGTTGCCACTGCCCGTTGGCTCCGCGACGGCGGGACATCCATTCGATGACTTTGCCGTCCTCGATGCGCTCGACCCGCGCGAGGGAGGTTCCGCCGAAGGCGATCCGCCACGCGCGCCCGTCAGCCCCCGAGGCATCGCGTCCTCGGAGCACGCCAAGGTCGGCGCGCAGCGTGTCGCCATCGAGCCGGGCCGTCGTATCGCGGACGGGCGGCAACGCCAGGCGCCCCAGACTGGACCACAGGAGTGGCACCGGCGGCAAGAGCCGCTTGACCAGCTCCACGCCGGGGACGAACAGCGAGTCACCCACCAGGATGGCATAACCCCCAGCCATCCCGTTTTTCAGGAAAAAGTCCAATCGCGCGCGATCGGGAGACTGGGCGCGCACCGCTCCGTCGCCAGTGGCCTCAAACGTTTCGTCCTTGTAGGTCCAGGTAAAGCGCAGCAGCTGCGCCCCCGCCACCATCACGGTAGGCGGAAGGATGGCGCGCGTGGGCGAGCCGACCAAGGGGCGCGCAGCGGGTGCACAGGCGATGAACACGACCGAAAGGACGGCGACGAGCAGCATCGGCGTGGTGCGAGGATTCACGAAACGGTCTCGGACGGGCATGAACGCGCGTGGGGGCGGATCGTGGGGCGCATCACTGAATGCGAATGCGGAGCATCCGGTCACCTTGCACGATGCGGTCCATGACATCGAACCCGGACAGCACTCGTCCGAAGACGGTGTACGCCCCATCAAGATGCGGCTGACTGGAATGGCAGAGGTAGTACTGGCTCCCGCCGGTGTCGGGTCCCGACGTGGCGAGGCCGAGGCAACCACGTTCATGGCGGCGGCGAGAAAAACTGTCACGCAGAGTGAATCCCGGTCCACCGGTGCCGTCACCACGAGGGTCACCGTCCTGCACCACGAAGTTGGGTACCACGCGATGGAAGACGGTGTTCCGATAAAACCCGTCGTTCGCCAACCGGACAAACGCCTCGACGACCAAGGGGGCCTCACGCCCGTACAGCTGGAGCCTGACGTCGCCGTAATCGGTCTCGATCACGGCGACGGGCTGCCGACTGCCGACCGCCCCCCACTCACGAACCAGTCGTTCGTAGTCGGCGAGAGGGCGAACCAACAGCGAGTCCGGGGCAGTACGACGGGGCGGCCGCGTGGCGGTGTCACTCGACGGCAGCAGGCGCAGCGCGACGGTACGCACGATGGAATCGCGATCGGCACTGGCTCGCTCAGCGAGCTGCCTGATGCGCATGGCAAGGCGGCCTGCCACGTCTCCCGTGAGGCGTTGCAGGGCGGCCGCGCGGATCCGCGGGTCGGCATCCGCACTGAAGGCCTCCGCCGCACGTACGCGATCGGTATCGCTCGCGCCCGCCCGATGCTCAAGGGCCGCCATTCGATAACGCCAATCCCCATGCCGTTCCCATCCCGCCACCTCGGCATCGAAGAGCGGCAGCGCGAGCCGTCGCGCCTGCGCCAACATCACTCGACGAACGGCGAGCAGCGTGTCGTGCGCCCAGGCGCGACCCCATCGCACGGTATCGCGGCCAAATACCACGGCCAGACTGTCCGCGGCCACCACCCGCACATTCGCGACCGAGTCCGCCAGTCCGATCTGCACCTCGTCGAGCGCTGCGGCGCCGAATGTGGCAGCGCTCCCGACCGCATTCGCGCGCACCCGCCAGTCGCCATCACGTACGAGTGCTTTCAACGCGTCGCGTGCCGGGAGGGCGAGCGAATCCCCCACCGTAGCCCGCGTCAATGCGCGCGCGACGTATTGCCGGACGTCACCATCGGGATGGGCCCGCACGACCAGCAGTGCGCGCACGCCGGCTGGCGCCCGCAGTCGCCCAATGACGTACGCCGCGGAGCGCACCACCTGCGACGAGGTGTCGGCGAGCCAGGGGCGAACGAGGGCGATCGGCGCCGGTCGCAACTTGACGGTGGCAAGGACCAGCGCTGCGCGAACGGGGGCATTGCGCAACGAGGCCGCGCTCATGCGCAACGGGGCGGCGACGCCCTCACCCAGCGCAACGGCGAGCACCGTGCGGGACGGCTCACCGATCTCACCGAGCGCCCATGCCGCTTCCCGGGCGACGGGATCAGGGGCGCCTCCGATCGCGCGCGCCAGCGCGGCCACGGCCTGGGAATCTTGAGCGACCCCGAGCGCGTAGGCCGCATTTGCGGCAATGAGCGTATCTCCATCCGTGAGCAACCGACGGAGGTGGGAGAAACGCGAACGTATCCGGAGTTGTCCAATCGCCAGTGCCGTTCGGGCGCGGCGATCGGGATCGGCGTCGGCGAGCAGCGTGTCCACGAGCAGCGTGTCCGCGCGACGGCGATCGAGCATCGCCATCAATTGCGCATCGTGTCGCACATCGATGTCGGCCAGGCGTTCAGTGCCCACGGCGACGTGGCCGGCGGCGCTCACCGTCGCACAGCCAGCCGACGAGAGCACGGCACCGAGCATGGCGACGGTGACCCATCGCCGTCGCGCGTGGTCAGCGCGCATGGTCGGCCGGCATGACCGCCGTCTCGAGCACCGCTCGCACGTCCCGCGGCATGGCGGCCAGCCGCCCGGACTTGTCGATGGAGACCAGCGCCGTGGTTGCTGAGACGAGCAATGTTCCGGTGTCGGCGCGCAGGACACGATAGGCGAAGGTAAGCCCACGAGAGCCCGCCGCGGTGAGTCGCGTGTGCACCCGAACGGGATCGTCGTATCGCGCCGACGCGTGAAAGCGCATCGAGACGTCGGAGACCGCCAACAGTACGCCTTCGCGTTCTAACTCCGCGTAGGACTTCCCCAGCGCCCGAATGAAGTCGGTACGGCCGAGCTCACACCAGACGAGGTAATTAGCGTGATACACGACGCCCATCTGGTCGGTCTCCGCGTATCGCACGCGTAGTTCGGAAATGGTTTCGGACACCATGGCAGGCATTGGGTGCACCGGCGGTGGCCGGTGAAATGGGGAGGTAGGAAGATGCCCCTGCCCTGCGCGACCGCCAAGCGGCGATCCCGTGCGTTTGTGGCCCCGTCCCGGAACGATTAGACTGCCCGTGTGCTCCACACACCGACACTCGTCATCGGCGACGCACACCTCGGCGTCGCCTCACGGGACGCCGAGCAGGCCTTGCTTCGGTTTCTGCGCGATGTGCCTGCGCGGGCCCGTTCGCTGGTGATCATGGGCGACCTCTTCGATTTCTGGTTCGCGTGGGGGCACGCGATGCCCCGCACCGGGTTCCGGGTATTGGCCGCGCTCGCCGATCTGCACGATGCCGGTATCCCGGTGCTCTGGATCGGCGGGAATCACGATTGCTGGGGCGGCGATGCGCTTATGGCCGAAACGGGCGCGCATTACACCCTGCAGCCTTGGACGGGCGAGATCGTCCCGTGGCGGGCCGATCTCGCCCATGGTGACGGGCTGCGGCACGTCGAGGATGCGCCGTATCGTCGGCTTCGTCGCGTGTTACGCCATCCGTTGGCGATCAGGGCGTTCGGCCTGCTCCATCCCGATCTGGCTTCCCGGATCGCACTCGCCTCCTCGCACACGAGCCGATCGCGTCGGGCGGGCGACGAAGGCCGGGGATTGCTGGCCGTGGGGACGCAGGCGCTGTCGGTGCCGGGTGGCCCCTCGCTGGTCATTCATGGGCACTCCCACGTGCCGATGTTGCGACGTGCCGGGCGCGGTTGGTATGCCAACGCCGGCGCGTGGTATCTGGATCAACAGTATCTGCTGATCGAGCGCGACCATATTTCTCTGTGCGCGTGGCGTGACTCAGGTGAAGACGTGGTACTCGACCGCGGTGAGCGGCACGTCGAGGAATCGACCGCCTAGCGCGAGGAAATGCTGCGGCGCGTCTGAGGCGACAAACCGATGCGCGGGTGCGGGCGCATGCTGCTCGGTGGGGGGATGCAGTAATCCGCGCTCGTTCAGGATGCGCGCCACTTCCGCCGCCGTCTCCTCGGCGCTGTCGATGAGTCGTACCTCGGCCCCCATCTCGGCGCTAATTACGGATGTCAGCAACGGATAGTGGGTGCATCCGAGCACCAGCGTATCCACCCCCGCCTCGCGCATCGGCGCGAGGTAGTCGTGCGCGATCAGCCGGGCTGCTGGGTGATCGACCCAGCCCTCTTCCACGAGCGGTACGAAGAGCGGACAGGGCGTGGCGAGCACTCGCGCGAGCGGTGCCCGCTGCTGGATGGCCTTGGTGTACGCACCGGAGGCAATCGTGCCGCTGGTGCCGATGACGCCAATCGGGCCACCGCGGCTTGCGCGCACGGCAGCACGAGCGCCCGGCTCCACGACGCCAATGACCGGAACAGGAAGGGCGGCCTGCAGCGCGTCGAGCGCGTGGGCGGTCGCCGTGTTGCAGGCCACCACAATGCACTTGACGCCCTCCTGCACCAGCCACTCGCCGATTTGCCGAGCGTAGCGTCGCACCGTTTCCGGACTCTTCGGCCCGTATGGCACGCGGGCGGTATCACCGACATAGAGGAGCGATTCGGACGGCAGCCGACGCATGAGCGCGTTCGCGACCGTGAGTCCACCCAAGCCGGAATCGAACATGCCGATGGGTGCACGACGGGACGCGGACATTGCGCTCAGAAACGAATCGTGGCGACGAAGGCCGCACCAGCGGGACTGGGGAACGCCGACAGTTCCACGGGGACATCCCAGAGCTGCGCGGACACGAATGCATCAGCACCGGCGAACAGGTGATTGAATCCCACGACGGCGAGCCAATCTTCGACGTGCAAGCGCCGCGTCCGTACGAGATCACGGGTGAAGCGGTTGGTGAACACGCCGTTCTTCGTGACCGACGTTCCCGAGACGACGTATTGATCTGGCAACGTGTCGATCTGATAGCGTCGCGCTTCACGCAGGTCCATCTGACTGCGTCGCACCATCACGATGGCGGCGAGTTCGATGCTCGCGAAGAGGGCGCCCGACGTTCCACGATCCAGACGCGCCTGCCCGAATCCCGGCAGCAGCGCGGAGTACACAAAAGCCTGCTTCGGTGTGAGCGGCGGCGTGAATCGCCCCCGCTGCGTCAGTGGCGACGCCACCGGCGCCGGCGTTGCGCCGGTGCCGGGCATCGGCTTTGCCGCGACCGAATCGCGCTGCTGTGCCGCCAAGGGGGCGCCCACTGCCGCCGCCAAAGCCATCCCCAACAGCGCGCGCGGCATCAAGCGAAGCATGCGTCTGATACTCCTCAGCGGGTCGGAAGAGCCGCGACGAGTTCGATCTCCACGCTCACATTGCGTGGGAGTCCGGCAACGGCCACGGTCGAGCGAGCCGGGCGGGCGTCACCGAGCACGCGCGCGTAGACCGTGTTCATCGCGACGAAATCGTCCATGGACTTCAGAAAGACGGTGGTCTTGACGACGTCGTTCCAGGTCACGCCGGCTTCGTTCAAGACAGCGGCCAGATTCGCCAGCACCCGCTCCGTTTGCGCAGCGACGTCGCCCGTCTCGATTTCCATCGATACGGGATCAAGCGGGATCTGACCGGCGGTAAACAAGAAACCGTTCGCGCGAACGGCCTGCGCGTACGGTCCGATCGCCTTCGGCGCATGGTCGGTGTGCAACGTCTCGATGGACATGTCGGTGATATGCTGAAGGGTGATTTACGGGATCCCGTGGGCGGACGTCGGGCCCTCGGGGGCCGACACCGCGCTGGGCAGGTCGAACAGCACGGCGGTGTTTCGGAGCGTCTGCCAGCCGAGCGTGTTGGCATCCTGCTCCCGGACTTCGGCCAATCGTGCCAAGGTACGGCTTACGAAAGCCGATTCGTTCCGTTTCCCACGGTACGGAACCGGCGCAAGATACGGTGCGTCGGACTCCACGAGCAGCCGGTCGTCAGGCACGAGTCGCAACAACGCGCCGTCCGTCCAGCTCTTGAACGTGATGATGCCGCTGAAGGAGACATACCAGCCGACCTGAAGGGCCGCCTCGGCGAGTGCGACCGACCCCGTGTAGCAGTGCAACACGCCCCGCACCCGCGCCGATTCTGCCCGTTTGAGAAACGCGTAGGTGTCCGCCTCTGCCTCACGGGTGTGCAGCACGATCGGCCGACGTAGTTCCTGCGCAAGGGCGAGTTGCGCATCGAGCGCGTACAACTGGCGTTCGCGCGGTGCGTGGTCGTAGTGCGTGTCGAGGCCGCACTCACCAACGGCCACGGCGCCGTTGGCGACGGCCTCGCGAATGGCTTGCGGGTCGGTCGCATCGTCCCACGAGGCCGCGTCGTGGGGATGGACGCCGGCGGTGAAGAAGACGAAGCCGGCATGCCGTTCGGCCAAGCGTTGGGCACGTCGGGCCGCTGGCGCTGACTCGCCGATACAGACAAGGGCCCGCGCACCTTCTGCGCGGGCCCGCTGGATCACCGCGTCCGCATCATCAGCGAACGCGGGATCGGCCAGATGCACATGACTGTCGGCAAAGACGGTCATGCGCGTTACCGCGCGGCGACTCGCTCCGCCTTCCGCGCACCCTTGCCGGCCGCGGCGTCATTACCCGCGTTGACAGCCCGGCTCGTGGAGTCGGAGGTGGTCCGCGGATACTTCGATTCGATCCAGATCAGGAACGGACCGGCGACGTAGATCGACGAGAAGGTGGCCACAAACACGCCGAACGTCATGACCAACGCGAACGGGCGGATGATTTCGCCGGCGAGCAACAGCAGCGCCAGCGTGGACGCCAGCACGGTGGCATGCGTCATGACGGAACGCGGCAACGTTTCGTTGATGGCACGGTCGAGTACCTGCGCGAGGGACTCGCCCTTCGCCCGCTTCTTGAGATCTTCGCGCACACGATCAAAGATGATGATCGTGTCGTTCGCGGAGTAGCCGAGCAGCGTCAGAATGGCCGCGACCACGGTGAGCGACACCTCGACGTTGAACATCTTGATGAACGCCAACGTGAGCAGGATGTCGTGCGCCGTCGAGAGTACGGCCGCGGAGCCGAATCGCCAGTCGAAGCGAATCGCGAGATACATGAGCGTGAACAGCGACGCGATGAGCATCGCGGTGAACGCGCCGGCGCGCAACTCACTACCAACCTTCGGCCCGACCGCTTCGGTGCGTACCACCGTGACGTTGCCTGCGCCGAACTGCTGTTCCAGGGCTGCGGAGATCACCTTCGAAATGCCCTCGGCGCCAGCATCCTGCGCTTCCACTTGCTTCTCGTCACGGGCGCGGATGGTGTACTCCGTGGCCGTGCCGTACTGCTGGATTTCACTGCCCGTGATGCCCGCCTTATCGAGGGTGCTGCGCACGACGGCGACATCGGGAGCCTGCTTGAACTGCACCTGCATGAGCGTCCCGCCCGTGAAGTCGATGCTGTACTTCACGCCGCCGGTGAAACCGAAGGTCACGAGACCTAACACGATGAACGCGATCGTCAGGCCGGCAGCAAGGCGCCAATGCTTGACGAACTCGTACTTGGTGTTGTGAAAGATTCGCAGCATGGCGTCCTCAGATGCTCAGCGTCTGGTTGCCGCGCGTGCGGCTCAGCCAGATCATGAAGAAGGTCTTGCTCACGAAGATCGACGTGAACAGGGAGGCCACGAGGCCCGCGATGAGCGTGACCGCGAAACCGCGCACCGGCCCGGTGCCATACTGATACAGCACCATGCCGGAGAGAATCGTGGTGGCCGAGGTGTCGATAATGGCACTCATCGCGTGGCGAAAGCCTTCGTCGATGGCGAGCCGGTTCGACTTGCCATGATCGAGCTCTTCACGGATGCGCTCGAAGATCAGCACGTTGGCATCGACGGCAATACCGATGGAGAGCACGAAGCCGGCCAATCCGGGCAACGTGAGGACGGCGTGGAAGCCGGCCAGCACGGCGAGCGTGTACACGAGGTAGAGCAGCAGCGCCGCGACCGCCAGCATGCCGGCGAAACGGTAGTACCCGATCATGATCACCACGATCAGCAGGAACGCCACCGCGAGCGCGAGCGCGCCCTTGTTGATAGAGTCGGCGCCGAGGCTGGCACCAATGCTACGGACTTCGGCCACCTTGAGCGGCACCGGCAAGGCACCGGCGCGCAACACCAGCGCGAGGTCCTGCGCCGCCTGCAGGGTGCCACCGCCGAGGGTGATCTGCCCGTTCCGGCCGATCGCGCTGTTGAGCACCGGGGCGGTGACCACGCGCTGGTCGAGCACGATGGCCATGTTGTCCTTCACATGCTTGCCGGTTTCGACTTTAAAGCGGCGAGCGCCTTCGTTGTTGAGCGTGAATTGCACGACGTTGCCCTCCACCGGATCGGTGGACGGACGCGCGTCGGTGAGGACTTCGCCCGTGATGATCGGGCGCGAGTCGAGTACATAGAGCGCGAAGAAGCGCTGCGTACCGGACACGAGGGAGTCGACGCCCCAGCGCATGACCTTTCCAGGGGGCATGGCATCCTGCATGGCTGGCAGCGCCAGCGCGCGCTCGATGGCGGCGTAGGCGACTTCTGGCACGATGTACTGCCCGGGGATCTGACCAGGCTGCACGTTCGTGGTGAAGAGACCGCCGACCACCGCGGCGGGCTTCGCCGTGCCGGAATCGGCACCGGTCGTGGCCACGGCCTTGCCAGTCGAGTCCTTCGTGGAATCCGCCTGCTGCGTGAGCAAGGACGTCGCACCGGCCTTCTTCGTGGTGTCGCCCGTGGCCTTCGCTTCGGATGCGGCGGAGAGTCCCGCGTTCTTGGCGATCTCGTCGAAACGCGGCATCACCTTTTCAAACGCCTGCGTCTTGTCGGTAATCTGGAACTCGAGGAATGCCGACTTCTGCACGACGTCCTGTGCACGTTCGGCGTCGTCGATGCCGGGGAGTTCCACGATGATGCGCTCCTCGCCGGCCTTCTGCACGACCGGCTCGGAGACGCCGAACTCGTCGATGCGCTGCCGCACGACCTTGAGTGCACGATCGAGCGCCTCGGACTTGTTGGCGACCGCCTGCTTGGACTCGTCGACCTCGAGCGTGAGGTGCATACCGCCCTGGAGATCGAGACCTCGCTTGAGCGGTACACGACGCACGGTGTCGTACACGAAAACGCCATCGCGCTTCACCCGTTCTACGACGGTGCGCGGAAAGAGGGCCCACGCGGAGGCCGCGAAGAGTCCCACGATGAGCAGGACGCGGTACTTCAGGTTCGCCATCGATGCCGGTGGCCAGAGGTAATGTCAGCGCGTCGGGAAGAGAGACGCGAGAAACGGCGCAAAGTGCGCCTAGCCCCTTAACTTAGGGGCCCAGACGTCGCGGCGGTAGCCAGTCCCTGCAGAGTCTCGCGTGCGACGGCCTCATCGAGGGCGAGTTGCGCGCGCAGGGCGTCAATGCCGCTGAACGACTGGGTGTCCCGAATCCGTGCGATCAGGTCGAGGCGGATCGGGGCCCCATACCAGTCGTGCGCGGCATCGAAGACATGCGTCTCGATCCGGCGGGACCCATCCCCGAAGGTGGGCCGAGGGCCAAGGTTGAGCATACCACCGAACGGTCCCTGGGGCGTCTGCACCCGGACGGCGTAGACGCCATCGGGCGGGAGCAGTTTCCGGACAGGCGGGGACGGCATGTTGAGAGTCGGGTAGCCGATCAACCGCCCTCGCTGGTCACCCCGGATCACGGTTCCGGCGAGACTATACGGACGTCCCAATCCAGCGGCCGCGGTTCGCAGATCCCCCTGACGGATCGCCGTGCGGATCGCCGTCGACGAAATGGCCTGTCCGTCGGCAGCGTGCACGGGGGGCAGCACGGTCACGCCGAACCCACGCGACGCACCGAGCGACTTCAACACGTCGATATCGCCGAGACGACCACGGCCAAATCCGTGGTCATGCCCCACGAGCAATTCGGCCACGCGAAACCGCTCACGGAGCACCGCATCGACGAACTGCTCGGCTTCATATGCCGCCAGTGTGGGCGTGAAGGGGAGTACGGCCACGTACGACACACCGGATTGCGCGAACATCTCGAGCTTTTCGTCATGCAGCGTCAGCAGCGGCGGCGCGTCCGACGGGCGGACCACCTCGAGCGGATGCGGCTCGAAGGTAACGACGACGCTGGGCCGACCGGTGTCGGCGGCCAACGCGGCGAGTCGCGCCAGCACGTCATGATGCCCGCGATGTACGCCATCGAACGTGCCCACGGTGACGACGGCGCCGGCCTCCCCAATCGGCAACCCGACGGGCTCTGCCCCCACGGACGTCATGTCGCGTCCTGATCGCCGAGCATGACGACGCGCGGCTGCCACCAGTCGTCGGCCAGGCGTTCGGCGATGGCCACGACCGCGTCGTGCCACAGCAGTGCGCCACGAGCGCCCGGCACGCTGGCGGGGATGCGGCGCCCCACCCGGAGTGCGGCCAGACCTGCCGCATCGAGCGGCTCATGGGCCACCGCGCCGAGGGCCGACAAGGGTGAGCGCAACGCGATGCGGCCGTCGACGATGCTTCCCGGCTCGACCCGCTCGAAGGGTTCCGCGTCATCGACGTGTGCCGCACCGCTGGCCTCACGGCGCAGGCTTTCACAATGCGCCGCACTCCCGAGTGCACGGCCGAGGTCCCGCGCGAGCGCGCGAATGTACGTCCCGCCCCCACAGGTGATCCGCACGGTGAGCGAATCCGGCGTACTCGCCAGCCACTCCCAGCGCATGACGTTCACCTCGACGGGCGGGAGCTCAACCACCTCGCCGCGACGCGCCATCGCATACGCGCGTTCACCGTTGACGTGCTTGGCGGAGAAGGCGGGAGGCACTTGTGCCAGACGGCCGGTCAGCGACGCGATCGCATCGCGGAGCGTCGGCGCGTTGGGGTGCGCGAGCAGTTCGGCGGCCGGGGGCGTTGCCTCCCGGGTGACCGCACCGGTGCGGTCGTCGGTATCGGTTTCGAACCCGAAGCGAATCACCGCGCGATACACTTTCGGCTCACCGACGACGTACGGGAGCAAGCGCGTGGCGGAGTTGACCGCCAGTACGAGCAGGCCTGTCGCGAACGGGTCGAGCGTGCCGGCGTGCCCGACCCGCTTGGAGCGGGCCGCACGCCTGACGACACTGACGACATCGTGCGATGTCATCCCCGCCGGCTTGTCGACATACAGCAATCCTGACGTGATCATGACATCGCCCCCACGCCCGCGTCAGCGCACCATCACGCCGAGCGGGTCGCAGTCACTCGGCGGAAGACGATGTTCCCGGCGGGCCGGGGACATCCCCGGCCGCCGAGTCGGCGTCACTCGCGGCTTCCGCCACCGCATCACGATCGGTGCGGATTTGGGCCAAGAGTTGCTCGATGCGCGACGCATGCGCAATGCTTTCGTCGGCCTTGAAATGAATCTCCGGCGCATTCCGCAAGCGCAGCGTCTTCCCGAGCATCGAACGCAGGTGCGACGCCACGCTGTTGAGTCCTTGGAAGGTCGCCTTGATGGCCGCCTCGTCTCCCATCACGCTCACGAACACGTTGGCGTGCCGAAGGTCGCGTGTCATCTCCACCGCCGTGACGGTGACGAATCCACGAATTCGCGGGTCCTTGGCGCCTTCTGCAAGGAAGGTCGCCACTTGTTCGCGAATCGATTCAGCGACGCGGTCAGGCCGCCGCGGTTCGCCCATACTGCCTCCTCAGGACTTTGCAGCCTGGTCGAGAGTACGAGCCACTTCTTCCGTACGGTAGCACTCGAAGACGTCGCCGATCTTGACGTCGTTGAAGTTCTCGATGCCGATACCGCACTCGTAGCCTTCCTTCACCTCGTTCACATCGTCCTTGAAGCGACGCAGTGACGCGATGCCGCCGTCGTAGATCTCGACGCCGTCCCGGATGACGCGCATGCGTCCCTTCCGGTTCATGTTGCCCGAGCGCACGATGCAACCGGCGATCGTTCCGATCCGCGCGACCTTGAACGTTTCGCGCACCTCGGCTTCGCCGTACACCACTTCGCGCGACTCCGGCCGCAGCATGCCTTCGAGGGCGGCCTTCACGTCGGCCACGGCCTCGTAGATGATGCGATAGAGCTTGATATCCACGCCTTCGCGCTCGGCGGCGGCACGGGCGTTGTTGTCCGGACGGACATGGAAGCCGATGATGATGGCTCCCGATGCCTTTGCGAGCAGGATGTCCGTCTCGGCGATCGCACCGACACCGCGGTGCAGGATTTCGACCTGCACTTCGGGGTTGGAGAGTTGGCCAAGGGCATCGGCCAGTGCTTCGGCCGGGCCGCCCTGGTCGGCCTTGATGACCAACCGCAACGAACGCTTCTGGCCGGCGCTGGTCTGCGACATGAAGTCTTCGAGCGACACCAACCCACGGGTGCTGCGACGGCTCTTCGCTTCACGATCGAGACGTTCACGACGCTGCGCGATGTCGCGCGCTTCGGAGGCGTCTTCGACCACGAGCAGCTGATCGCCCGCCATCGGCACACCGCTGAGTCCCAGAATCTGCACCGGGATGGCAGGGCCAGCGGACTTCACGGGCTTGCCACGCTCGTCGAGCATGGCGCGCACGCGGCCGGAGTAGATGCCGCAGATGTAGTCGTCACCGACCTTGAGCGTGCCGTTCTGCACAAGGACGGTCGCGACCGGTCCCTTACCCTGGTCGAGCTGTGCTTCGACCACCGATCCAACCGCACGACGCGACGGATTGGCCTTGAGTTCGAGAATGTCTGCCTGCAGCAGGATCTGTTCGAGCAACTCGTCGACGCCGGTGCCCTTCTTGGCCGAGATCTCGGAGTGCAGCACGGTTCCGCCGAACTCTTCGAGCACGACTTCGTGCTGCAGCAGGTCCTGCTTCACTTTCGCGATCTGCGCCGTGGGCAGATCGACCTTATTGATGGCGATAATGATGGGCACGCCGGCGCTCTTCGCGTGCGAGATCGCTTCGACGGTTTGCGGCATGACTTGGTCGTCCGCCGCAATCACGATGACCACGATGTCGGTGACCTGCGCGCCGCGGGCACGCATCGCGGTAAACGCTTCGTGACCAGGGGTGTCGAGGAACGTGATGGTGCGCTTGTTGGCGACCTCCACGTGATACGCACCGATGTGCTGGGTAATGCCACCGGCTTCGCCGGCGACCACGTTCGCCTTTCGGATGTAGTCGAGCAGCGACGTCTTACCGTGGTCGACGTGACCCATGATCGTGACGACGGGCGGCCGCGGACGGAGGTCTTCCGGCGCATCCTCGATCTGCTCTTCCTGCAAGTCGGCGGCGTAGTCGCTTTCCTTGACGGCCTGGAACCCGAACTCGCCGGCAATCAACTCGATCTGATCGAAGTCGAGACGCTGATTGATGGTGACCATGAGGCCGAGCGTCTTGAACGCGAAGCCCACGATCTGGGTGGCGGAGACGCCGAGGATCTGCGCGAGTTCGGAAACCGTGATGAACTCGTTGACGCGCACCGTCTTGCGCTCGCGCTCGGCGGCCGCAACGCGCTGCTCTTCCATCTCGGCGCGCATGTCGGACCCGAAGCGACGTCCACCACGGCCGCGCGTGGGCGCGCCGCGCATGGCGGTCATCGTCTTCGTGATGTTGGCCGACACTGCTTCCTGGTCGACCGCGCCCCGCTTGCCCTTCTTGCCACGGCGCTGCTGGCTCTGCGCGCTGGCCGCGACGCCGGTGCCCTGCCCGCCGCTCTGGCCTGGCTGACCACCCTGACTTCCATTGGGCGCTCCACCCTGACCGCCCTGCGGGCCGGTTGGGCGACGATCATCGCGACGCTGGCCCTGTCCCAATCCACCGCCGGGAGCGGCGGAGGCGATCGGACGAGCCCCACCAAAATTCGGCGACCCACCCATCCGGCCAGGGCGCGGGGCGCCGGGCACGACGGGGCGTGGCCGCGGTCGATCTGCCGGCAACGGGGCGGACGGCGCGGCGGGGGCGGCGGCCACGACCGGTTCAGCGACCGGCGGTGCCACGGATACGACCGGTGGCGCCGGAGGCGTCACCGGGGCGACCGCCGCGGGACGCTCGGATGCGGGACGCTCGACCACGGGACGCTCGGACGCGGGACGCTCGGACGCAGGACGCTCGACCGCCGGTCGCTGGACCGGGGCGGCTTCCTTTCGCTCGACGGCGACGGGCTTGGGCTTGGGAGCCGGTGGCGTCTCGACCGCGGGCGGATCAGCGCGCACCGGTGCAGGCTCGGCGGCCGCCGCAGCCGAAAGCTCAGCGGCGCGTTCGACCGACACGTGTTCGATGTCGGCGCGGACGTCGGGCTCCGGTGCGAGCGGGGGCGCGACGGGCGCAGCGGGCGTCGGAACGCTGATCTCGACCGTAGGCTCCGCTGGTGGCACTTCGGCGACGTTGCCCTCAGGCGCCGGGACATCGCCCGCGTGCGTCTCCACCTCGGCGGCGCGACGGCGGCGCACCGAGGGAGCCGGCGCTTCCGCCTCGACCACCGGGGCCGGGGCCTCTGGTGCAGCGGCGGCTCCGGTGCGACGGCGCCGAGGCGCGGCCGCCGGTGCGGGCTGCGCCTTTTCGGCACGCACGCGCTTTTCACGCTCCCATCGGGCGCGAATACGGGAAACCTGATCGTCGGTGAGCAGCGACAAATGGCTGCGAACCGGAACGTCCATCTGGCGCAGCAGCGCGATAACCTCGTCAGCCGAGATACCGAACTCACCCGCCATGTCATGCACACGAAGCTTGCTCAACCCGTCCTCCTAACGCGAAACGCGCGTCGCGTCGCCCGCCGGGGTTGCCCCGGCCACGGCGCCACG
>CANHNQ010000068.1 GCA_947462095.1 Gemmatimonadota bacterium
CCCGAACTTCACGGCGCAGTACGAGACGTTCACGATCGGTGCGGGTGGCGCGCTCAACCCGAACCAGCTCGGCAACAAGAACCTCAAGCCCGAAGTGTCCACCGAGCAGGAATACGGCATGGACCTCGAGCTGTTCAGCAAGTACGGCGTCACGGTCACGAAGTCGCACAACGTGATCGACGACCAGCTGCTGCAGCCTCCCCCGCCCGCCGCGGCCGGCTTCGCCAGCCAGTGGACGAATGCGGGTCAGCTCACGAACAACACGTTCGAAGTCTCGCTCAACGTCCCGATCGTGGCCACGCGCAACGTCGATTACTCGGCGCGCTTCAACTACGACCGCACGACGTCGGTGATCACGCAGCTCGACATCCCCGAGTACTTCGTGTCGGCCGCCGGTCAGCAGGGCTCCGAGACGATGTTCAAGATCGTGAAGGGTGGTTCGTTGGGTCAGATCTACGGCCGCAAGTTCGTGAAGGAGTGCAGCCAGCTCCCCGCCGACTTCCAGAGCCGCTGCGGATCGGGGCTCGACTTCCAGGCCAATTCAGACGGCTTCATCGTGTACGTCGGTCAGGGCAACACGCTCGCCGATGGCATCACGAAGAACCTGTGGATGACCCGTCTCCCGGCCGCCTCGGCGCCGTGGAAGGGTGGCACCACCGGCGATCCGCTCAACTGGGGCTTCCCCATCCTCGAGCGTGACGCCAGCGGCGCCGTGCCGGTACTGCCCGTCGGTCAGGCGCTCCCGGCCTTCCGCTGGTCGGTCGCCCAGAACTTCCGCTACAAGCGCGTGACCGCCTACGGCTTGCTCGACGCCACCGTCGGCAAGGACGTCTGGAACGTCGGCCGTCAGTGGTCGTATGGCGACTTCATGCACAAGGATGCCGACCAGCAGGGACGCTCGGTCGCGGATGCCAAGCCCATCGGCTACTACTTCCGCGCCGTGTCCACCGGTGGTATCGGCGGTCTGTACGACGTGCTCGCGCCGAACAACAACACGGTGGAAGACGCCAGCTTCGTGAAGCTTCGCGAGCTGTCGCTCGGCTATCGCATCGGTTCGATCGCCGGCGTGGGCAATTGGAACCTCGCCCTCATCGGTCGCAACTTGCTCACGTGGACCAAGTACAAGGGCTTCGACCCTGAAGTCGGGCTGGGCGGTGGTGCTCTCGGATCCGGCGTCCTGAACGCCGCCGACGGCTTCACCTTCCCGAACCTCCGCCAGTTCACGTTCTCGCTCAGCACCAGCTTCTGACCCCGGAGTTCATGCGGCGCGGGGGTTTCAATGCCCTCGCGCCCGTGGACAGCCTCTTGAGGAGATTCGATGCGTAAGCACGTTTCGCAGTACATTGCGGGCGGTGGGGTGCTGCTGGGGCTTATGGCCTGCGGCGGTGACTCACTGAACGTCGTCAACATCAACAACCCAGACGTAGCGCGCGCCTACGCCACCCCCGCGGGCGTGGAAGGTGTCGTGGCCGGTCTCGGCGTGCAGTTGAACAACACGCAGCGCGCGACGGAATCGGTGAACACGCAGGCGCGTATTCTCGCCGGCGAAAACATCGCGTCCGTGGCCAACTTTGGTATGGCCGCGCGCTCGCAGATTCCTCGTTCCCTGATCTCCAACGAGCTCGGCAACGACAATCAGACCGGCAACCTCGCGAACTTCAATCAGTTCTCGCGAGTGACCCGCACGGCCGCCAACGCGATCGCGGCGGTGAACCGTCTGGCCACGACGGCACAGACCATCGGCAGCCCGGCACAGGACGCGCGCGCCAAGGCGTTCGCCTTCCTGATCCTGGGCCAGGCGCTCGGCAATCTGGCGCTCGCCTATGACTCGGCCGCCATCGTGACCCCCGCCACGCCCAGCGATGAAGTCCCGGGGCTTTCGGGATCGGCGCAGGTCGGCGCGGCCGCGTTGCAGATGCTCGATTCGGCGATTGCCATCGCCAACTCGGCGGCTGCCGCGAACGGCGCCAACGGCTTTCCGCTCCCCACCACGTGGATCAGCGGCGTCGCCGTCACGAAGGATCAGTTCGTCCGTCTGTCTCGCTCGTACAAGGCGCGCATTCGCGCGGGCAACGCCCGTACGCCGGCGGCACGCGCGGCGGTGGATTGGGCGGCGGTGATTGCTGATGCCACGAACGGCATCAGCGCCGACTTCGCCATCCAGCTGGGTGGCACCACCGGCTGGTCCGCGGCGTACGACTTCAACCAGATGTACGTCACCGGTGGCTGGCACGCCGTGCCGTACTTCTACTACGGCATGGCTGACGTGTCCGGTTCCTACGACGCGTGGTTGGCCTCGCCGGTCGGATCGCGTCGCGCGTTCACGGTCATTTCGCCGGACAAGCGCTGGCCGACCGGTGCCACGCGAGCGGCGCAGCAGGCAACCGCCCCGACCGTCGCGCTTCCCGCGGGCGTGTACTTCCGCAATCGTCCCACCGGTGAAGATGTGCCGCTGGTCGGCCCGGGTGACTCCCAGTACGACCACCGCCGCTATGGCGCGCAGTGGCTCAACTCGGTGGCCGGTGCGTATGTCGAGATGTCCAAGACGGAAATGGACATGCTCGCCGCCGAAGGCTACATCCGCACGGGGAACCTCCCGGCGGCGATCGCGCTCGTGAACGTCACGCGGGTGAAGAACGGTCTGGACGCGATCGGCAACGTGGCCAGCGCCACGGCGGCCTACTCGACGAACCTGGCGACGTGCGTGCCGCGTGTGCCGGTCGCACCGAACTTCACCAGCACCGCCTGCGGCAGCTTGCTCGAAGCCATGAAGTATGAGAAGCGCCTCGAGACGGCCTACACGGGCTACTTCATCTGGATGTCGGATAACCGCGGCTGGGGCGACCTCGTCGAGGGAACGCCGGTCGAGTGGCCGGTGCCGTATCAGGAAATGCAGTCCCGGCAGAAGACGTACTACAACGGCACGAACCGCGCGCCGCGCGGGACGTACGGGTTCTGATGACCGAATCACAGGCTTGCCCACTGCGCTCCCGGTCGGAAACGATCGCGCAGCGGTCCGTGAGCGGCTTGTGCGCACTGGCGTTGGCGCTGCAGATCGGGTGCTTCTCATATCTCCCGGTGCAGTCCACACCGCCCGCTCCCGCCCAACAGGTCGGCATCGTGATCAACGATCGCGGTCGCGTCCTGTTGGGTGATCGGGTGGGAGCCAGTGTCGACCGAATCGACGGGAAGGTCGTCAGCCGGCAAAACGGTGCGATCGTGCTCGATGTGTATCGCGTGACCGATTTGCGCGGGAACACGGCCACCTGGACCGGCGAGCGGGTGTCAATTCCGGAGGACGCAATCCTCGGGTATCGCGCCCGCAAGCTTTCGAAGTTGAAGACGCTTCTGCTGGTTGGCTCCATCGCTTTGGCCATCATCTCGTCGCTCGGGAATACGCTCGATCTCTTCGGAGATGCGGCGACCGACCGCCCCGGTGAGGGTCCGCAACAGTCCTGAGCGGCCGCGCCCTCGCGCGATCGTCTCGCTCATCGTTCCTATTTCGCTTTCTCTCGGAGTCCTTGCCTCATGCGGCTCTCCCGATTTGCAATTCTTGGCGTAGCAGTGTCGGCGATGGTCGGCTGCAGTGAGCCCAGCGATGGGCCCACGACGCCGAACACGCCGCCCCTGGCGTACGTTCGCTACATCAACGCGGTCCCCGACACGCTCAACACCACGGTCCGATTCATCGACCAGGTCGAGTACTCGCCGATCTCGTTTGCCAACGTGGCCTTCCGTGGCCTCGGCCAGGGTGGGTACCAGCCCACGGCCGCCGGAGCGCGCAAGTTCCGCGTCTTCACGTCTGATGCCGTGAACTTCACCACGGCTGGCAACACGACCGTGCTGGTCGACACCACGATCACGTTCGAGGCCGGCAAGTACTACACGCTGCTGCACCTCGGCTACGCTCGCGCCGGCGCCACGCCGAAGCAGCGCATCGTGAACATCAACGACGTGCTCCCCGCCACGCCGGCCGGCATCGCGTTCCGCGCGATTCATGCCGGACTCGACGTCGGTAACGTCGACATCTACGCCACGCCCACGACCACGGACGCCATCTCCGGCGCACCGCTGCTCGCGAACGTGTCGTTGAACACGGTGTCGGCGTACCTCAGCCGTGCCGCCGGAGCCTTCGCGGCGCGTGTCACCGCAGTCGGTTCGACCACCGCCGTGATCAGTGCGGCGGCACCGGCCGGCACCGCCGGTAGCTCGTCCGTCGATCCGCTCGGTGGCGCCACCATCGCCGGCTCGATCATCACCGCCATCGCGTTCCCGGCCACCCCGGCGAACTCGGCCGGCACCCGGTTCACCACGCCCGGCGTCGCGTACTTCATCGACAAGCAGCCGCCGCGTACGACCCCGAACCCGTAATCATTACGGCGGTGCGTACGTACGGCCACAAGCCAACAGCGACCGCGAACGAGACGAACGTCTCGCTCGCGGTCGCTGTGTTTTGTGCCCTCCTCACGATTCCTGCCTGCGGCGAGGCACAGGTGCTTCGCGGGTCTGCGACACATGCCGAGGACGACCGTCCGCTCGATCAAGCGCGCGTCATGGCGCTGCTCCGCGACGGCCGTTCCGTCGGCAGTACCGTCACCGACCAACAGGGCCGCTTTCAGTTCCGTATCAATGCCGGTGGTCAACCCTTCGCCATCTCGATCACCAGGATCGGCATGGCGCCTACGCTCTCCGACGAGATCACGCTCGGGGTCACCGATACGCTCGATGTGAATTTCCGTGTCGTCGAAACGGGCATTCTCACCGACACCGTCCGGGTACAGGCTACCCCGTCGCTGAACGAGCAACGCCTCACGGAGGCCGGACGGCGCGGCTGGCGCGTTTTCCCACCGGCTGAGGTCGAGAAGCTCCGTGAACGATCGAATTCCTTCGAGGATCTGCTGCGCTCGACGGGATTCCCGGGCTTCGTGGTCCCCAGCCGGCGCGACGAGTGCATCCGCTCCACGCGATACAACCGCTGTCTCACCATCGTGCTCGACGGCGTCCCGCTCGCTGGCAGCTATCCCAACATCAATCCGCGCGATGTCTACTTCTTCGCGTTGCTTGGCAAGACAGAAGCTGCGGTGCAGTTTGGCGACCGTACGCCATGGGGCGCCATCGTGATCTACACGCGGGCCAAAGGCGACCGGTAGCGGCGCATTCCGCCGAGCACCAAGTTACCGCATGCTCGCACCCCTCCCACGTTTCGTGCTCGTGGCGCTGCTGCACGGCGCACCGCTTTCACTGTGCGCCCAGGGCGCCCCCCCCGCTACGGATGCGTCGCGCATGCCGCCGCCCGGGTGGGTCGGCTCGCCGAAACAGTACGACGCCCTGAAGGTCTCGACTGACCTCATGATCCCCACGCGCGACGGCAAGCGCATGGCGACCGACGTGTATCGCCCCGCACGCAATGGGGTGCCCGTTGCGCAGCCGTTGCCGGTGCTTCTCAATCGCACACCCTACAACAAAACGGCACTCGCCGATCTGGCCGTGTGGTATGCGGAACGGGGATACGTGGTGGCGCTGCAGGACACGCGCGGGCGCTACAAGTCGGAAGGCACGTTCTCGAAAGTGCAGCCTGCCGACGCCACCGACGGCTACGACGTGATCGAGTGGCTCGCCAAGCAGCCGTACGCCAACGGCATCGTGGGGATGTGGGGCACGTCCTTCTCGGCGCACACCGAAGCCGGCGCGGCGCAATACAACCCCCCATCGCTCAAGTCGATGGTGCTGAACATGGGCGGCCTCGCCAACGGCTGGGATCACGGGGTGCGGTACCGCGGCACCTACGAGATGGGACGGCAACTCACGTGGGCGTGGAGCCAGCTGCTGGCCGATGCGCGCTCCCCCGACGTGAAGGCGTTGCTCACCAAGGAAAAAGTCGAAGACTGGTACAGCGTACAGCCCATGCGGCGCGGCCTCAATCCACTCTCGGTCGATTCGCAGTACGAAGGGTGGTACTTCGACTTCTTCGAGCACGCGGATTACGACGCGTACTGGAAGGACCCGATGCTGGCGTGGGATGAACACTACGGTGAAACGTCCGACATCCCGATGATGCATGTGGGTGGATGGTACGACATCTTCACCGCCGGCACGTTCAAGAACTTCACAGAACTGCGCAAGCTCAAGAAAACGCCCCAGCGTATCGTGATCGGTCCGTGGACGCATGGCGGCAACAATCGCAGCTTCGCCGGTGACGTCGCGTATGGGGACAGCGCCGCGATTCCTGATTTTCTCACCGACTTTCACCTGCGCTGGTTCGACCATCATCTCAAAGGCGTCGCCAACGGCGTAGAAAAAGATCCCGCTGTGCGCGTGTTCGTGATGGGCACCGGTGATGGGCGGAAGGACGCCAATGGGCGCCTGCTGCACGGCGGGTACTGGCGGACGAGCGAGTCGTGGCCGGTCTCCGGCACACGAATGGTGCCGTACTATTTCCAGGCGGACGGCTCACTGCGCCCCTCCAAGCCGAAGGCGCTCCAGTCGAAGACCACGTACACCTTCGACCCGCGCCACCCAGTGCCGACGGTCGGCGGTGGCTCGTCGGCTCGGCTCAAGGATGGCGCATACAACCAGCGCGAAGACCCACGCTTCCCGCCCTCGGCGGCGCCGTGGCTGCCGCTCCGCTCGCGCGCCGATGTGGTCGTTTTTCAGACGGAGCCGCTGGCCGAGGACATGACCGTCATCGGACCGATCACGGTGAAGCTGTTCGCCTCCGCCACGACGGTCGACGCGGACTTCACCGCCAAGCTGGTCGACGTATATCCCTCGAGCGTCGACTGGCCTGGCGGATTCGACCTCAATCTGACCGATGCCATCGTGCGCGGCCGTTACCGCGCCACGCGCGATCATGCCGTGATGCTGCAGCCCGGCCGCGTGTACGAGTTCACGATCGATCCGTTCCCCACGGCGAATGTGTTCAAGAAGGGGCACCGCATTCGCGTCGACATCTCGAGCAGCAACTTCCCGCGCTTCGACGTGAATCCGAACACCGGCGAGCCGTTGGGAAAGAATCGTCGCATGGTCACCACCGACATCTCCATTCAGCACAGCGCGACGTATCCGTCGCATATCGTGTTGCCGCTCGCCCCCGCGCGGCGGTAACCGGCGATGCTGCTCACCTTCCTCGCCTACGGCATGGTCATCGTCTTCATGACGCTGATCATGACGAAACGGCTCTCGCCGCTTACGGCCCTGATTCTGGTGCCCGTCGCGTTCGGCATGGCCGCTGGATTCGCCCCGCAGCTCGGGGAAATGATGGTCGCCGGCATCACCAAGCTCGCCCCCACCGGCGTGATGCTGATGTTCGCGATCTTGTACTTCGCGATCATGCTCGATGCCGGCCTCTTCGAGCCGTTCGTGCAACGGCTCATCGCCCTCGTGCACGGCGACCCCATGAAGGTGGTCGTGGGATCGGCGGTGCTGGCGCTGCTCGTCTCCCTCGACGGTGATGGCTCCACCACCTACATGATCACGACGGCGGCCATGCTGCCACTCTTCCGTCGTCTTGGCATGCGTCCGTTGGTGCTGGCCTGCGTCACCATGTTGGCCGGGGGCGTCATGAACATTTTGCCGTGGGGAGGGCCGACGGCGCGGGCCGCCAGCGCGCTGTCCATCGACGTGAGCACCGTGTTCGTGCCGATGATCCCGGCCCAGGTCGTCGGCGTGTGTTGGGTGTTGTACGCGTCGTATCGCTTGGGCTTGAGCGAGCGCCGCCGGCTCGCGGCGGTCGGTGCCGCGTCGTCGGCCAACGCCCAAGTGCTTCTCGAGGAACTCGCCAATCCGGAGGTCAGCGAGGATCCCCTGCATCGGCGCCCCGATCGACTGCTCGTGAACGCCGTGCTCACGGTCGCGCTGTTGGTGGCGCTGATCGCGGCCGTGTTGCCGTTGCCGGTGATCTTCATGATCGGCTTCGCGGTGGCGATGCTGCTCAATTATCCGACGATCGATGAGCAGAAGGCCGTGCTGTCACGGCATGCCGGCAACGTGCTGGCGGTGGTGGGACTGATCTTCGCCGCCGGCATCTTCACCGGCATCCTGTCGGGCACCAAGATGGTCGACGCCATGGCCGATAGCGTGATTCAGCTCGTGCCGCCGGTGCTCGGGCCGTATCTCGCGATCGTGACGGGTGTGCTGAGTATCCCATTCACGTTCTTCATTTCGAACGACGCCTTCTATTTCGGCGTGCTGCCGATTCTGGCCAAGGCGGGCGAAACGTATGGCATCACTGCGGCCGAAATGGCGCGGGCGTCGCTGATCGGACAGCCGGTGCATCTGCTCAGTCCTCTCGTGCCCTCTACGTTCCTGCTGGTGGGGCTGGTCGGTGTCGACTTCGACGACCATCAGCGTTACACGCTCAAGTGGGCGCTGGCGTCGGCCGCGGTACTGCTCCTGACGGGACTGGTGACGCTGGTGATTCCGGTGCGGGGCTAGTCCGAGCTCAGATCTGTTCGCGAAGCAACCGCTGCACCAGCTGCACAGACCGTTCGGTGGCACCGAGTTCGCGATGCACCAGTGTCCGTGCCGCCGCACCGGCCACGGTACGTGCGGATGGCGCGAGCAGCCAGTCCTGCAACGCCGTCGCCGTCTCGCGTGCATCGCGCACCACCCGAGCACCGCCCGCCTTGAGCAGGAGACCGGCTTCGCGGCTCATATCATGCCCCGGGCCGAACAGCACTGGCGCACCGAAGGCGGCCGGTTCGATCACCGAGTGCAGGCCGGCCGCGTGGAAGCCGCCACCCACGAAGGCCACATCGGCGAGTGCATAGAGGTCGCCGAGCACGCCGACCCGATCCACCACGATCACGTCGCTCGCGGCGGCCGTGCGCTCCACGTCGGCCTGCGCGAGCGTGGCACACGATAGGCCTGCCTCGCGCGTCCAGCTGAGGATTGGCGTGAGATGCGCCGCCGTGGGCTCATGTGGTGCGATCAGCAACCGTGGCTTCATCGCCCCCTCGGCCGCGAATGCCTCCGATCCAATGAGGCGCCCGAAGGCCTCGAGCAGCACTGCTTCGTCGGCCGGCCAGGTGGACCCGGCCACCAACGTGGGGCGCGTGCTGGACAGCGACTGCAGCCGTGGACTCTGGCGGTCGACCTGCTCGGCGCGGGCCCACACCTGATCGAAGCGCGTGTCGCCGGTCACGTGCAGCACGTGTGGGCGGACGCCGAGGATCTCGAGCCGGTCCGCGTGGTCGCGATCGATGGCGCCGACGCCCTCGAGGGCGCGATAGGCGTCGCGGAGCACCAATCGCGACAGTGCCCCTGACCGTCCCGATCGGGGCGCCAGCGTGGCACTGAGGAGCGCCACGGGTATCCCCCGCGCTGTCGCGCGCTCCACCAACACCGGCCACACGTCGAGCTTCACGAACACCAGCACGGCGGGCTGCAATGCGTCGAGCATCGCGTCGGCTTCACGCTGGCCGTCGAAGGGCAGAAAATCCGTGATGTCGGCACCAATCGATGCCGCAAACGTGGCGGCACTCGGCGAGAAATACGTGTAGGCCAGCTGCAGTTCGGGGTGCACGGCGCGCAGGCGTTGAGCAACCGGCCGCGCCTGCAGCCCTTCTCCAACGGAGGGGGCGTGCATCCACACCAACGGTCGCGATGGCGCGCGAACCGCACGGCTTGCCGCGGCGACGCGCTCCAGTAACCCACGGCGTGCCGCCAGCGAACGCCACAGCTTCGACCCGCTCGCCGGGGCCCACTGCGTCAGCAGACGGGCGGCGAGCACACCCGCTCCGTAGACGGAGCGGACCAGCCGGTTCAGCGCGTCCTCCGCGCCTTCGCCACCACCAGGGCCGTGTCGATCGCCTTACGGAAATCCTTGTACGGCAGGGCGCCCTGCACGAGGAACTCGCCCACGAGGAAGGATGGTGTGGACTGCACGCGCGCCTGCGTCGCCTGCCGCTCGTCGTTCTCGACGAGCATGCGGATGGCGTCGGATCTCCGGCAGCGGGTAAAGGTCGGCACGTCGAGCGACAGCTCGCGGGCGATGTCGTCGAGCTTCGCCGATGCATTGTCGAGGGGCTGAAATGCCCGCTGCTCGCGGAAGAGCACCTCCGCGTATTCCCAGAACTTCGACTGCACGGCCGCACACATCGACGCCTCCGCCTGCGCCCGTGCATGACGATGAATGGAGAGCGGCAGGTGGAGGTACGCCAGACGGATCTTGCCGGCATCGATGTAGTCGCGCTTGAGGCTGGCCATCGATGAGTCGTGCCACTGCTTACAGTAGGGACACTGGAAGTCGCTGATCATCACGACCCACATCGCGTCCTCGCGCCCCATCAATCGCCCGCGATCCGCCCGTTGAATCGTGATCGAGTCGGCGAGAGTATCACCTGCGGTTCCCGGCCGCGTGGCCCCCGTCGGCTGCAACAGGGGTGACACGGGCGCCGCGGAGGGAACGTTTGCCCCTGCGGTCCCACGCGTGCTCGCACCCTCGCGGGCGTCGGCCCGCCCACAGGCGGAGAGGGCGCCGAGGCAAAGCAGGAGCGCCGTCATGCGGAGCGCTGTCATGCGCGCCGCTGAAGTGGATCGGGACATGAAATTCTGGATCGGGAGAAGATGGCAGCCGTATCGCCGGTCCAAATCTAACGGGCTCGGACCCGCCGGTACGGTTCCGGCCAGGATGAGCTCGCGTGACACAGAATGCCTGTCTCCACCGTACGGACTGTATCTTTCATCCCGTGCGCACCTCCTTGCTTCCATCCGACCACCGCTCCCACGCCGCCGGCCCCGGTCAGCGCGCGCGGCACGTCATGATGTGGCTCCTCGCGGTGCTCGTGGCCGTCTGGGGTGTTCCGTCGCGTGCCTGGAGTCAGGTGGCCGCCCCCGGACAGCCGCTGCCGGCGCCGGTGGGCTACGTGAACGACTTCGCGCAGGTGCTCTCCCCCGAGGCCGCGGCGCGTCTCGACGATCTCGCCAAGCGGGTCAACGCGGCCACGCGCGGCGACATGGTCGTCGTCACGTTGCCCTCGCTCAATGGGCGACCGGTTGAGGAAGTGTCGCTGCGCCTCGGCCGCGAATGGAAGGTCGGTGCCGAGGCGGCGATCGGCGATCAGGCGCGCAATGCCGGGGTAATCATCCTGCTGGTGCCCAAAGAAACGTCGGACGACGGCCGCGGATATTGCCGGATCGAGACGGGGCAGGGGACCGAGGGTTTCATCACCGACGCCATGTCGGGAGCGATCTGCCGTGAGCAGACGCCGCTCTTCCGCGCGCAGGATTACGCCGGCGCCTTGGAGCGCATTGCCGCGGATGTGGCCGGTCGCTACGCGGCCAACTTCGGCGTCACACTGGACGGAATTCCGCCGCCCCAGCGGCGACGACCGCGGCAACCGCAGGGCATTCCACCGTTCATGGTGGTGTTGGCACTGGTGATCCTCCTCTCGGTGCTCAACGCCTCCGGCGGTCGCCGACGCGGATGTGTGGGATGCATCCCCATCCCCATACCGGGCCCCTCGCCGGGCGGATGGCACAGCGGTGGCGGCGGGTTCGGTGGCGGTTTCGGCGGTGGTGGCGGCGGGTTCGGTGGGTTTGGCGGTGGCGGCGGATTCAGTGGTGGTGGTGGCGGCTCCAACTGGTGAACAGATCCATGGCACGTGCTTCGATGACTCTCGATGATCTTGTCCGGCAGCTGCGTCAGGTCCACGGCGACGCGCTGCGGGCCGCCGTGCTGTACGGATCCGCCGCCAGTGACGAGCAGGTGCTCGGGCACTCCGATTTCAACGTGCTCGTGATCGTCTCGTCGATCGACGTGGCGCACATGCGCAGCCTCGGACAGACGATGCGCGCCTGGCAGGAAGCCGGGAATCCGCCGGTGCTCGTGCTGACCGAGCGTGAGTGGCTGCGCTCGGCGGACATCTTCCCGATGGAGTACGCCGACATCCTCGAGCGGCATCGGGTGCTGCACGGAACGCTGTCGCTGCATGAGTTGGTGGTGGATCTCCACCATCTGCGCTTGCAGACGGAACAGGAGGCCATGGGCAAGTTGCTCCGTCTCCGGCGTGGCGTGATGGTCGCCGGTACCGATGCAGGGCGGCAAGCCGAGCTTCTGCGCTCGAGTTACAGCGCGGTGCTCGTGATTTTTCGCGCGGTGCTCCGCCTGCACGGCGTGACGCCTGAACGCGATGCGGCGCGCGTGATTCAGGAGGTGGCCACGCGATGCGGCTTCGAGCCCGCGCCGTTCACGACGGTGGCGGCGCTCGTGCGTGGCACGGCGTTTCCGAATGGCGAGGTAGAAGCCGTGCTCGCGGGGTATGTACGCGCCATGGATATCCTCGTCGACTATCTCGATCAATTCACGCCGCCATCAGCGGCACCGACTGTTGTTTCCCCAATTCAATCATGAGGAGCCCCATGCTCACTACGCCGCTGTCGGGACGTCCGCCCCGTCCGTTCTCGTGGTCTCGCCTGGCCTCGCGCGCCGGTTCACGCGCGCGCCTGCTGGGCTTCGCCCTCGCGCTGCCGCTCGGCATGAATGCCTGCGGCTACAATACGATCCAGTCGTACGATGAGCAGGCTGCCCAGGCCAAGCAGAACATCGATGCGCAGTTGCAGCGGCGCGCCGATCTCATTCCGAATCTCGTGAGCACGGTGAAGGGATTTGCCGCGCAGGAAAGCGAGGTGCTGACCGCCGTCACGCAGGCGCGGGCTGGTCTGGTGGGTGCATTACAGAAGCCGGGCGGCTCCGATCCGGCTGAATTAGCCAACGCCAATCAGCAGCTCACCACGTCGCTCGGTCGCTTGAACGTGACCGTCGAGGCATACCCGGAGCTCAAGTCGAATGAGAACTTCCTGCGTCTGCAGGATGAACTCACGGGCACCGAGAACCGCATCGCGGTCTCGCGCACGGACTACAACGGCGCCGTGCGGCTGTACAACGAGTACATCCGCAAGTTCCCCGCCGTCCTGACCGCCAAGGTCACCGGCGCGAAGCCGCGCACCTACTTCGAAGTCACCGACTCGGCGGTGCGCGCGGCGCCGACCGTCGACTTCAAGAAGTAACCCGTCGGTCGCCCCGTTACATCTTGTTCTTTTCGTAAAGCAGATTGCGCGGGGCGACGCGCCACTCGTACCACCGATCGACGGGGTTCCCGCGATTCACCGCAGGGTCGCTCCGGTCACTGCGGATCTGTGTCCGGATGCGGACGCCGATGACATCGTTCCCGTCGTTGGTCGTGTCGGCGTCAAGACCGTCATACGTCGCATGTTCGGCGCCGGAGACGAAGACGAGCCGGGCACTGAACGCCTCTACACCGGTGGCGACGACATCGCCGTCGGGCGCGCCACTCGCTGTGAGCCGTTCGGCACGCATGAGCTGTTTCGTCGCGGGGATGCGCCAATACTGCACCGCCTTCAATCGCTGAATCGTGGTGCCCGACCGTGACAGGAGCAGGTTGTCGAGGCCCGCATCGCGATTGACGAGTCGTGTGGCGGGCAGAAACTGGATTCGAAACAGCCCGGCCCCCTGATTCGCGACGCTCGTGAGCAACAAGAGCCGACGTGTCGTTCCCACCTGCAGTCGTACGAGATCGCCCGCTTTCACATCGTACGCGCCGTTTACCTTCTTGAAGTCAATGCACGTCGCGCCGCAGGTTCCGCCGGGCGGATAGTTCGGCAGCGTGTCGCCATCGTCGAAGATCGGGTACACCGGTGCCTCCGTCGGCTCGAACGGCACCGAGAGCACCGAGACGGTGTCGCCGACGGCGCCAAGGGCGGAGAAGACCGATGTGCCGACCATGGAAATACCGGCCTCCTGAACGTCGCGGGCCAGCGACAGTCCCACAAAGCGCGCGCCGCGATCCACGCTCTCACGCACGGTCCACGAGCGTCGCGTCTGCCAGCTGCTCAACGAGAAGGCGGTGGCCGACCCGATCACCACCATTCCGATGGTCATGGAGATCAGCACCTCGGCCAACGTGAAGCCACGACGTACGCGCCGGGGCACGACAGCGATCGTGCGCATTATCTCGCTCCGGAAAGACCGTTGCCGCGAAACAGCAACGTGGTGAGCACCACGGGAGTCGATGCGCGCGGATAGCTGACCGCGACGTCGATCTTGATGAGATTCTGGCGTGTTTCGGTCACGGTCATCGTACGGACGTAGGGACCGCTCGCGTCTGGCGTGCCTTCGGCGCCCAGTCGAACCGAAGCCTCGGTCTGCACCAGCCACGGGTCTCGCGTGCGGACCTGCTCGAGATACCCGCGAGCGATGGCGATGGCGTTGGTCCGATTCTGCGCGAGCGTCTGCAGTTTGATCGTGCTGGCATTGGCACTCGCCAGCGACGACAGGCCGACGGCAAGCAGGATGATCGCCACAATCATCGAGACGAGCGTGAAGCCCCGGCGCGCCGAGGGTGTCCGCCGGGCGGCGAGACGACGCGTGCGATGCCGGGTCACTGCCAGCCTCCGCTCTGTTTGTAGGTCCAGAAGCGCACATTGCCCGACGGCGTCACTTGAACCGCGACGACCGCATACGGGTCAGTGCTGCTGGCCAGGTAGACCACACCACGCGCGCCCATGGGTGTCGTGAGTCCACGGGAATCGAACTCGATTCGTCCATCAGGAAAGTTCACGGCACCGTCCGCCGCGTCGCCAGGAATCGCGCCCGCTGCACCGCGGCTGAATTGCACGCGTGCGGGAAGTTCACGCACGCCGAAGCCACGCAACGATTGCCATTCGGTCGCGGACTCGGCGATCGTCCCATCGCCGTTCTCGTCCAGATAGCCGGCGTACTTCCGCGTGCCAGTCGTGAAGGCCACCCGCACCAATGCACGGGTAGACAGTGCCCGCGTGCGCGCGACATCCATGTCCTGCGTGAGCTGCATGCCGGCCAACTGCACCTCCGTCTTCTCGGAGATGCGGAACTTCGGCAGCATCATGGCCATCACGATGCCGACGATCGCGACGACCGCCAGCATTTCGATCATGGTGAACCCGCGTCGGTTGCGGGTGAACGTGGTGCGTGACATACGAATCCCGGGGAAGCCCCGATAGTACAGAGATGCGATCAGTACAACGGTCGGAACGCCGTCTGGAGCACCGTGCCCACGGATGGCGTGCCTGGCGGAAGCCGTTCAGGGAAGCGGAAATTCACGTCGAAGCTCCACTGGCGGGTCGGGGCCGAGTAGTAGGCGCCGCTGCCGAAGCCCACATTGCTGGTGTTGCCCCAGAGGCCAAAGACGAAGCGGCTCTGGTAGAGCGAAACCAACGAGCCGGTGTAGGTGAACGTGACGCCACCCCAGTTCTCCAGGAAGCGCGGGAAGTTCTCGAGACCGCCGCCATAGGCGGGCGCGCTGCAACCCGCCCGCGCATAGTCGCAGGGTGTGGCGGAATGGCCCGCGAGCAAGGCGGCTCTCACGGCCGTGGGTCGCGCGGTCCGCTGCTGAAAATTGGTCTGCAGGGTGTCGCACCAGCCGGCCGCCGCACTGCAACGGGTGGAAAGGGATCCCGGTGTCTGTGCCATCGCCGGATTCGGCGGATTGGAGAGGAAGGTGATCGCGTCACCCATGATGGCGGCCGGCCGCCAGATGGATGTGTTGTAGTCGCCGAGAATGTAGACCGGACGTTCCGTCACCATGCTGAGACCGCCCGTATCCGTGGACACGCTCGGTCTCGGCAGCTGCGTGCCCTGGCGCAGTCGGACGGACACGAGATCCTTGTTCGTGTTGCCGCCGACATTGATGAAGTTGAGGTAGATGATACGCGGCGCGCGCGTCGCTCTGGCGGCGTCGCTCCAGATGCGCAACGAATCCATGTGGACATCGATGAGATCGGGGCGCAGATCTTCACGACCCTCGTAAAACGCATTGCGACGCGGCTTGAAAATTTTGGCGCAGGCGGCGGCATCCGGCACCTGCAAGCCACCGGTACGCTCATGCACCATGAAAGAGGTGCAGAGCTGTGACTTCATCGTGTTCGTGTCCACGACGTCGAACACGGCCGCATTGATGGTGATGTACCAGTCGGCCTTCCATGCCATCTTGACGTCCTGCACCATCGGACTGTCGCCCGCGCTGCGGGGCTGCACCAGCGTCATCGGCGGCACGTTCGCGGGGAGCGGCAGCTTGAGCGGGCGCACGCCGTGCGCCTTCGACATGAGGCGGCCGTTGAAGCGCACTTCGCTGCGCGTTTTGAACGATGGCTCCGACAAGCTGCGCGAATCGAAATCGAGCAGCACGGCGCTACCCGCCGCATTGTTGATCCGCACGCCACCCATGCGGTCGTTGCTGTCTTTACGGTTCCAGAATACGCTGTCCGGTGTCGTCAGGTTGCTTTGGAACGTGGCGCTGTTCGACGACAGATACAGGTTCCCGTTCGTGTGGACCCACCCGCTGAAGGTCATCGGTGCGCCGGGGAGTATCTCGAGATCGCCTTCGTAGAACACGCCGAACTGGAAGAGCGGAATCGTCTGGGCATTGACCGACAGCACGGCGGTCGCCTTGTTCCCCGATGTGTCGCGGGCCGTGACGGTGATATCGATCGGCTGATTCAGCGAGTACAGCCCGGAGAACGGTCCCGCGGTGATCGTCCGCGACACGGGGACCCCGGTCGTCTGGGTCGTCTGCGTCATGCGATAGCCCGTGATCGCCGGCTTCGTGATCGACGCGATATCGTCGCCATTGATGATGCCGTCCTGCATCGCCGCGTCGAGCTGCGACATGATGTCGTCGGCGCCGCCCTCCGCGGCGTACGATGCACGCGCGCCTCGGTAGTCAGCGTTTGAGGTACGCGCGATCGTTGTCACCGCGGATAACCCGGCCAGCACGATGATCGAGAACATCACGAGCATGAGCAGCACCACCTCGAGGGCGAAGCCCCGACGTTGGCGATGCGCTGGCAGCCGCGGCTGCTTGACCTGATGGGACATCATGGCACTTCCTCTGGCTTAGGATCGGTACGCCAGAGGAAGTACGACTGATTCACCGTAAAAGTAATGTTTTAAACGGTGGTCCTTGAAACACTGAACGAAAAGTGTCGTTTTCTGTGACGGTGCCGGGCAATTGGGTAACGGAAACGCCCCCGGTGTGACGCTTTATTGCCGGCCTGGGGCCGCCGGGGGGGCTGCCGGCGGTGCGGGTCTCGGGAATACTCCATCCCCCTTCTGAACCCGCCAGCCGGCCGGTTCGAGCTCGGCCAGCGCATCGATCCGCTGCGCGGCGGCGGACCCGGGCGCGCCAAGCTGTGCCCACACGGCCTCGACCTTCGTGGGCATGAACGGCGCGAGGAGGACGGTCTGCCGCGCGATCCGACGGATCAGCGAGGAAAGAATCTGCTCGAGTTCCGCCGCGCGCGCCGGATCCTTCGCGACGGCCCATGGCGCCGTCGCGGCCGTGTACTCGTTCGCGCGCGCGGTCATACGCGACACCGCCGCCAGTCCCTCGTGCAGCAGCCAGCCGCGTGAGCCGTTCATGCCGGCGTGATACGCGGCCACGTCGGCATCGTCGTCGAGCTCGGCCTCCGGGCGGGGCGCGGTCGGGACGACGCCGCCGAAATACTTCTCGACCATCGCAATGGCCCGGCTGGCGAGATTCCCGAACGCATTCGCCAGATCACTCGTGTACCGCTCTTCGAAGCGCTCCCACGAGAAGTTACCGTCGCTGTCGAATGGCACTTCGCGCAGCAGCACGTAGCGGAAGGCATCGGCGCCATAGCGGTCGATGGCTTCGCCGAGGTCGAGCTTGACGCCGGCACTCTTCGAGAAGCGCTCGCCCCCGAGCTGTACGAAGCCGTGCGCCCAGACCTGCTTCGGTAACGGCAGCCCCGCCGCCTCGAGCATCGCCGGCCAGATCACCACGTGAAAGCGCGTGATGTCCTTGCCGATAATGTGCAGATCGGCGGGCCAGCGATTCTCGTAACCCGGCTCCGGGAAGCCCGTGGCCGTGAGATAGTTGGGCAGGGCGTCGAACCACACGTACGTCCCCTGCGTTTCGCCGTTCGACAGCACCAGCGGAAACGGCACGGCCCAATCGAGACGGGCGCGTGACGCGGAGATATCATCGAGCCCCTGCGCCAGCAAGCCGAGGATCTCGTTGCGACGGCTCTCCGGTTCGATGAACGACGGATTCGTGGACAGCAGATGCTGGAGGAACCCCTGGTACTTCGACAGCCGGAAGAACCAGTTGCGCTCTTCGACCTCTTCGAGGGTGCGCGTGGAATGGAGCACGCATTTGCCCTCGACCATGTCGGCGTCCTGCTTGAACGCTTCGCAGCCGACGCAATACATGCCGGTGTACGAGCGCTCGTAGAAATCGTCGGGGTTGCGCTCCGCGATCAGGCGGATGAGCGCCTGCACGCCGGCCTTGTGGTGCGGTTCGGTGGTGCGGATGAACTGATCGTACGAGATGCCGAGTTTGGCCCAGATGGCCTGAAAGCGGGCGGCAA
>CANHNQ010000069.1 GCA_947462095.1 Gemmatimonadota bacterium
GGCGGGCAAGACGGACGTCCACCGTGCGATACCAGTTCTTCCACTCATTCGCCGGCATCGTGGTGCGAATGCCCGTCGAGGACACCGTCCCGCCGATGAAGTCGTCGGTGAGGATGTTGTTGAGATTGATATCCCGTCCGTCGGTGGAGCTGAACGGACGCGGACTCGCAATCGTGGTCACGCCGGAGAAGGTGAATCCGAACGGCAACGGCAGGATGTGCGACAGCGCCACACGATGCCGTTCGTCGCCGGTGGTGCGCTGGCGATTGAAGAGGAAGCTGTAGGCGAAGTTGGGCAGTGCCGCCGTGTCGAAGTCGCCCTGGTACCAGCCCAGCGTGTAGCCGAGGTTCACGCGCGCCTTGCCACGCTGGTAGGTGGCCTGCACCAGCACCGACGAGAAGTCCGACTGTCCGATGTCGTCCCAGAGCACGATATCGCCGTACGCGGCCGTCAACTTGCGGCGGGCCGGCGTGACGGTGCGATCGAGGTAGTTCGGGTTCCGCTGCACATAGAGATTGTCCATGTGCTGGCGCACGTAATCGACGTTGATGCCAAACTCTGGCGTGAGCTGGTGTCCGACGCCAAGCGACATCTGCTTGGAGTTGGGCGTCTGCATGTCGTTGTTCATCAGGATCGGCGCGACGGCGGCCGTGGCGCCGGCAATCACGCGCTGACGCAGCACGGCGGGATCACGCGTGCCGGGATTGGCGAACGTGTAGGTACGCCACGTGGAATTGCGCCGCTCCTGGAAGCCCATGAAGCTGGTGACGCGGTCGTAGATAATGCCGAAACCGCCGCGCACGAAGGTGCGGTTGTCCTTGAACGGATCCCACGAGAACGACACGCGCGGCGAGAAATTGCCGAGCTGGTTCTTGCGATTGCCACGGTTCAAATAGTTCTTCAGCTCCGGAATGTTCTGGAGCACCGGGTCATTCGCCCAGGGTACCGTGTACTTGTTGTTCATCGTGTTGAACTCCACGTCGTGGCGCAGACCCAGCGACAGCGTGAAGTTCGGCTTGAGGCGCCACTCGTCGTTGATGTACACGCCGGTGGTGTACGCAGTGGCGTCGGCGATGGCGTCGGAGGTGCCGTTGGGATCGGTAAAACCCACCGCGATCGAGGCCGACGTGGGCAGCGCATTCGGATCGTCCGACGCGAACGTGAACGTCCCGTTCGTGTTGTTCGGCTGATTCTGCTGGGCGGCCACCGTGCTCAGTTCCACACCCGCCTTGATGATGTGCGAGCCGGCCTTCTCCAGATTGTACGTGGCCCGGTTCACGAAGCGGAAATGGTTTTCCTTGAGGATGAGCGGGAACCCCGAGGTGCCGAACTGCACGCCGGGATAGTTGAACTGCGGGCCCGGCTTGAGCGGGGCTTCGTTGTGGTTCCAGCTCACCATCTGCAGCGACGCTTCGTTCACCAGGTTGCCGCCGGTGGAGATGTAGCGTTGCCGGAGCTGCGCCGTATAGATCTCGTACTTCTGCGAGATGCCGGCATCCTGTGAGGCTTTGCCACCGAAGTTGCCTTCACCACGCAGGAATCGCGTCGAGCCCATGAAGTCGTACGTGAGCCGCGGGCTCTGCACGTATGTGAGGCGCGTGAAGAGCGTGTGGTTGGTGTTGGGCGCCAGGAACGATCCCTTAGCAGCCGGCCACGTCGTATTGGCGGCGGCTGTGGTGGGATTCACATCGAGATAGAAGTCCGTGTTCGTGCGCTCGTAGCTCGTGGCGAGGAACAGTTTGTCCTTCTTGATCGGACCGGCGATGTTGAAGCCCAGCTGATCGCGTCCGAAGTTCGGCACCGCGGTCTGGAACGCGTTCTTGGCCAGCATCGACTTGTTCTGCAGGAAGCCAAACGCCGAGCCCTTCCACTGGTTCGTACCGCGCTTGCTTTCGGCGCTGATCACATAGGAACCGGCCCGCGTGAATTCCGCGTCGTAGGGATTGAGATACACGCGGAAGTTGTCGAGCCCTTCCTGCGGCAGCGGCGAACCGGTCTGCCCGAGGCCAACGATGTTGCCGTTGTACAGGCTCTTCATTTCCACGCCGTCCATGTAGACGTTGAAGAAACGAAGGTCCGGAGCGGCGCCGCCCGACGGGAGCGTACGTCCCGACTGGGCGGAGTACGTTTTGATGCCCGGCGCGATGCCGGCCAGGTTCATGATGCCGCGGGAATTGAACGGCAGGTTTTCGATCTCGTCCTTCGTGACCGGCGCGCTCACCGACATGCGCTGCACTTCGACCTGCTTCACCCGTTCCGCCGTCACGGTCTGGGCATCGAGTTCCGCGGCGCCCTTCTCCATGTTGAATTCCAGCCGCGCGCGCTGCCCGAGCGCGAGATTGACCGTATCCGTGCGCTGCCGGAAGCCGAGCGCCTTCACGTTCACGGTGTACTGACCGGAATACAGCCCCAGCACCCGGAACTCACCGGACGCCCTGGTGGCCACGCGCGTGACCTCGGCGGTGGCCACGTTGCGCACGGTGACCTGCGCGCCGGCCACCGGCGTCCCGTCGGCGCGCACGGCGCCCTCGAGGGTGATGCTGTTCTGCGCCAGAGCGGCGGTGGAGGCGAGTGCGGACGCAGACGCCGCGAGGAGCAACCGCTTGAGAATCGGTCGCATCATAGGCTTTCCTCTGAGGAGGGGAGGGGGTGAGGCGGGAACAATTGGGTGATTATAGAACGCGGGCGGCGAGTGCGTAAGGATTCCGAGGGGCCGTCCCCGCCAGGGGCGACGGCAGTGCGGAAGCAGCGCCACACGAGTCAATCCGATGCGCCGCCGCGCGGCGGCGCGCGTCACGCAAACGCGCGCATCGCCTCAACGAGCGCGTCGTGGGCGTCGCCCAGCGCATACCCCTGCACGTGCCCCTCGAACGTGGCAAAACCTTCGTCGCCAAGGAGCGCCCGGAACACGTCGCGATGGGTGTCGAGATCCTCTGCCGCATCGGCATCGAAGTTCGCGAGGCGCTCCAACATGCGCTCCACGATGGGCCGTCCCGTGACCGGATCGAAGGGGGCCGCGGGGGCCGCGGCGACGGCGACGGGCGCCGCCGCGTAGGCCGGTCCGAGGCGCGCGATCAACGTGGTGAGTTCGTGCGCCAGCGCATCGCACAGCGGGGCACAGCGCTCCGCGTCAACGCCGTCGCCGATGGCCTTCTCCAGCACCGCACCGGCGGCCTGCACCGCGCCGGCGCCGAGCGACCCGGCCACGCCTTTCACGGTGTGGGCGAGCCGTTCCGCGGTACGCCGGTCGCCGGTGCTCAAACAGGCGCCGATCCGCGCGCCGGCGTCGGCCTCCTGCACCACGAACTGCCGCAGCAGTTTCAGGTAGAGTTTGGTGTTGCCGGCCACGCGGGCGAGTCCCTCGTCTACCTGCAGCCCCTCGATACGCGGCAGTTCCTCGGCCACGACGGCAGGCACCGCCGGCGCGCTCTCCGCCGCGACCGCTGGGGCCGCGGCAACAGCCGCCGCGCGCGCCGCCCGAACCGCCGCCGCCCGCGACGGCGCGTAGTATTTCTCCAGCGTCTCAAAGAGAATCGCTGGCGAGATCGGCTTGGAGATGTGGTCGTTCATCCCCTCGGCGAGGCAACGATCGCGCTCTTCGTTCGACGCGTGGGCGGTCATGGCGATGATCGGCAACGCCGCGAATTGCGCGTCGTCACGGATCGTGATCGTGGCCTGATGCCCGTCCATGATGGGCATCTGAAGATCCATGAATACCACGTCGTACGCGGTGGGGTTTGCGTTGAGGTAGTTCACGGCCTCGCGGCCGTTGTTCGCCACCGTCACGTGCGCCCCCGCCCCTTCCAGCAGTTCGATCGCGATCTGCTGGTTGATCTCATTGTCTTCCGTGAGCAACACGCGGACGCCGGCACACCGGTCGATGTCGCCGTCGTACGACGGCTCGGTACGCCGGGCACCGATTTCCGAGGCACTGGCGAACAGCGTAACCAGCGTGTCGATCACCATCGACTTGCTCACGGGCTTCACCATGTAGCCGTCGAGATTCAGCGCACCCGCGGCTTCCTTCACTTCCTCGCCGTTGAAGGCGGTCACCATGACCACCGCCGGCTGTGTCACGAGGCCGGACTCCGCGCGTAACAGCCGCGCGGTCTGCAAGCCGTCCATCCCGGGCATGCGCCAATCCATGAACACCACATCGTACGGCGCCGTCGCGTCGGCGTTGTGCTGACGGATCGCCGCCAACGCCTCCGCGCCGGAGCTCACGGCGTCCACCTCGGCCACCAGATCGCTGAGCGACTCGGTGAGGATCTCGCGCGCCACCGAATTGTCGTCCACCACCAGCGCGCGCAGCCGATGCATCGCCTCGGGCACCATCGTGCGGCGGTCCGCCGCGTTACCGACCCCCATCCGCACCGTGAAGAAGAACGTGGTGCCGACCCCCGGCTCGCTTTCCAGCCCGATCCCCCCGCCCATCATCTCCACCAGCGTCTTGCTGATGGTCAGCCCCAGTCCGGTGCCACCGTGCTTGCGCGTGGTGGACATGTCGGCCTGCGTGAAGGGCTGGAACAGCTTGGCGCACTGCTCGCGCGTCATGCCGGGGCCGGTGTCGCGCACGGTGAAGCGCAGCACGGCCTCCTCGTTCACCTGTTCCACCAGCGCGGCCTTCAGGTGAATTTCACCGCGCTCGGTGAACTTGACGGCGTTGTTGATGACGTTCGTGAGCACCTGACTGAGGCGCAGCGGATCGCCGACCAGGTCGAGCGGCACCGTTTTCGGAATGTCGACGAGGAACTCGAGCCCCTTGTCGTACGCCTTCTGCAGGGTGACGGTCGTGACGCCCCGCATGACCTCTTCGAGATTGAAGTCGACGGACTCGATATCGAGCTTGCCGGCTTCGATCTTGCTGAAGTCGAGGATGTCGTTGATGATGCCGAGCAGCGAATTTCCGGCCGTATGAATCTTGGCGACGTAGTCGCGCTGCTTTGCCGTGAGGTCGGTCTTGAGCGCGAGGTACGCGAGCCCGATCACGGCGTTCATCGGCGTGCGGATCTCGTGGCTCATGTTGGCCAGGAACGCACTCTTCGTCTGGTTCGCTTCGTCGGCCACCAGCTGCGCACGCCGCAATCCATCGCTGTACTCGGCGTTGCGTGACTTCAGATCCTGCAACGAATCACGGAGCTGCGCGAAGGCTTGCGTGAGTTGGTCGATTTCGGTGGCATGCCACGTGGAGACAATCGCGATGTCGTACCGCTCATCGCGCAACGCATTCGCCACCACCGTCAGATTGCGCACCGGCTGCGACACCGATCGGACGATGTAGGCCAGCACGCTCAAAGCCACGACCACGAGCAGAAACAGGGCCTGATACAGGGGCAAATTGAGCTTCGCGATTTGCGCATCGAGGCGCGCGCGCGAGGCCGCCACGACGATATAGCCTTTCAGGGCTTCTGTGTTTACCGCGCGCTGTTCGTACATCAAATCGGGACGCGCACGCCGCAACACTTCGATGGAGTCGGTGTTGCTGGGGTTTACGGCGAATACACTGACGCCCTCTTCGTCCTGCTGGACGAACGCGACGTATTCGAAGTCGTTCGCCGAGGTCGTGACTTCAATGGTGCGCGCCAACGACGTGTAGTCTTCCCGCTCGATAGCCAGTTCGATGCTGAGCGCCGTGATGCGGGCCAGCTCCTTGTTGCGCTGCGCGGTGGTCTCCCGGAACAAGCGCTCCTGGCGCTGGGGATAGTAGACACCGAGCGCCGAGAGCGAGACCGTGAGGACGATGGCCAGCGGAAACCAGATCCGGAAGCCAATCCCTTGCATGAAGGCGCGCATCAGAAGTGCCGCAGCTGGATAACGAGGAGGGTTGCCATGGCCTACTTGAGTTTGAGCACTTTCACGCCGGGGGTGGCAGCACCTTCGCTCACGTAGCCGATGCCACCACGTGTGCTTTTCACGTAGGCCACCACCGCCTCGTCGGTTTCCTTACTGACCGGCGGCGTCTCTTTGCCAGAGAACACCTGCTGCACCCAGTACTTCACGATGGCCGTGGTGGGACGGCCGTGGACCGCCTTCGAGAACGCGCCACGGGCCGGGTCGCCGGACGACAAGTCGACTGGCGCCGCTTCAACACCCGTGGAAAACTTGCGTTCTTTTCTCAAAAACAGATTGGAGAGCGACGCCGGACCGATGTCGACGAGATCGACATCAGGGTTCACGACCACCTTGAACCCCTGAGCGGCCGATAGACGCGGGGCGAAGATCGCCGCACCGAGGCCGGCACACAGCACAACGCGGGAGAGAAAGCGAGTCATGGTGTGATTACTCAAAACGTGGTCGCGATGCTGGCAATCCAATAGCGCGTACTGCGAGGCGGCGCGAGCACCACCACTGGCGGGATCTGCGAGCGCACGGTGGTCACGTTGCTGTCGAACACGTAGCCGTTCCGCCAGTGATGCTCGAACTTGAGCTGCGTGCCCGGCGCCAGTTCGAAGATGGCGGCGCTCCCCGTGCTGGTCGCCGCGGGAAGCACGGCCCGCAGCCCTGGGGTGGTGAAGAACAGACGACTGCGCGAGATGGTGTGTTCGCCCGCCAACTGCAAGCGGTCGGTGACCTGCGCCACGGCCTGCACGTACTTGTGGTGATTGTCGCGCGATGGTGCGAACCCATTGAGATTCGACTGTTCGGCGCGCAGCGTGAATCGGGAGAACTGCGACTGCGCACTCAGGAACGTGTTCGTCATCATGCCCTTCGTCGTGGCCGTGCGCACTTCCATCCGGGCGGCATGGGCGCCCAGTCGGATGTTGGCGAACGGCACGTCGAGGTAGAGCTGGGAGCCGTAGTAATTCTCCATGCGCTGGACGCGCACATCCTGGCCGGTACTGGTGGTCACCACCGAGCGCCAGTCGCTGCCGCCAAAGAATCCGTGGGCCTCGAGGGAGAAGTCGCCGAGTGGCTTCCGGATACTGACCACCGCCCCGTCGAGCGCGTCGAAGGCGTCGCTGTAGACCTCCATCGACGGGCGAAAGAACGGCAGGACCGCGCCGATATAGCGAACCTCGTTGAGCAAGCCACGCGGTAGCGGCGTGCGTCCCGCCTTCACGTTCGCGGTGGCGTCGCCGATGCTAAAGCGATGGTTGTAGTAGGCCCACTGCGCGGTCAGGTCACCGATCGCGCTGGCCAGCGGGCTGGCACCGAACTTCCGGTTCAAGATCTGCGCCACGAACTCGTCCTTCTCGGAGAGCTTGACGCGCGTCTGCAGCGTGAACAGGCGGTAGTCGGAGGTGCCGTTGACGGGGATCCCGAGCGTCGGGAGGTCGGAGGAGCGTCCGTAGCCGGCGTTGAGGGAGGCGTGCCACGTGAGGCGTTCGCCGATCTCCTGCGATCGCAGCGATGTAGCGCTCACGGCGAGCGCCGTCACCGCGCTGAGGGTCATACCAACACGGCGAGAACAAAACATGCGTGGTCGGGTTGCGGGTACGTCAAGCGTCGCGGCGGCTGGCCAAAGCGTGGCGGATCCCGTCACCATGGCCTCGCCGGCCGCGGACATGAAGCCGCCATAACTGTGGTGCCTAGCGGCGGATTCAGCAAGACTGGAGGGAGTCTGTACGTGGGGCCAGCGCCCGCGATCATACGAGACCGCGATGCCTCACGCGGGCGCCGCAGGCAGACGCTCCTGCGCCACCCGCCCCTGGATATCGTGGTATGCGGCGCGGATCAGCGCCGTCAGCGCCACCGCATCCGTCGCGACACCGGGGCGAAGCTTCACGTGGCGCATTGACTTACCGGCGCCCACGAGCACCCCCGCGGGATCGGGGAGGGAGGCACCATGAAAGAATCCTACCGCCGCGTGCGCCGTAAACACGTGCACGTAGCCGAACGGCGCATCCTCTACACACACGACCGGACACCCATCGTGCACGAGTTCGCGCACGTCCGCCCCGCAAGCGCGCCACTCGGCAAACCACGGACGCACCAGTGCGGCCAGCGTCGACGGCTTGGCGGCGAACCACTCGGCGATCGCCGGATCCTGCTCAAGCGCGCCGGAAAAGCGCAGGAGTTGGGGCACGCGAGACTCCGTTGGCATGCGAAGAAAGTGGAGGGGCAACGCCCAACGTGCGTGTGCGGCCTCACGCCCGTCTGCCCGTGGGCAACCGTGCGGCGTCGGACGCGACACCACGGCCGTGCGGCAGCATAACCATCAAGTACCGTGCATCTCGGCGCGATGTCACCAGCGGCAGCCGACTGCCCTTCGTACCCGAGATGATCCGAAGACGCGAAAAAAGCAAATCCCCCGCAACGCCGCGCGTCGCAGGGGATCCCTTTACCGAGAGCGGGCGACCGGACTCGAACCGGCGACGTCCAGCTTGGGCAGCGGCTTCAGCACTCACGGGTTCCGCTCACCACGATCATTCTCCCTCTTTCTTCTTCCTCGGCAACTTGGCCGTCTTGCTCGACGGATTAACGCCGAGTTGCTCGAGATCGTGCCGGTCCTTCGGACGACCACTCGCCTCTTTGTTCGCTCGCAGAGCGCGGAGTCCGATCACGGGGAGCAGTTCACCATCGAGCGGTACCTCCACGGCGCCCTCGCGCGCTTCATCGAATGATACGCCCGAGAGTTCGGAGAGCAGGTCGATGCGGATCGGTGGCACTCCGAAAGCCGTCACGGTATCCGGCGCCTCGAGATGCGCCCGGTCGAGCACCACCGGTGGGGCCCCAAACTACTCCAGCGCCGCGAGCACCCGCGTCACGTTCTCGGGCGTGCGGCGATAGAAGAAGTCGATGTCGACCGTCGCCCGCACGTAGCCGTACACGCCGACGGCATAGCCGCCGACCAGCAGGTATTCCACGCCATTGGCGTTCAGCGCGTGCACGAAGTCCGTGAAATCCGCCGGAAACGCCGCAGGGGACGGCTGGTTTGGGTGTCCCTCGCCCGCCGGCGTCACCGGCGCGGTGAGCGGGCCGCACGTTGCAGCGCGGTGGCGAGGGCGGAGGCGTTGGCGACGGCGCGAAGACGTGCCGCCGCCGACGACGGCGCCTCGGGGGCGGCCTGGGCGTGTAGGGCGGAGAGGGTGCCGGTCCAACTGTTCCGACGCCGCGCCGCGCGCTCCGCCCGCGCGGGCGCCGAATCGGTCGGTTCGTCCGCGTCGTGCAGATGGAGCGACACCCCGACCAGCGTGAGCAGCCGCAACGCCGTCTCGAGCGAAACATTCGGGCGCTTGCCCTGCTCGAACTCGCTGATGAGGCGGGGGCTTACGCTCGCACTGGCAGCCAACGTCGCGATAGACAGGCCTCGCTGGCGTCGGGCGTTCCTCAGTTCCGTTGCCAGCGCGTCAGGCCGGGTCAGTGGGCGGCTCATCCCTCAAATGTGTCCCCCGACGCGCCAAATTTCAATCCCTTTATGTAATAACCTTCCACCCCACGGCGGCAGGGTGACCGCGCTCACACCGAGCCGACCACGAAGTACTGTGCCCCAATAGGCAGGCCCTCGACCAGCAACTCGAGCCGCCTTGCCACGCGCCCCTGCCACGGGGAAACACCCCGAAATCTGGCGTGCATGCCCCGAAATCCTGCCGCCGCCATCCGTTGCGTCATCTCCCCGGCGCGAAGCAGCACGGCATCCTCGTCGAACGGACAGTGACGGACGATGTGGCGGGTGACCGGGTTCCATGGGTTGTGCTCGTAGATCATGAGCGCGCCGCCAGGGCGCAACACGCGGTGAAGCTCTGCAAGCACCCGAGGCTGGTGCGCCGCCGGAATATGATGGAACACGCCGGCGGCGAAGGCGAACTCGAAGCTCGCCGCCTCGAAGGGGAGCGGCCCAGTGCTGGGCAGCGGCGCAAAGATCGCACCGTCGGGGAACCGTCGTGACGCGGCCGCCAGTGATGCGCTAGATACGTCCGCGCAGGTGAGGGCGATGTCGGGGCAACAGGCGCGCCAGTGCGGAATCGTATTCCCCACCCCGGCGCCGAAGTCGAGCACGCGCACCGCACCGTCGTCACCTGGCGGGATGCGCCGCATCACATCACGCGCATCCTCGATCTTGCTGCGCTGCAGCACGTCGGTGGCCGCGCCGGTCCACGCGATCGCATCGGCAACCAGACGATCGTAGTCGTGCGCATGTTGGTCGAACTCGGGCGTGCCGGCCGCTTTGCCGGCATCGTCAGGGGTCATGTTCGCCTCCCGGCGGCCGCGTGCCCGGCCCACTGCTGTCGCTCCCCCGCGATCAGCCGCGCCATTCCCACGGCGAGTGTCTCCCGCATCAGCCCCCCACACTCGGGTAGCACGAGCGAGCGGAAGCGGCACCGACCGCTATAGAGCCCGCTCGCCGGTGTCGTCGCGAACGCCACGTCGATACGCCGACGGGCCAGGCGCTGCGTCAGCGCCAGCACCTCCGCCACGGTGGTGGGGCGTCCGGAGACCACCAACTTGGTCAGCACCGCGCCTCGCTCCGACAGCCGCGAGGCGGCGTGCACCAGGACGCGCGCAGCATCATCGGTCGATAGGAAGTCGCGGACGGTCTGCAACGGCACATGCAGTGTGAACGGCTGCCGCCGGGCCGCCGCCCGCGCGAGTGCGGTCAGTAGCCCCCCGCGCGCCTGTTTGGCACTCCCCGGGCCGAACAGCGTGCTCGCCCGCGCCACCAGCACCTGATGGCCATCGGCCAGCCACCGTGATGTCGTGATGGCTTCCTCCTGCGCCAGCTTGGAACGGGCATACGCGCTGTTGGGCGCGAGCGGACTGGTCTCATCGACCACCGTGGCGGTGCTCCCCGCATAGAGCGCCCCTGCCGAACTGACGAACACCAACCGAGCAGCCCGGTGCCGGATGGGGCGAGACTGACCCAGCACCTCGAGGAATGCCTTGAAGAGCTGCGCCTCCCCCAGCGTCTGCGCCTCATCACTCCCCATGGTGCACCTCCCGGCGGCCCAGTAGACCTCCTGAACCGCTCCGGCCGCATTCAGGGACGCGAAGCAGGCGAGGGTGCGCTCCAGCACCTCGATCGCCTGTACAGGCTGCGTCCATGGGACCGCCTCGGTGGGGGTAAAGACCGTGATGGCGGGATCGGCGGCCAGCTGTCGGTACACCGCGCGACCAAGGCGGCCACCGCCACCGATGACCCACGTCACCCGTCGGGTCACGCCAGCGTCCGACGAGTCGGCCCCTGAACCACCAGATAGGGAGGACGCCCCATCATGATGCCCATGGTGGTGGCCAGGAATTCCGCAATGACGCCGAGGGCCAGAAGGATGCAGCCGGAGAAGAACGCAAGCGCCGTGATGAGCGATGCCCACCCGGGGGCCTCGACCTGCCAGAGCAGCCGAGCCGCGATGGCATAGCCGGCAATGCCGATCGCCACCACGATGGCGGCCGCCCCCATCAGCGCAATCGCCCGAAGCGGGCGCGGCCCCGACGTCATCACCAACCCCCAGAAGTGCCGAAGGAGCGTCCGGAAGGAGTACCCCGACGGACGCCCGATCTCCGCGCGAAGTGTCACCGGGACGTCGCCGATCCGTGTGGCGATCCAGCGCATGGCGACATCGAGGTACACGCCGGTTCCACAAAAGGCGGCAAGGTTTCGGGCAATCTCCCCGTCGATCAGCCGGAAGCTGTGGAAATGCAGGCGGCCGGGCGCCCCGGCCAGCCAGCCGGCCAGCCACTTGGCCCCGCGGCTCGACAGGTTACGGCGCCACCCGTGTGGGGCCGCGTTCACCGGGCGCGCGTAGACCACTTGGAGGCCCGCCCGGAGCGCCTCGTCGAGCATCGGTGCGATCGCCTCCGGCGGATGCTGCAGGTCCTCATCCATGGTGACGATCCAGTCGCCCAAGGCACCGGCCATCCCGGCCAGCGTAGCCGCGTGCTGGCCGAAGTTCCGGGAGAGCCAGATCGGTCGCACCCAGTCGAACTCCGCCGCCAGCGCCTGCATCGTGACGTCGGATCGATCCGGTCCGCAGTCGTGCACGAGCACGACCTCTTCGATCCGCCACGGCAGCCCCCCTGGCCCCGGGGCCGTTCGCTGCAGTTCACGGAAGCGCGCCAACTCCGTCACCAGCAGACGCAGCGTCCGCTCCCCCTGGTAGACCGGCACCACCACCGAGACGCGTTCCACTGCCCCGTTCACCCCGAGTTCCCCGGAGCGGTTCACTTTGCGAGGATCTCAAACATGGTGTTCCGGAATACGACCCTGAAGCCGTGCCGCTCGATGAAGGATCGGTACGTCTCTGCATGGTCGTCGGCGCCGGCGATCGGTCCCAGCGGAAGCTCAGGCCATTGGACGTTCAACATATTGAGTCGCTCACGTACGATGAGCGCCGGAAGGGATGCCAGCTCCCGCTCTCTTATCGCACCTTCAATTCTCTCCGGTGAGATCAGGTATGGCCACGGATAGGGTAGCCACGGCCGCGTCCCCGTGAGGACGTAGATCATCGGACTGTTCTGATACACGAAAATCTCACGCCCCTCGCCCGCGCGCTTCGATACCTCGCTCACCAGTTCCTCGAGGACCGACCGGCGCTCGCAGGTCGTCATGACGCCTTGCGCAAAGCGGTTGCGGATTTCGCAATCCAGCGACCTGACACCGCGATCTCCATAGTTATACAACAACGCGTGGGCAGTCCCAGCCACGACGAGCACACCGCTCGCGACGGCGGCGATCAGTCGGTCACGCCCCTTCGGTATGATGACCAGCACGCCTGGAATGAGGTACCAGAGCGCATAGGCCGAGTTCTTGAAGCCGACGTTTGACCCAACCGGAAATGCCAGCGCGACGAGGGCACCAGCGACCGCAATGGGCACGGCCCCCTCCGAAAGACGCAGGGGCCACCGCAGCAGCAGCAAAATCACAAAGAGCAGCGGTGTGACCGTGATGAGCACGTATCGGTTGATCCACATGATCGACAACGTGCCGGCCAGTGCAATCAATGCCTCTACAGGCCTCTCACGCGCCTTCCTGTCGGCGAGGAACGCCAAGCCAACGAAGAGCATGAAGGCGCGCGCGAAACTCTCCAGGTATGAGCTCAGAATCACGTGCAGCAAGAGACGACTTCCGTGCAAGGCACCGGGCTTGTCTTGCAGTGATGTCGTCAGGAATTCGCTCAAGTCGTTCAGAACATAGGGCAGGTGGCCGGTGTGCCAGGTCAGTACGGCCAGCGCGCCAACGCTCGTGACGCTCCCGGCGAGCCACGACACCCAGCACCTGGGCGCCGCGCGCTGTCCGCACCAGAGCACGAAGATGCTTGCCACCACGAGGGTGATTGACGCAATACGGGTCGCGACCGCAAGCGAGAAGAGCGCGCCGGCCAGGCCATACAGCCACAGGGCACGCGTTGTGCCGCGTTTGCCTTCGTGCCCGGCCAGGAATAGCGCCGAGAGTGAGCATACCACAAAGCACACCGAGACGGGGTTGTAGTCTAGGGAGTGGTAGCTATCAATTGCGTACGACGTCAGACCGGCAGTGGCGATGCCGACTGGGACCAGCCAGTCGCGGTAGCCAAGGCGCCAGAAGGTGAAGAATGTCGCGGCGGCCGAAAGGAACAGAGGGTACGCCGGGGCGATCCGCAGCGGTGTCATCGTGAAGGGGTGCGCAGACGCCAGAAGGCCGCCGATCCAAAAGGTCAAGAACCACGGCGCCGCCTGACCGGCCATTTCAGGGCGCTCAAAGAAGTCCCGGCTCAGGACGGCCACCCACCCGGAGTCAACAAGGTCAATGCCGTACTTCCAGAGCAGTAGCGGCAATAACGCCGGCGATACTGCAAGGAGAAACCCGGCCGTCGTCTTGCCTGCGGTTCCCATCGCGTGATTGCCCGCTTGGTGCGGAGTCGCACTTTGGTCCATACTGCAATTCTCCTCATGAATTGGGCATGTGGGACGTGCCGCGAAAAAGTGGACGCGCACGTGAAAGGAACTCGGCGGCCTTCTGCCACTGCGCGTCGTGCTCCGCCGGAGCGCTGACTGGGCCTCGCTGATGAAATAACCTACCGGAAGACGATCAGCTGGTTGACGTCGGCATGCCGCTTCGCCAGCGCGCGGGCACGGTCGACACCCACTTGCCGTGCCACCTCGATCCCTTGGGCCGTGAGGGTGAACTCACCCTTCATTCGGTCCGTTAAGGCTAGGAACTGCTACCGGATCAAGGTTTGCGGGACACGAGCGGTGCCGAGCCGCTCGATGAGCGTAGCGCGGCCGCGACCTCGCTGGAGAGGCCGACAGGAAGGATGAGCGTCGTGGGTCGCTGTGAACCGCGCCGGGTTTGCAGCAGACTGGTTGAGCTGAGTACACCCACGGAGCCGTGGATGGACTGCGTGTCGGAATACTGCGCCTCAAACTCGGCCGGCGCAACATAGCCCGGCGGGGCCAGCACGCGCTCTTGATTGAACCACGCGACCCATTCGAGCGTCGCCATTTCAACATCCTCGAAGCCACGCCACGGTCCGTCCCGATGGATCACTTCGATCTTGAACACGCCGATCACGGTCTCGGCGTGCGCGTGACCGTCGCTTTACGTGATGACTTTGAGTCGTCGAGAGCAATCACTCACTGAAAAATAACAAAAGCCCCACAACGGAAACCGTTGCGGGGCTTTGCTTTATCTCAGAGCGGGCGACCGGACTCGAACCGGCGACGTCCAGCTTGGGAAGCTGGCATTCTACCAACTGAATTACGCCCGCAAACACGGCCGACCCTCCAACCGCGCCTTCCTGTAATCTAGCGCGACGGCGCGCGCGGGGCAAAGTGAGTGCGGTCCGTTGCGCCAACCGCCTTTCGCACCCGTACGCGCGACACCTCCTGACTGCCCGCCAGCACCGCTGGCCCCTCATCAGCAGACGCAGTGTAACCGGTTCGCCAAGCGGCCGCGCGCCCAGCGCGATCACGAGCGCGCGACGGAGGGCGCTTGGTTGTGCCGCCCCTGGCTGTGACAGGCATGCAGGCGACGGTTCTCCCCGGGCTCGGCCTTGTCCGCGCGGGAAGATCGCGTATTTTCGCGCTGCGAGAAATACACCCCGCGGGTCGCGTGAACTTGTCACCGAGAGAGGACACTCATGCTGTGGATAACCCGGGCCGTGCGGACGGCCACTGCCAGTCTCCTGCTCGCGGCGAGCGCGCAGGCGCAGACCGATACCGGCAACGATTTCGTGGCTGGTGACAAAGTGCTGTACACCAACAGCTTCAGCACGATTACCGTCGGCATGTTTCCCCGCACGCTGCGCTTGGTGGAGGGAAATGCCGAGGTCGCCAAGGTGGACGGTGCCTCCATGCTGCGCGTGACGAGCTATCCCACGCGTATCGATATCCCGCTACCGCAGCTGCTCCCCGAACGGTTCACCATTGAATTCGACCTGCGCGGCTCCGGGTGGGACGACGAGTTGTGGCTGGTCAAGCCGGAAAGCACCGGATTCGAGCACGTCACCTTCGGACCGAGGGATGGGGGCGTCAAAGGGGAAGAGCGCGAATTCATCAGTGAGCTCCGCCGCGAGGACGACGCCTTGGAAAAGGCAATTCCGGTGAAGGTCATGGCAGACGGCAACTACGTGAAGGTCTACATGGACGGGACACGCGTGGCCAACGTGCCAACCGCCACGCTGGGGCGCAGCAATACCATCTCCCTGGTGCTCTATGCCTCCGCCGAGAAGCCCGGGCTCATCAGCAACCTGCGCGTCGCCGCCGGGGGGAAGGATCTGTATCGCGCGCTCATGGAAGACGGGCGCATGACCCTCGAGGGGATCGAGTTCGACGTGGGGTCGGATCGGCTCCGTCCCACCTCCGACGCAGCCCTGGCCGCCGCGTCCACCGCGCTGAAGGCCAAGCCCGACCTCACCGTCGAGGTAGAGGGGCACACCGACAACACGGGGAGTGACGCCGCCAACCTTGCGCTCTCCGAACGGCGAGCGCAGGCGGTTCGCGCCCGTCTCATCGCACTCGGCGTCCCTGCTGCACAGCTGACGGCGAAGGGCTTCGGTGCGTCGCGCCCGATTGCGTCGAATGAGACGGCCGAGGGGCAGCAGCGTAATCGCCGCGTGGAGCTGGTGCGGCCGGAGTAGCCACGACGCGTTCCGCGCACCCCGCACACGACCATGTGCGCGCGGCGGCGGGCGCTTCGTGGTGCCGCCGCCCGCCGCTACGTTCCACGCATGACCCTGCCGCACCTGCTCGTCGTCGATGCGCAATCACTCGCCGGCCGCGCCGCTCACGTCGCGGCCGGCGACGTCACCAATGGCGTGCGCCTGTGGTGCCAGATGGCCCGCGGCGCCGCGATGGACATTGCCGCCACGCACGTCGTGGCCGCGTGGGATCACGAGGGGCCGACGTTCCGGCATGCGCTGTTTCCGAGTTATAAGAATCGACGCACCGGCTCCATGCGCGCGCGCATCACCCCCATTCGCGAGGGGGTGGAAGCCACCGGCATCGCCAGCGTGAGCGTGCCGCTGTTCGAAGGCGATGACAGCGTGGCCTCGCTCATGGCGCGCTTTCGCCACGAGGCGCGCGTGACGGTGTTGTCGAACGACTCCGATCTGCTCCAGTTCGTGTCGGAGGGCGTGGACGTGGCCACCTACGTGGGCGTCGGCAAGGGCCCCAACGGCATGCGCATCAAGCCGTGGAGCGCGGCCGAGGTGCTCGCCAAGTTCGGGGTGCTGCCCGCGAATCTGCCGGCGTTCAAGGCGTTGTGCGGCGAAGAGGGTGACGACATCCCCGGCGTGAAGAGCGTAGGCAAAGGCACCGCGGTCAAACTGCTGCGCCGCTGGCAGTCTATCGAGAAGGCGCTCGAGGCCAGCGAGTTCGTGAGCCACCGCGACGACACCGCCAAGCTGGCCGGACAGCACGAGCATGTGCGGCTCATGCTGCAGCTCACCACCATCCGCCAGGACGTGCCACTGCCGGCCATGGATCTCGCGCGCTGTGCGCTCCCCGCCATCACCTGGCCGGGCGGCTCGCAGGCCCGCGCGGGGATGGCCGCCAGCAGCACGCCCGGCGCCGGCGGCCCGGTGTCGCGCAGCGCCGCGGGTCCCGGTTTGGAAGACGTGCCCTTCCCCGAAGCGTGACGACAACGCTGCCCCCCCTGCTCCGCCGCGCGGCGGGCCTCGCTGCCCTCTTCGCGGCCTGCTCCACCGCCATGGCCGCACGCCCCTTCGTGCGCCCCGATCGCCGCGTGGTGGACCTCGTGGCGGCTGGGAGCCCCCGAAGCGAGGCCCAGCACGGGTACGCCGGCCACGACGACACCACCGGCACGGCCGACGGCCGTGCGTACCGGCAGGCGCGCGGCTGGATGCGGTACGCCGTGACCACGTTCGACGACACCGAGGTCACGATCGCCTGCACCTTTCTGGGCAGCGCGTCGGGGAGCTTCGACCTCATCGTGGAAGACAGCGTCATCGCCACGAAGCGCGTTGATGTCACGACCGGTACGCCCACCGTGGTCGAACTCCTCGTGCCCTTCGCCGTGACCAAGGGCAAGACCAGCATCGCCGTCATGCTGCGCGCACACGACGGCCCCACGCCACGGCTGCACGAGCTGCGCACGATTCAGGATCACAACGAAGTTCCCCGACCCTCCGGAGTTTCCCGATGATGCCGTTGTTCCGTTCGCGTGTCACCCGCGCGGTGTGCGCACTCACGAGTACCGCTCTGTTGCTCGCCGGCGGCGCCCTCTCGGCGCAGGCACCGGCGGCCAAAGCGCCGCGCGCCACCTCTGCCGGCGCGCAGTGGCTCACCCGCCCTGAGCGCACCGACTACGCCGAGACCAGCCGGTACGACGAGGTCATCGCGTACATGAAGCAGATGGCAGCGGTGAACCCGATTATCCATCTCACGACCTACGGCTATACCACCGAAGGACGGCCGTTGCCGTTGGCGGTGATCGGCGCGCCGGGCGCCAGCGCCGAGCAGGTGCTCGCGACCAACAAGACCCGCGTGTACATCCAGGGGAACATCCACGCCGGTGAGGTGGAGGGAAAAGAGGCGCTGCTCTGGTTGCTGCGCTCGATCGCCAAGGGGGAGCGCAACGCGTGGTTGAAGACCACGGTGCTGCTCATCAACCCGATCTACAACGCCGACGGCAACGAGCGCGTGTCGGTGTCCAACCGCGGCTCGCAGGCCGGCCCCGTGGGCGGGATGGGCACGCGCGAGAACGCGCAGGGGCTCGACCTCAATCGCGACGGCACCAAAATGGAAACCGCCGAAGCGCGTTCGATGGCATCGTTGCTCACGCGCTATCAGCCGCACGTGGCGATGGACTTGCACACCACCGACGGCAGCTCGAACAGCGGCTTCACCATGAC
>CANHNQ010000070.1 GCA_947462095.1 Gemmatimonadota bacterium
GTTGAAATGCAGTTCCTTGGCAGCCATGGTTGCTATTTACCGTTGAGTGGTTCGAAGACGATTAGCTGATTACCGCGAGCACATCCGACTCGCGGAGGATGAGCAGCTGCTCACCATCGATCGTCACTTCCGTCCCGCTGTACTTCCCGTACAGGATCTTGTCGCCGACCTTCACGTCCATCGGCACGCGGGTGTCCGTCTCGAAGCGACCCGGGCCCACCGCGACCACAGAACCCTGCTGCGGCTTTTCCTTGGCGGTATCCGGGATGTACAGCCCACCGCGCATCTGTTCCGCTTCTTCGCTCGGCTTCACGACGACGCGATCCGCGAGCGGCGCGACCTTGGCGGCACTCTGAGTGGCCATAACTATTGTCTCCTACAAATGTGTCAGGGATCGAACCATGAAACGCTCGATGTTAGCACTCGACGACGTCGAGTGCTAACAACCGGAACGTAAGTGGCGCGGGGACGCCAGTCAAGCGGGGGCGCCGTCGTGGCAATCCCGTAACTTCAAGCGATAAAAGCAGTTACAATGCGCCTTGGGCTGCCGAATCGACACCACCTCGCCCAATATGGCAGGTGCATCCGACCAACGTCTGCCGTGACGGCAGCGCCTCCAATCCACGAGTGCCGCGTGCCGCCAGACCCGCCCACGGGGCTGCTTACGGCTGCGCCACGTCGGCAAACACCAGCGACCCGCTTCGCGCGGCGTACGTGGCGCCACGAGGCTCGGCGATCAGCAGCGCGCCGGACGCATCGATCCCCACGGCGCGTCCGGCCCGCGGCTCGGTGATCTCACGCCCGTAGGCCATATCGCGATCAGCCCAGCGCGCACATTCGTCGGGCGTCAGCCGGCCACCTTGTGCCGCCGCCCGCCGCATGGCGGGGAGCGTTGCGCGCAGCAGCTCATCACGCGGGATGTCGGCATGGACCGTGGCGGCGCCGGGGAACGACGCCGGCACGCGACGGTTGATACCGACGCCGATCGCCACCCACTCCGGGAGCGATTCACGCCAGCGGGCTTCGATCAGGATGCCGGCCAGCTTCCCTGCCCCGACCAGCAGATCGTTGGGCCACTTGAGCGTGATCCGACCGGCGCAGAACGGCTCGAGCGCGTCCGACAGCGCGAGGCCGACGCGCAGCGCGAGCACGTCGAGCGCGTGCGAATCCCGCGGACGTTCGATCAGAGTCATCCAGATGCCGGCGTCTGGCTCCGACGCCCAGCTGCGACCGCCGCGACCACGACCACCATCCTGCGCGTCGGCGAGTACGAGGGTTCCCGCTGCCGCCTCCGCCTGCGCGAGCCGATGCGCCTCGTCCATGGTCGAGCCGACCCGCTCGTGATATTCGAGCCGCGCGAGCCCACACTCGGCGGCGAGCGTCGGCGCTGGCGCTGGCATCAGCGGCGGGCGGCGATCGTCGCGAACACGACAGCGGCCAGTATCACGCGGTACACGGCAAAGACGCCGAAGCTGTGCTTGCTCACATAGCGCAAGAGCACCGTAATGGCTAGCCAACTGCTGATCGCGGCCGCGATGACGCCGGCAACCAGTGGCGCCGAAATGCCTTCGGAGCGCACCGCTTCGGGCACCTTCAGCATCACGGCCGCCAGCGTGATCGGCATGCTCATGAGAAAGCTGAACCGTGCGGCACTGGGGCGATCGAGCTTCAGAAAACGTCCCGCCGTGATGGTGGAGCCGGAGCGGGACACACCGGGAATCAGCGCCAGCACCTGCGCGCATCCCACGATGATGGCGTCACGCATGGTCACGTCCTCGATCATGCGGGCGCGCGCGCTCCACCGATCGGCGGCCCAGAGCGCGACGCCCATCACGATGAGCGTGGTGCCGATAATCATCGGTGAGCGAAAGGTGGTTTCCGCCAGATCGTTGAGCAGCAGTCCACCAACACCACCGGGGATCGTGGCGACCACGAGATACACGAGCCGCCGGTCGTGCACGGTTTCGATCCGCCGCGTGGACGCAATGTTCCACGCGCTCTTCGTCATGTCGATCCACTCGGCGCGGAAGTACCACACCAGCGCGATGAGGGTGCCCAGATGCAGCGCGACATCGAAGGCAAGTCCCGGATCGGTCCAGCCAAAGAAGTAGGGGGTCAGCGCCAGATGGGCCGAACTCGAAATCGGCAGCAGCTCAGCGAGTCCCTGCACAATGCCGAGCACCACCGCCTGAAAAATCGTCACGCTGTCATCCACCCACGGAAAAGTGCTGAGCTCATCGACCGGCGACCGCCGATGCCATGGTGCGCTCATAAAGGGCCTCGTACTGCGCGACGACGGCATCTTCCGAGAAGCGCTTCCGCGCGTCAGCGGCGGCGGCCGTGCTCATCTGCTGCCACAACGCGGGATCCGTGAGCAGCCGTACGCCGGCGGTCGCCATGGCCTCCACGTCACCGACGTCGCACAGAAATCCGGTTTCACCGTCTGTGACGACCTCGGGGAGGCCACCGGCCCTCGCACCGACGACCGGAACGCCAGACGCGAGTGCCTCGAGGGCACTGAGGCCGAACGACTCTTGGTCACTGGTGAGCAGAAACAGATCGGCACCAGCCAGGAGCGGCGCGATCGCATCGATCTTCCCGAGGAACAACACGTGTTCGGCCACGCCGAGCTCGCGCGCTTCCGCTTCAGCCTCGACGCGCTCCGGGCCGTCACCGATCATCACCAGCACGGACGGCACCTGCAGGTTCACGCCCGCGAAGACGCGTACGACATCGCGCACGCGCTTGACCGGCCGGAAGTTGGAAATGTGCATCAGCACCTTTCGCCCGGTGGTCACGTCGGCGGGGATCGGGAACTGGTGCCGACTGCGGTCGTAGAGTTCCGGGTTGATGAAATTCGGAATGACTTCGACATCACAGCCCACGCAGCCGAAGGCGCGGTAGGTCTCATCGCGCAGGTACTGGGACACAGCGGTCACACTATCGGACTTCTCGATGGAGAACCGTGTGATCGTGTAGAACGAGCGCTCCTGCCCGACAATGGTGATGTCGGTGCCGTGCAGCGTGGTGACGACGCGGACATCGGCATGGCCCTCGCGCAGCATCTCGCGCGCGATCCACGCACTGGTGGCGTGTGGAATGGCGTAGTGGCAATGCAGGATGTCGAGCTGGTGATCCCGCACGACTTCGTGCATGCGGACGGCGAGGGCGAGATCGTACGGCGGATACTCGAACAACGGATAGCGCCCGACATCGACTTCGTGAAACCAGACCCGCGGCAGAAAACTCGGCAGGCGGAACGGCTGCTGATATGTGATGAAGTGCACTTCGTGACCGCGCGCGGCGAGCGCGATGCCAAGCTCGGTTGCTACGGCGCCCGAGCCACCGTACGTCGGATAGCAGGTGATACCGATCTTCATGTGGTCCTCGTCTGCATCGCGTGGGCCGCGACGGATTCCTCGTGATCCCACCAGGCGAGCGCCTGTTCGAGCGCATCGGGGGTATCGGGATTGATGCGCGTGACCTGTTCGGCCGGCAGCTGATGGCGGAACCAGGTGCGCTGCCGCTTCGCGTACTGTCGCGTTTCGATGATGACCCGTTCGATCGCGGCGGCGAGTGCGCGCTGGCCGCCTGCGGCCGCGAGCGCGTCACGCACCACGCGATAACCGCTCGCGGACCATGCGGGGGCGTCGGGGGCGATCGTGTGCGTCAAGCGTTCAACCTCCTGCACAAATCCATGCTCGATCATCTGGTGCACGCGGTGAGCGATCCGATCGGCCAGCACTGGCCCCGGATCCACCACAAGATACCGCACCGTCGGCACCGCCGAGGCATCGACCGGGGTGTCAGGCCTGCTGCCGGTCCGGAGCGCCTCGCTGAGGCGCGTGCCGGCGAGCAGTGCCGTTTCGACAGCCCGCAACAGTTGCGTACGGCCCAGATGGGCGCGGTCGGGATCGAGGCGATGGCACCACCGCGTGAGTTCGCTGAGCGAGCAGTCGGCCAGCCAGGCGCCGAGCGCCTCGCGTCGTTCGGGATCGAGGGTTGGCACCGCGTCGAGCGGCGAAACCAGCGCCTTCACGTACAGACCAGTCCCGCCGACGATCACGGGTGTCGTCCCGGCGTGCACGGCATCGATGCACCACTGCGCGGCGTCGGTGGCCCAGCGCTGCGCCGAGTAGCGGATCGCGGGCGACACGACGTCCACGCCGTAGTGCGGCACCGCCTGTTGCTCGGCACGCGAGGGTTTCGCGGTGCCGATGTCGAACTGCCGGTAGACCTGCCGAGAGTCAGCGCTCACGATGGCGAGCCCGCGTTCCCGTGCGAGGTGCATCGCCAGTGCCGACTTACCGGCGGCCGTGGGGCCGACAATGATGCGATGCGGGCGCGTGACCCGTGGAACGGCGTGGTCGGCGTGGTCGGCGTGCACCGCGTTCACTTGCGCCCGAAGCGCCGGTCAAGCTCGTCCCACGACAGCCGCACGATGGTGGAGCGCCCATGCACGTCGTGCGCGGGGAGCTTGGTGTTGGCCAGCGCGATGTAGAGCGCGCGCATCTCGCCGGGCGACATGACGTCGCCGGCCTTGATGGCCGCCTTGCAGGCGAAGGTGGCGGCCAGCCGCTCGTGCCGTTTCGCGTCGCCGGCGGCGCGATCGCCCGTGAGCGCCGCGAGGGTTTCGCGCAGACACCGCTCCGCATCGAAACGCGGGTGCGGCATGGGCACGGCGTTCACGAGCAGCGAGTGTCCCCCGAATCCTTCCATCTCGAACCCAAGCTTCTCGAAGGCGGCGCGATGCGCTTCGAACGCCTCGGCTTCGTCGGGACCGAGGTGCAGTGTCATGGGAAAAAGCAGTCGCTGCGACGGCGCTTCGCCGCGTTCGAGCACGCCGAGGAAGTCCTCGTAAAGCACCCGCTCATGCGCGGAGTGCTGGTCGATGAGGATCACGCCGTCCTCGTGTTCGAACATGAGGTACATGCGTCGCAGTTGCAGCAGCGGCGGCACCGCGATGGGTGCGTCATCGGGTGCCGCCGCGGCCGCGGCGCCGGTCGCCGGATACGCGGCGGCGGCGGTGGCTGGCGGCGCCGCGCCCATGCCACCGGATTCCGGGGTGGCGAAGAGCCCTTCCGCGACCGGCGTGGCACGCAACGCGGCGGGCTCGATCGCGTGCACATCATCACGCCACGTGGGCGCGGCCGCGGGGGCCCATGTGCGCCACCCGATGCCCGCGCTGGCATCGAACAGGCCGAGGGCACGACGGACGGCGTTCTCGACGGCCCGCTCGGTCGGCCAGCGGTCGCGGAGTCGCACCTCCGACTTGGCCGGGTGCACGTTCACATCGACATCACCGCCGGGCACATGCAGCGACAGCACGAGCGACGGTCGCACACCCGACGGCAACGTGGACCGATAGGCGGCTTCCGCGGCGCGAACGATGCCAAGATCGCGCACCACGCGTCCGTTGATGATGAGCAGGACGCGGCGCGTGGCGGTGCCGACATCGGCCGGACGCTCGACCATGCCCGTGATGTGAATCGGCCCCTGCACGTCGTCGATGTCGACGAAGCGCTGCACGTCCCGATGTCCCCACAGCTCGGCCAGGCGCGCGCGCAGCGTGGGCACCGCGGGCAGATCGAGAGCGACCTTGCCATCGTGGCGCACGGTAAAATGCACATCGCGCCGCAAGGCGCCGATGGCGTGCATGGTGTCCAGAATGCCGCGCCATTCCGACCGCGCGCTGCGCAGGAATTTCTGTCGGGCCGGTGTGTTGTAGAACAGCCGCTGCACGGACACCGTGGTCCCACGCCGACGCGTGGCCTCACGCGTGTCGAGCACGGCGCCGGCGGCCGCGCGCACCTGCGTGCCCGCGCCATCTTCCGATGCCGTTTCGATCAGCAGCTCGGAGACCGAGGCAATGGCGGGGAGCGCTTCGCCGCGGAATCCATAGCTACGCACACCCACGAGCTGTTCGGCGGCGGTGATCTTCGAGGTGGCGTGCCGAGAGAGGCAGAGCACCGCATCCTCGCGATCCATGCCGCTGCCATCGTCGGCGATCCGGATCAGCGCGCGGCCGCCCTCCTCGATGGTGACATCGACCGTGGTGGCGCCGGCGTCGAGCGCATTCTCCACGAGCTCCTTCACGACCGATGCCGGCCGTTCCACGACTTCGCCGGCCGCGATCTGGTCCGCGACGGCGCTGGAGAGAATAGCAATACGCGACATACGACAAGCTACCGGGATACGGCAGGCGACACGAGCGGCGCGGTGCGCGCGGCGGGCAACCATCCGCGGCGTCCATCGGCGTGCAACACGCGAAGCCAGCCGTCGCGGGCATCTTCGACGCGCACGACATCGCCGGTGGCCACTCCACCCATCGCGTTCGCGTCACTGCCGGGGGCTGTGCGCATGGTCTCAGGTCGCCGGACAACCAGCACACCGGTCGCGTCGAGTTCGCGATAGCCCCACGCCGCGGCGCCACCCGTGCCCACGGCGAGCAGGAGCGAGCACACGGCTGCGGTCGAGGCGACCGCCGGCCACGACGCCACGCGTCCAGTTCGGCGATGCCCGCGCACGACGGCGAGGAGCATCCATCCCAGCAGCCACGCCGCGATCGACGCCACGGCGAGGGGCGGGACGGGGATCATCGGCACCTCCGCCACCCCGCCGCGCGCACCGGCCGGGAGCGACGTGAGGCGCTCCTGCAGATCGACCGCTACGGGCTCGAGTCGTGTGGCACGCTGCCAGGCGATGACCGCGGATACGGTGTCTCCCGCGGCCCAGGCGGCGGCGCCCCAGTTGGCCAACAGGTCCGCATCGGCGGGACGTGCGTCGACCGCTTCGGCGAACTGTTCGGCGGCCCGTGAGTACTGACGCTGCTCGTACAGCGCCGTGGCGCGCGCCACGGTGGCTGCGAGGGCGCTGCGATCGACCGACGACGCCCCCGGTGCCGGCGCGACCTGCACGGGCGTGATCGGCGCCGGTGTGCCCTGCATCGCCCCGATGGTGCGCGCCGGTGCGGCGACGGCAGCGCTCCCAAACGCCACGAACAGGAAGACGCGCGCCCGCGCATGTCTGCCCGTGCGGATCGCCCGCGCGTGCGTGACCGCCTCGACATCGATGCGCGCGAGTACGGCATCGGCCCGCGACGTGAGGTCGTTGCGACCGGCCACCGGCGCCGACAGGTCGCTGAATCCCTGCACGGCGAGTTCGTCCAGCAGCGCCAACAGCGCCGTCGTAGTGTCGCGCGTGACCCCACGGCGCCGCGCCGTACGCTCGACGTCACGCCGCGCGACGAGTTCCTGAGGCGACACGTGCAATCGCTGCGCGAGCGCGGTGAGCAGCGTGCGGCGGGTGTAGCGCGCATGATCACCGGCATCATCGGTGGGCATCCGCGGCGCAGCCGTGCCGACCGATGTGGCTCCCCACGCCGTGCGGGAGCGGCGCGCCCCACCGATGCGCGCTCCGATCACGAGCAGTAGCCACGGCAGCGGCGCCACCAGCAATGCCACCAGGAGCGGCAGGCGCCACGCGGCCAGCTGTTCGGCGAGTGAGGACTGGGAGGCGCCTCGCCACACCCGAAGCGGCGCCACCGCCACGTTGTCACCATCGACCGCCGTGGCGAGTGTGCCGTCGTCGACCGAGAGCGCGTTCGGGGCCGTTTCCGCGTACGCATACTCACCGCGATACGGATTGAAGTAGCTGTAGCGCAACGTGGGTAATTCAACGGGACCCGCCTGCGTGGGCGTGAGAATCCAGTCGAATTCCTTGACGCCGCGCACGAGCGCGCCGCTGGTGTCTACGCTCACGCGCTCAGTCCCGGGCACAGCGGAGGCCCACGAGACTTCGAGCACCGGACGCGGCAACAGTTTCACATTGCCCGTGCCGTCGATGCGCATGGTGAGCACCAGCGGATCGCCGACGCGTGCGGTGGCCGCGTCCAATTTGACCGACGCGCGAAGCACGCCGACGGCCCCCGTGTAGTCCTGCGGTCGACCGGCCTCAGGGAGCGGTTTGACGACCAACTGCGCGCTCTCGGCCCGCACCAGAAATCGTTCTTCACGACTGAAGTAGCTCGACGACTGCGGGAGCGTGTAGCTGAGCTGTGGGGCCGGCACCGTGATCGTCCCCGGGGCCACGGCAAAGAGGGCACGCTGAAACACGTGGGCCTCGAACACACCGCCCCCGTAACTTTGCGGCGCGACCCGGCGCGGTGCGCCGAGCTCATACGCCAGCAGGCCACGTAATTCGGGGGGCAGAAACTCCGGATTGCGACGCAGTCGCGCCCGCGCCGACTCACTGAGCAGGACGGCCACCTGATACGTGACCTGCTGCCCGACGTACACGGTGTCGGGAAACGTCGCCGCGTGAAAGTCGATGGGCCGATTGCCGTTTGCCTGCAGGCGATCGAGGATCGCGGTGGGCGACGGCTGCGCCTGCAGCGCCGCCGTGGCGGGCCGAAGGCTCCCTCCTCCCAACAGCGCGAGCCCGACGAGCACGCGCAGATGCCGGTGCAGACGGGATCTCACCAGTCCTTTCCTCCCGGTGGCCGACGCCCCTGTCGCTGCTTACGGCCCTGCACGTCGCGCTCTTCGCGCGCAGCGCTGTTCAGCAGGGCTTCCGCCTGCTTCTGATCGAGGCCGCCCTGATTCTGCGGCGGCTCTTCCTGCTGTTGCTTCTGCGAATCGCCACCACCGCCACCGCCACCACTCTGCGGCGGCGGTGGCTTCCGGAGGGCGAGTTCGTAGTTCCACTTCGCGTCGGCGTCGAGAGGGCGATCGGTGAGGAACGCCCGATAGGCCGCGCGCGCGGCCGCAAAGGCGGCGTCGGCGTCGGGATTCTGCGGCGCACGACCCAACACAAGCGACGCGTAGCCGGCGTTGAAGCGGGCACGCATGCGTGTTTCACCGTCGCTTTCGCGACGCACCATGTCCAGCAGTTCGGCAGCTTCCTTGAGCGAATCCGCGCCGATGAGGGCGGTGCCGAGGTTGTAGCGCGTGCGCACGGTGGTGTCGCCCGCGGCGATCTGGGCGCGGTAGCCGGCGATCGCCGCCGCGACATTACCCTCGGCAAAGAGGGCGGCGGGATCGGGCGCCTGCGTGCACGACATGAGCGTGACCGGGAGCACGAGCAGCAGCAACACGAGCGCAACCGGTGATGGCGTTGCCGGCATGACCGACGACCCGTTGGCCGTGTCGTGGGACGCACGACGCCGGGTGAGCAACCACGTGTCGTACGCAAGCAATGCCAACGCCGGGAGCAGCAGCCACAAGAACCGCGGCACGTGATCCTCGCGCGAATCCACCTTCCGTTTGGCGGTGCGCAGCGTGCGCAGCGCACCGCGCACGCGCGTGGCCTTGTCGGACGCGTCGGCCGGAATGAACGTGCCACCGGCGGCTTTCGCGGCGGCCTCCAGCAGCTCAGGCGAGTAGCGGGTGATCACGATCTTCCCCTCGTCGTCGCGCTTCTCGCGCGTGCCGGAGCCGTCCTGGATGGGGATGGTGCTGCCCTGCGTGGTCCCGAAGCCGACCGTCACGAGACTCACGCCCTTCACGCCGGCCTCGGTGGCGGCAGCCTTTACATCGTCGGCGGGCTCGAACGCCTCACCGTCGGTCATGAGCACGAGCGCGCGATCGGCGCTGCCGTCACTGGCCAGTAGCAGTTCGGTACCCTGACGAATCGCGCGGGCAATCGAACTGCCTGCCTGCCCGACCACCGACGGATCGAGATTATCGAGGAAGAGTTCGATGGCCCCGTCGTCGCTGGTGAGGGGTGTCAGGATGTAGCTGCGGCCGGCGAACGCGATGAGCGCGACGCGGTCGGCCTGCGACATCGCACGCAAGCGGCGGACTTCCTGCTTCACGCGTTCCAGACGCGACGGCCGTTCATCGGGCGCCATCATGGAGAGGGACGCGTCGATGGCGATCGCCATGTCGATGCCGCGGGCGCTCACGGGTCCGTGGGCGAGTCCCCAGCGTGGTCCCGACAGCGCGAGCCCGGCGAGGCACGCGATCAACACGAGTCGCGTGGTACGCCCCCGCTCATCGGGGTCCGCCACCAGGACCAGACGACGCAGCGCCGACGACTCGGCGTACCGCGCCAGACGGACGCGCCGCTGACGTGTGCGCACCGATCGCATCCACCACACCGCGAGGGGGAGCACGAGCGCCGCGAGGAGCAGCCAGGGCACGTCGAAGACGAGCGGGGGGAGGGTGCCGAGATTCATGGCAGCACTCCACGTCGCGCGCGCAACGCGAGTTCACCGAGCAGGGCGGCCAGCCCGAACAGCAAGGGCCACCGGAAACGCTCCGTATACCGGATGTAGGCGCGAGCCTCCACGATCGAGCGCTCGAGGGCATCGATCTGCTCATAGATGTTTTGCAACGCCTGCGCATCCTTGGCCCGGAAATAACGACCGCCGGTGTTCGTGGCGATTTCCGTGAGGAGGGCCTCGTCGATCTTGACGGGGCGATTCTCGTACCGGAGTCCGAAGAGTCCGCGTCCCACCGGCACCGCCGCCATCCCTTCACTGCCGACGCCGATGGCGTAGATCCGGATGCCGAAGGTACCGGCGGCCTGCGCCGCGGTGCGCGGATCGATCGCGCCACGGTTGTTCTCACCGTCGGTGAGCAACACCATCACGCGCGAACGCCCCGGCGCGGTGCGCAGGCGATTGGCGGCGGTGGCGATCGCGGTACCGATGGCCGTGCCGTCTTCGAGCTGTCCAACCTGCAGGTTGTCGATGGCGGCGAGCACCACCGGATAGTCGGTGGTAAGCGGGACCTGCGTGAGCGCTTCACCGGAGAACGCCACGAGGCCCACGCGGTCCGATTTCCGACCCACCACGAAGCGCTTCACCTTTTCCTTCGCGACTTCGATGCGGTTCTGCGGCTGAAAATCCTCGGCGAGCATCGAACTCGAGATATCGACCACGAGCGCGATATCGATGCCGTCACTGGAGACCCGCTCGGCCCGAGCGCCGGAGCGCGGCTGCGCAGCGGCGACAATAAACCCGGCCAGGGCGAGCGATCGCAGGCGCGGCAACCATCGCACCCACGCGAGGGACGGCTGCGGGCCGAGGGCCAGCACGGCGGTGCGGGAAAACGGAATGGCGCGCTGCGGTGCCGCGCGGCGGCGCCACCACGACCAGAGCGGGAGGAGGAGCAGCAGGAGCAGGAGCGCGGGATGGGCGAAGTTGATCCCGAAGATCGACCATGCATCGGGGCTCATGGAGCCGCTGAACGCACTGACCACCTGACGAAACCAGTCGAGGAGGCGTGTCATGGGGCCCCCGCCTTCGGGCGGCGCGATTTGCGGCGCGCGTCGTCTTCATCGCGCTGCCGAGCGTCGCGTTCGGCCGTCACCGCAGCGGCGCGTGCGGCGTCTTCCGCCGCACGCCGCGCACGTTCGGCCGCTTCGACGTGGTCGACCACCGCCCGAGCACTGGCGGCCAGTTCGCGGGCGCGCGGGCCGGCCACCATACGGCGGGCGAACTTGATCCCATCCCCTTCGGTCATCAGCGCGATCAGCTGATCGTGCGGAATGCGTTCATCATCCGCGACGGCAACGACGAGTTCCGCGCTGGTGAGCGACAGCACAGCCGATGCATTCCGCCGTGTGAGGTAGGCGCGCACGACGTCGATGGCGAGCGCGACATAGCGTCCGCGCTCGCCGGCGTCCACCAGCGCCAGCCGTTCGAGCCGTTCGAACTCATGCACGGCGCGGGCGTAGGGATCGAGCGCCGCGTACGCGGTCGCGCTCCGACGCGCGCGGCGGTGCCGGAGCAGCCACCACAGCAGCGACAGCGCGGCCAGTACCGCCAGCGCCGGCCACCAGCGTTGCCACCAGGGTAGGATGCGTGGGAAGAGATCGCGCGGCGGCTTGGGCTTGTGCATCGAGGTATCGCCGGGCAAGACCGACTTCACGAACACCCTGGCATCGGTGAGCGGCACCGCAAGCGTGGTCGACCCGTAGCGAACGATCGCGTCCTCGAGACCGATCGGGAGCGCACCGACATTCCACGCGGCCAGTGCGTACTCCGCGCGCTCGGTGCGACCACCCGCGCGCATCGATTCGCGCGTCACCTTCGCCGGCTCGCGACTGACGACCATGGCCGTGGTATCGTCGAGCGTAGGCCACTCGATGCGCGCGCCCTCGGGCACCACAATGGTCACGATGAGGGTGAACGGATCACCCACCGTGATCGTGTCGGGGCGCACCAGGACGCCGGCCTTGACCCGCGATCCCGGGAGCGGTGCGAGCACGCCTGGCGACACCGGCGGTGCAGACTGGGCGCCACCGGTCGACGGCCAGACGGTGGACAGCGATGCCGCGCCGAATGCGACAAGGGCCGCCGCGTGACGCACGAAAGAGCCGCGAGACATCAGCGGCTCCGCTGATCGGCGACGGAGACCGGCGCATTCGGCGTGCGCACCGGTGCGGCGGAACCGGCCGCATCGCCCATCGCGCCGCGCGGTCCGGTGCGCACCGCACCGTGCGGACGGCGGGTACGTGCGCGGAAAAACGAGAGCAGCGCATCGACGTAGCCGTGCTCGGTGTGCACCACGATCTCGTCGAGGCCGAGCCGACCGAAGAGTTTCCGGCGCTGCGCATCGTCGGCGTTCACCTGCGTGGCGAAGGCGGCGCGCACCGACGGATGCGAGGTGTCGATCTCGACGACCTCACCCGTTTCGGGATCCTGCAACCGTGCGGGACCGACATCGGGGAGCACCCGCTCCGAGGGATCTTCGAGCGTCACGGCGATGACGTCATGGCGCTGCGCCAGCCGCGCCAACGGCTTCTCGAGATCGTCGGCGAGAAAGTCGGACGCGAAGAAGACCACCGAGCGATGGGGGAGCAGGCGCATGAGGCGGTCGACCGCGACGGCCACCGACGTGCCGCGGCCGACCGGCGTGGTGGTCATGAGATCGCGAATGAGGCGCAGCGCGTGCTTGCGTCCCTTGCGTGCCGGGAGTGCGTGCTCCACGCGATCGGAGAACATCAGCAGGCCGACGCGATCGTTGTTGCGCGTGGCCGCCAGCGCCAGCACGCCAGCCATCTCGATCGCGAGTTCATGCTTGAAGTGCGCGCGGGTACCGAAACGCGACGACCCCGACATGTCGACCACGAGCATGATCGTGAGCTCGCGCTCCTCGACGTAGCGCTTGACGAACGGACGGCCCATGCGGGCCGACACATTCCAGTCGATCGAGCGGACCTCATCGCCGGGCTGATATTCGCGGACTTCGGCGAACTCCATCCCCTGCCCCTTGAAGAGCGAGCGATACTCACCGGCGAAGCGCGAATCGACCAGCCGCCGCGTGCGCACTTCAATGCGGCGCACCTGCCGGAGCACCTCGGCCGGTGCCACCGACAACGGTGACACGGCGTGCGACGACGCGGTGGGCGCGGTGGGCGAGCGGGTCGACGCGTCGGACTTCGCCACGGCGGTCAGGGGGCTTCGACGACGGCGAGCAGGCGCGAAACGATGGTATCGCTGGTGACGCCTTCGGCATCGGCTTCGAACGACGTGAGCACGCGATGGCGCAGCACGTCGGGCGCGATGCTCTTCACGTCGTCGGGCGTCACGAAGGCACGACCGCGGAGGAACGCGTGGGCACGAGCCGCCTGCGCCAACGCGATGGTGGCGCGCGGTGAGGCGCCAAACTCGATGAGCGGTCGCAGATCGGCGGCACCGACATCGGCCGGCGAGCGCGTGGCGTGGACGAGATCGACGATATAGTCGACGATACGCTCGTCCATGTACAGCTCGGAGATGCGACGACGCGCGTCGAGCAGTTCCTCCGGGGACGCGATCGGATGGACGGCGATGCTTTCCCCGCCTGCCATGCGACGCAGGATTTCCTTTTCCTCGGCGCGCGTGGGATAGCCGACGCGCAGCTTCATCATGAAGCGATCGACCTGCGCTTCCGGGAGCGGGTAGGTGCCTTCCTGCTCGATCGGATTCTGCGTGGCGAGCACAAGAAACGGCTCGGCGAGGCGATAGGTGGTGCCGCCGATGGTGACCTGCTTCTCCTGCATTGCCTCGAGCAAGGCGGCCTGCACCTTGGCCGGCGCGCGGTTGATTTCGTCGGCGAGGATAATGTTGGCGAAGATCGGCCCGTGCTTGACGCGGAATTCGCCGGTGGGCTGGTCGAAGATCTGCGTGCCGACGACGTCGGCGGGGAGCAAGTCGGGGGTGAACTGAATACGCTGGAAGCTCGTGCGTACCGTTTCGGCGAGCGTACGCACGGTGAGCGTTTTCGCGAGCCCCGGGACGCCCTCGAGCAGCACGTGACCGCCGGTGAGGAGCGCGATGAGCAGGCGCTCGACCATGTACTCCTGCCCGACGATTCGCTTGGCGACTTCGCGCAGGACTCCCTGCACCAGGGCCGCGTCCTGCGACGCGGCAACGCTCGTGGTCACGATGTGCTGCTCCTCTGTTGGATGGATCGTTCCGTCGGGGATACCCGACAGCGTCCGGTCTGCTCCCTCACGGGGGTCCAGCATGCGACCAGGTGGTGCACCACGACGGGGCTATTTGCTGCCGACCATGAGGGCATCGAGTACTTCGCGCTCGGTGCTGTTGAGGGCCCGGGCCCCGCCGGACGGGAGATCGCCGAGGCGCACGGGTCCGAATCGGGTGCGCACGAGGCGCTCCACTTCGAGCTCGAGCGCATCGCACAGGCGACGGACTTCGTGCGTCTTGCCTTCGGCAATGGTGATTTCGAGGGCCCAACGCCGTCCGCCAAGCGGATGGGCGACCACCTCACGGGGGACCACCAAGCCGTCTTCGAGTTGCACACCTCGCCGTGCGACCTTGGCGGCCGTGACGGCATCTCCGCGTACCGTGGCGACGTACGTGCGCTCCACCTCATTGCTGGGGTGGGTGAGCGCATGCGCGGCGCGGCCATCGGTGGTGAGCAGCAGAACGCCTTCGGTCATGAAATCGAGACGACCGACATACACCAACCCCGGCACGTCGTCGACCAGATCGAACACCGTGGTGCGCTTCTCCGGATCCTTTCGGGTGGTCATCACCGCCGCCGGCTTGTGCAGCACGATCCACGTGTGCGACGTGACGCGCGTGATCACGGGCTTGCCGTCGAGCATGATTACGTCGCGAAACGGATCGACGACCTGTCCGACGGTCGCGATCGCGCCGTTCACCTGCACGCGCCCCTCGGCCACGGCCTGATCGGCTTCGCGGCGCGAGACCACGCCAGCGCGGGCGAGGGCCCGCTGCACGCGCATGGGCCCTTCGCGATCGGCCTTGACGGTGCCACCGGCTTTGGACGGCGGCGCGTCGGCCGAGCGCTGCGGCTTGGGGCGGCGCTTGGAGGAGCCGGCCTCACTCCGGTCACGCACGGGCTTGTCGCGGGGGGCCGCGTCCCGCGACTCCGCATCGCGCACACTGCGCTCGCGTGGCGGCTTGGGTTTGGCGACCGAGGGGACGCCACGTTTCTCGTTGGCCGCGCGGGCGGCGGCACCGCGGGCCGAGGGGCCCTTGGGGGTTTTCTTCTGCGTGCCGCGGCGGTACTCGCCCTTCTTCTCGGCGGCGGTCTTCTTGGGGGGCTTCGTCACTCCGGCACGACGGTTGTGTTACCGGCGCCACGCAGGGCGATCGCCAACTCGTCGGCGCGCGGGAGTTCTTCCAGGTGTCGCAACGCAAACTGCTCGAGGAACTGCGAGGTGGTTCCGTACAGCAGCGGACGGCCGATGCCCTCGCTGCGTCCGACGATGTCGATGAGCCCGCGTTCGTGCAGCGACTTCAGCACGGAGCCCACGGCGACGCCGCGGATTTCTTCGATTTCGGCACGGCCGATGGGCTGGCGATAGGCGATGATGGCCAGCGTTTCGAGGGCCGCGGACGAGAGTCGCTGTGGGCGTACGGCCACCTGAGCGCGCTCAATGGCTTCAGCGAACTCGGCGCGCGTGAGGATCTGCCAGCCGCCTCCCTGCTCAACCAGTTCGACGCCGTGTCCATCCACGTCGTAGTGCTCGCGCAGTTCGTCGAGCGCCGCCGCGACCGCGGCGGGACTCGACTCGACGTCCAACGCCGCCAGCGCTTCCATGGGGATGGGGCGCGGGGCGGCGAAGAGGGCGGCTTCAAGCAGCTTCGCTAACGGCGTCACGACGGATCTCCACAGAGGCGAACGCACGAGGCTGCGCGATCCGCAGTTCACCGAGCTTCGCCATTTCAAGCAACGCGAGCAGCACCGACAGGATCTGCCAAGGCTCAGCGTCACGACCAACCATATCAAACCAGCGGGCGGAGCGACGCATGGCGAGCACCGCGCGGACCGTCACCATGGCGCCGGCGACATCGAGGGCACGCGGGATGACCTCGTGCAAGGCCGGTTCCTTGGTCGTGCGCAGCACGCGATCGACGGCCGCCAGCAGTTCTCCGAGGGTGAGCGACAGCGGCGCATTGATGGGCGTGATGTCGACCGCCTGCGGCACCCAGCGCCGCGGGAACTGATGGCGACGTTCCTCACCGCGACGTTCGAGGAGATCGACGACTTCTCGCATCTGCTGGTACTCGAGCAGGCGGCGCACGAGTTCGGCGCGGGGATCTTCCCACGCTTCCTCGCCATCGGCGCGCGGCAGGAGCATCTGCGCCTTGATGCGCAGCAGCCGTGCTGCCATCTCGAGATAGTCGGCCGCTTCGTCGAGCCCGAGCGTGCTGATGCGCGCCAGGAACTGCTCGGCGATGCGAGCGACCGGGATGTCGTAAATGTCGACCTGCTCGTCGCGGATGAGCGACAGCAGAAGATCGAGCGGGCCGGTGAAGTGGCTCAGCTCAACGACAAAGGAGGGCGCCAGGTGGTCGGCGCTGCGGAAATTCGGAGCGATCACGCGGCCTTCACGCGAAGGGGTTGGGCAGCATGTACGGGAAGTAGAACTGTTCGGCCAGCGCCCGCAGGATGTACGCGGGTGCCAGCCAGATATTCACGAGCGGCCGGGCGAACGAGAGCACGGCGAACAGCAGGAGCAAGCCGACTCCCCCGAGGCGCTGATACTGCAGCGACCATTGCGGGGGGAGGAGATACTTGAACACGTGCGATCCATCGAGCGGCGGAATCGGGATGAGATTGAACGCCGCGAGAATCAGATTGATGAAGATACCCGCAGCGAGCATCTGCTGCAGCACGCCGAGGGGCCGCACGAGATCCGGCAGATACTGTCCGAGCAGTCCCACCCCGACGATGAGCGGGACGGTCAGGACGGCGATCAGCACGTTGGTGGCCACCCCGGCCAGCGAGACGATGATGTCGCCCCGGCGGTAGTGTCGGTAATTGCGCGGGTTGACCGGCACCGGCTTGGCGCCGCCGAAAATGGGCGCACCGACCAACGCGAGCATGACCGGCAGGATGACGGTCATGAACGGATCGATGTGCTTGAGGGGATTCCAGGTGAGGCGCCCGAGCTGGTACGCCGTCATATCCCCTTGCTTGAACGCCGCATAGCCGTGCGCATACTCGTGGGCGACCATCGAGAAGAGCAGCACGGGTGCGATGAGGACGAGTTGCTGTGTAGAATCCACCGCAGCGGCGATTGGGAAAGGGCGTCAGGGGTCGGCGGATCGCCGCGCCGGACGCGAATGCAAGCAAGTGCGAACTGGAAGGTAGCCGAGCGCGGGTCGGGTGTCAAAGCGACGCGAGCGCTCGGCGCTGCTGGGGGTTCTTGACCGGCGGCATCTTTCCAGATATGTTTTCCGGTCTGTCCGCAGTGGCCTGGGGCGCCGCCCCAAACTGACTGTCGTTTTCGTACTTACCGATTCTACCTGCTGGGGAGTTTTCCGTGCCGAATATCAAGTCCGCGAAGAAAGACCTGCGGAAGTCGCGTGCGGCTGCGGTGCGCAATCGTGCGCAGCGTTCGGCGCTGCGTACCGCCGTCAAGCGGGCGAAGCTCGCCGCCGCTGGTGCCGATGATCGCCTGTCTGCCGTTTCGCTGCTTGATCGTGCGGCGCGCAAGGGACTCATCCATCGCAACGCCGCTGCTCGCCAGAAGAGCAAGATGGCGAAGGCCGCCAACAAGGCCGCGTAAGGTTCACGATACACGCTGCACGACGAAGGGCCGGACTCACTGAGTCCGGCCCTTCGTCATTGGTGCCCTGCCCGGCACGATCAGAAGGCCGCGAGCTCTCCGCCGCAGCGCTCGCAGTACCATTCCGTGGGCAAGTTCATCGTGCCGCACTCCGTGCA
>CANHNQ010000071.1 GCA_947462095.1 Gemmatimonadota bacterium
CAATGAGCCCGCGGCCATCGAACTTGAGCCGTTCCCCTCGCCGTCCGTGGTCGTCGGCGACACGCTGCGCAACATCGACGGGATCGCGACGCCCGTGCGCGCCCGGGTGTTCAACGTGCGGGGTGACGTCATCGCCGACGCGGTGCCGCGGTACTTGTACGCCGACTTCAACATCGACTCCGCATTGGCGATCGATTCCGTACGGGGTATCGTAATCGCGAGAAAGCTGGTCACAGCTGACAAGCGCATTGCCGCGCGCATCGGTGGTTCGTTGCAGGTGCTGCGCAACATCCGGATTGTGATTCGGCCCGACTCGGTGGATGGCACGAGCCTGAAGAACATTCTGGGAACGAGCCTTCCCGATACCGGCCGCCGTGGGCTGGACAGCAATTCGACGCAGGCGTTGTCGGTCACCGTGCGTCACGTGGAAACCGGGGCCACCACGGCGGTTCGTTCGTGGCCCGTGCGCTTTCAGTTGCTCACGCCGGCCAATCCCACCAACGACACGATGGCCGCCGCCTACCTCGTCGATGATCAGGGGCGCGCCAGCATGATCGACACCAGCGACGACGGCGGTGTTGCCGGACGACGGGTGCGGGTGCGTGCACTGCGGTTTCCGGTCGGCGCGGCGGTGGAGTCGGTGGTCGTCCGCGCCACCGTGACCTACAAGGGTCAGCCGCTCAAGGGCTCCCCGGTTCGGATGACCGCGCCCGTTCGCCGTGGAGCAGGATCGTCCTGAGGACTCCCGCCAGAGGGTGTCGGCGCGCAATTTCAGCGCATCCTACCTGGCGTCGCTCCGGTTCGCTTCACCGACGCGCCTCTGCCCTGCTTTTCTCTCCATTCGGAGATGGCGATGACTGCGGTCACGGCTGATTCCAATCCTGCCCTGAACGTGACGATGAACGGTCTTCCGGCCTCGTCACGCTATGCCTCCGGCGGCCCGCGGCCGCCGATCGGGACGATCAACGCCCTCTTCTTCGATGCCGTCGAGCGGTTCGACCGCGCCGACGCGCTGAGCACGAAAGTGCGGGGCGTGTGGGAACCGATGTCGCACCGCACGATCCTGCAGCGCGTGCGCCGCACCGCGCTTGGCCTCGCCGAACTCGGCATCGTCGCGCAGGATCGGGTGGCCATTCTTTCGGAGAACCGCCCGGAGTGGTTGATCGCGGACTTCGCGTGTATCGGCAGCGCGATCACCGATGTGCCGATCTATCCCACGCTTCCCGCCGATCAGCTGCCCTATCTCCTGAACGATTCGGGCGCGCGCGCGATTTTCGTGTCCACACCGGATCAGGCAAAGAAGGTCGCGTCGATCCGCGGTGAGGTGCCGGGGCTCCAGTGGATCATCGGATTCTCGGCCACGGCGGAGGACGGGTGCGATCTGACCCTTGCCGACCTCGAAGCCAGAGGGGCGGCGGTGGACAGCGCCGAGCGTGCCACGACGTTCAAGCGCGATGCGCTGGCCGTGACGCCCGATCAACTGGTGACGCTGATCTACACGTCGGGAACGACGGGCAATCCCAAGGGCGTGATGCTCACGCAGGACAACCTGTATTCGAACGTCATCGCTACGAAGACGTCGCTGCAGGTCAGCACGAGTGATCTCGCGCTCAGCTTCCTCCCGCTCAGCCATATTTTCGAACGTACCGGCGACTATTTCCTGTTCGCCTACGGCGTACGCATCGCGTACGCCGAGTCGATCGATACGGTGCCGGTGAACATGAGTGAAGTGAAGCCGACATTGATGATGTCGGTGCCGCGACTGTACGAGAAGATCTATGCCCGTGTACTGGAGAATGCCGTTGGCGGTGGCGCGCTCAAGAAGCGCATCTTCTTCTGGGCGAAAAACGTGGGTGAGCGGTGGGCCGACGAGAAGCTGGCGGGGCGCGAGCCACGCGGCCTGCTGGCGCTGCAGTACGGCATCGCGCAGAAGTTGGTGTTCTCCAAACTCAGAGAGCGCACCGGCGGCAACCTGCGCTTCTTCGTGTCCGGGGGCGCCCCGCTCTCGCCCGAGATCGCGAAGTTCTTCTACTCTGCAGGACTGGTCATTCTCGAGGGCTATGGCCTCACAGAAACGTCACCGGTGATCTCGACGAACACGTTCGAGCATTACCGGCTGGGGAGTGTGGGCCGGCCGATCCCCGGCGTGGAAGTGATGATCGCACCGGACGGCGAAATCCTGTCGCGCGGTCCGAACATCATGCGCGGCTACTACAACCATCCCGACGCCACGAAGGAGGCGATCGACGCCGAGGCATGGTTCCACACCGGTGATATCGGTGAACTGACCGACGGTTTCCTGCGCATCACCGACCGGAAGAAGGACATCATCGTCACGGCGGGCGGCAAAAACATTGCACCGCAGCCGATTGAAAACATGCTGAAGACGAACAAGTACGTCTCGCAGGCGGTGATGATCGGCGACAAGCGCAAGTTCCCGATCGTGCTCATCGTGCCGGAATGGGATCAGCTCGAGAAGTGGGCCGGTTCGCAAGGCATCGTCTGGACCAGCCGCGCCGAACTGCTCGCGATGCCGACGATCAACGCGAAGATGGAAAAGGAAGTGAAGTCCCAGGTCGCGGGACTTGCGAGCTACGAGACGCCCAAGAAGATCGCGTTGCTGGAGCACGACTTCAGCGTTGAACGTGGGGAGCTCACGCCGACGCTCAAGGTGAAACGCCGCGTGATCGACAAGACGTACCGGCCACTCATCGACGGCCTGTACGAGGACTAGTCGCTAGCCGACCGAATCCGGCGCGCGCCGGCGGAGCTCAACGAGCCCGCTGACGCGCGTTGTCGTTTCCGCGACCCACTCCGCCTCGTCACGCGCGAGTTCGCGCATCCCCGAGGGGATCGGTGCGTCGACCGGCGCCACCATGCGTCCACCAAGCCGCAGGGCGCGGGCGGCACTCCCGAGCATCGCCGGAGAGGCATGCGCGGCATCGATGGCCACCGCTGCCAGCGTCTCGACACCCAGCGGTAAGCGATCGGCCACCACGATCCGCGACGCGTCCGCACCGGAGCGCACTGGACCGCTGTTGACCAGCAGCTGCGGCGCAGCCAGCATCGACGCCAGCGCGCCGCTGGCGTGGGCGTAGCGACCCACCAGGGCCACCGGCAGCGGGCTGTCGGCGACGCCCAGCTGTGCGGCCAGTCGCAGCACCAGATCGCTCGTGAACGGTGCTGACGGCCGCACCGCAGACTGGGGCACGACGCTCGCGAAGTGCGCGACACCATCGTGTACGGGGAACTCCACACCACACACCGGACACGCCAAATCCGCCACGATCAGCGCCGAACCGCGCGCCTCGTGCACCATAGCCACCAGCCAACCTTCTTCATGGGTGCCGGGACAGCGCAGAGCATCGAGCAGATCGCGTTGCATATCGAAAGCTCAGGGATCGAGCCTCAGAGGGAAAGCCCGGGGGCGTACACGGTCGACGCGTGATGCGCCCGGACGCTACGCCCGGCTGATGCGCAGCTCGTCGACGTTCACGTGCCGGGGCCTGGTCACGGCCCAGAGCACGGCGTCGGAGACGTCTTCGGGGCGGAGCATCGCCGCCCGCGGCGGAAAGCCGGGGCTGTTGTCGGGATCGATGGGGTCCCAGATGGGGGTGTCGGTGGCCGACGGCGCCACGAGAGTCGCGCGAACGCCGCTGCCGCGCAGCTCCTCGCGCAGCACCTCGTGGAGAGCGCGGGCACCAAACTTACTGGCGGAGTAGGCGCCATTCCCGGTATAGATGCTACGGTCGGCTACCGAACCGATCGTGATCACGTGCCCTTCCCCAGCCGCGCGCATGAGCGGCACGAACGCGTGCAGAAACCGGAACGGGGCGAGCAGATTGGCCTGCAGCGTCTGCTCGAACAGGACGGGGTCGATGCGTTCGATGGCGCCGAGCGGAAAGATGCCGGCGTTGTTCACCAGCAGGATCGGCCCAGTGGTCCGGCGCTCACCGATGACGTGCACCGCGTGCTGCACGGCGTCGGCGTTGGTGACGTCGCACGGCACGGCGACGGACCCACCCCCGATGTCCGAGGCGACGCGTTCGAGATCGCCCGCGGACCGGGAGAGGAGGAACACGCGCACACCGGCCGCGGCCAGCGTACGGGCCACGGCGTGTCCGATGCCGCGCGACGCGCCCGTGACTACCGCCGACGCGCCGTTGAGCATCAGAACGCCGCCGACGGCCCGTGCGCCAGTCGCAGGAATTCGCTTCGTGTCTTGGAGTCGTCGCGGAACAGACCACGCAACGACGAGGTGATGGTGCGCGAGCTCTGCTTTTCCACGCCGCGCATCATCATGCACAGGTGTACCGCTTCGATCACCACGCCGACGCCCTTGGGCTGCAACACGTCTTCGAGCGCATTGGCGATCTGCTCCCCGAGGCGCTCCTGCACCTGCAGGCGGCGCGCGAACACTTCGACCACGCGCGGCAGCTTCGAGAGGCCGACGATCTTGCCGTTCGGGATGTACGCCACGTGCACCTTCCCGAAGAACGGAAGCATGTGATGCTCGCACATCGAATACATCTCGATATCGCGCACCATGACCATGTTCTCGTGATTCTCCTCGAAGAGGGCATCGCCGATGACCTGACGCGCATCGAGATCATAGCCGCGGGTGAGCCATGCCATCGATTTCGCCACGCGACTCGGTGTCTTGAGCAGCCCGTCGCGGGCGGGATCTTCCCCCAGCATTTCAAGCTGGCGCCGGATCAGCCCTTCGAATTCCACCTGCGTCGCGCTGTCCGTCTCCATCTCATCGGGATCGACCGCTGGACTGCCCGCGCTCGCTGCCATGATCGGTCGGGTCACGTGCTTACTCCCCCTCGTAGTCGACATAATTGTTGTCCGTTTCCCACAGTCGCAGCCGCACCAACCTGCCGGGAGCCACCACCGGTTCCAGCACGCGCCACATCCCGACAACTACGTTCTCGGTGGTCGGATTGACCCCCTCCATGTAGGGCACGTCGATGTTGAAATTGCGATGGTCGGTGACGTTCACCACATGCCGTTCCACGGTGTCGCGCAACATCCCGAGGTCGATCACGTAGCCGGTGCGCTCGTCGACCGGCCCCTTGACCGAGACTTCGAGCGTGTAGTTGTGCCCGTGCCAGTTCGGATTGTTGCACTTGCCGAAGAGGCGGGTGTTCTCCTCGTCGGAGAGGGCCGGATTGTGGACGCGGTGGGCCGCGTTGAAACGCAGCAGCCGCGTTGCGGTGACGATAGGCATGTCGACCAAACAGTCCGGAAGGGGGGGCGGTTCCAACCCCGACCCCCGCCCCCGCGACACGGACCGCACGGCGACGGCACGACCGCGGAAGACCAAGCGTCGGAGATACGAAAACCCCGCCGATTGGCGGGGCTTTCGCGAAAGATACGGAACGAAGAGGAGGTCTTGAAGCCCAAAGAATACTGATAAGGTCCTCACCACGCGGTCGCCTTCCCCGCACTGGGGCATGACGTGAACGCAGTCTGTCGGACCTTTTCTTAGGACTTATCGGCTCAAGAGGTAATTCTCTCCGCCCCGCACACTGGTCGAGTATCGACACCGGAGGGGCCGTACTACACGCCGATATTGTATATGGTGCGCCACGGCGCGCGCAATGCGAGATTACAGCATGGACTTCTACCTGCTTGCCGGAATCGCGATGCTTGTCGCGTGGGGCGGTATCACGTACACGACCGACGCCCCCGGTTGGATCCACCTGATGCTCACCGGCGGCGTCTTTTTGATTATCTGGCGCATCGTGGCGCGCGATACGCCCTCCGGTCCCGACCGAAAGCGCTGAGGGCGCTGCGCTAAATCTCCCAGTTCGAGAGCACCATGCCTTCGGACGGGGGGACTTCGTGCCACCCATACGCGCTCATCCGGAGGTCCGTCCAGCGCACCCGTGCGCCCAGCGCGACCAACGTGCGATAGGCATCCGGATAGTCGCCCTGCACGCGGATCGCGACGCGCCGTGTCCCGGTCCGACGCGCCAGATCGGCGAGACTGCCCAGCAGCTGGGGCAGCCCGCTGCGCCGAGCCAGCACGAGCTTGAGCACGCGGAGTTCGTCCCGGCTCCGCCCTTCAACGAGCGGAACCGTGTGACAGACGGCGAACCCGGTGGGTGACTCCAGCGGACCCATGAGAATCGTGTCACCCAGGGTGAGGCGATCCGTCAGTTCGAGTTCCCGCGTGAAGTCATACCCGGGCATCACACGCATGGTCAGCTCACGGCAGGCAGCCATCGCGGCCGCCTTTTCGACGGCCGACAACCCTGACAGCAGCGTCGGCGCGCGCTCGCCGAGCGCCGCATCGAGTGTCAACGTGACCGTGAGATGTCCCGGCACGAAGCCGAGATTCGAGTAGAAGCCGATGTTGTCCATGGTGCGCGGCATCGTCTCGAGTCCGATCACTTTGACGGACTGTTGGCGCAGCCAGCGCATCCCGCTCTGCACGATGATCTTCCCGATACCCGCGCCTTGGCTGTCGGCGCGCACGCACAGCGGCCCCATCCACCCTTCCGTACCGGAATGATGCACGATGTTGAAGGCCGCAATGCGACCGCGGTCGTCACGCCAACAGAGCGCCCCATCGCCGGCATCCTCGATCGCATAGCGCCAGATCGCCGGATTGAGCGGCGGCACACGGACACCGGTCATCCCATCCTTCCGATAGCGATCGGTGAAGGCGTCGGCAAACACCTCGTTCAGCTGCGGAATGTCGTCAACGGTGGCGACGATCGGCCCCTCGAGCGGTCGCGTGCTGCGCCACGTGCGCGACGATGCCGTCATGTCTCCGCCAGGGAAACCGTGTCACCGGTATCGGTGCCGAAGCGCACGGCGTTGTCCGACTCATCGGCAAGCGCCGGCGCACCGACGTGCACCACACTACACCCGCGCGCCTCGTCAAAGCGCACCAACAGCACCCGGTCGAGTCCTTCCCGGACCTGCTCGATGTGCGTGATCACGATGACCTGCTCGAATCGATGATGCAGTTGACGCAACAGTTCGACCACGTTCGCCCGGCGCGTCTCATCGAGTGACCCGAATACTTCATCGAGAATCAGCAACGAGAAGGCTTGTCCCGCCCGTTCGGCGATCATCTGCGAGATCGCCAGGCGCAGGACGAGGTTGCAGAGATCTTCCTCACCGCCGGAGATCACGGGCTTGGGCAGCCCCTCTTCCATCACCAGCACCTTGTACTCTTCGTCGAACTCCAGCGCACTGTACCGCCCGTCGGTGAGCCCATCGAGGAAGCCGCTGGCGATCTCGGCCAACTCCGGCCGCAGTTGGAAGTTGAGATCGGTTCGCAGGTCGGTTAGCGCGCGATCGAGCTCATCGTGCAGCTGCTTGTCCTTCTCGAGCGCATCGAGCGTTTCCTGCAGGCGCGCGAGGTCTCGACGGCCCTGCTCGGCGCTGTCGAGCGCGGAACGCGCCCGCTCCGCCTCACCGGCGGCGCTGACCGCATCAAGTTCAGCTCGCCGCGCTTCAGCCGAGGCCCGCTCATGCGCGTCACGCACCCGCTGATACGAGGCGTCGTCCATCCCGAGCGCGGTGCGCTGCCGTTCGAGCTCCACGACCTTCGTGCGTGCGGCATCACGCAGGGCGGTGACACGCAACCGCTCGCTGCGCGTCACGTCCTCGCGCTCCACGAGGCCGCCGACACGTGCGGCTTTCGTTTCGAGCTCCTGCAGCCGCACGACCTCGTCACGTACCGTGCGGTGGCGCTGCGCCTCGTAGCCCAGCGGCAGCGCCGCCAATTGCTCTGTGGCTTGCGCAAGCCGCGCCGCAAGGTCAGCCCGGGAATCGGCCACCTGCGTAGCTTCGGCCAGCGCGTTGTGAATCCGCAGCAACCGCCGCTCCGCCGCGGAGAGTTCGGCCTGCGTTGCGCGACGCTGCTCGTCCATCGCGTCGATGGCAGCGGGCACCGTCGACAGCTGTTCGACCCGCTGCCGGTAGTAATTCCCGTCGATGCGCACCGTCTCGACCTGCTCGTTCAGCAGGTCGAGCACGCCACGATACGACGCGCCGAGCGGTCGTCCGCACGTCGGGCACGGCGACTCTTCCCCGAGGCCTTCGAGCGTGTCGCGCTGCTGCTGCAGCTCTGCGTACTGACCACGCAACGCGTCGAGGCGCGTCTCCGCCTCCTGGCGGTCACGCACCCAGGCGGTGCGTTCGCTGTCGTGCGTACGCTCCACCTCGGCGAGCGTACCGCGCAGTGTCGCGATTTGCAGCTGCGTATCGCGCTCCAGCGTCGGTGCCGCTTCCAGGCGCACCGCGCGCGCGGCGAGCTTGGCGTCTTCTTCCGCCACCGTGCGCACCCGTTCCATCAATGCCTGCCGTCGCGCATCCGCGGCAGCGAGCTGCTCGAGCGATTCCAGCTCCGCACGCAACGTGGGCAACGGGCCAATGGCCTCCCGCAACGGCGCCAGCTCGCCGTGCGCGGCGGCAACGGCGTCGAGGTCACGATCGAGGCGCTCCACGTCGCGAGCGAAGCCCATCGCTTCGCTTTCCGCCACGCGCAGTTCGGCCAGCAGCTGCTGCATCTGGTCCCGCTGCGTCTGCGCATCGAGCCACTGCGGTGCCACGGCACTCAGCCGGTCGGCCGTGCTCACGCGTGCCACGTCGGCTTCGGCCGCGCGTGTCCGCGCCACGGCGAGCCGGGCTTCGGCATCCGCCACACCACGCCAGATCGCGTCGGCGTCGGGCATGCCTTGCTTGAGGCCGTTGATCTCCGCCATGAGCGCGCGACGACGCTCGCGCGCGATCTCCTGCGCCCCGCTGATCCGGTCGTACCCCAATACGCGCGACAGAAAACGCGCCCGCTCGGCCGCGCCAAGCGAGGCCATGACGTCGAGTTCCTTCTGCCCCGTGAAGTAGGTGTGAAAGAACTCGGAGCGGGTCATGCCGAGCCGTCGCTGTAGCAGCTCGGTGGCGCCGGTGATGGTGTTCGCGATCGGGACGTCGCCACCGTCGAGGAAGACCTCGGCGTTGGTGAGGCCACGGATCACGCGATAGCGGTGCCCGGCAAGTTCGAATGCCAGCTCGACCTTCACGGAGGCGCGCGGCGCGGCCCGCGAAAAGCGGATCGAATCGCGCGTGCCGCGCGCGGCGGGGGTGCCGTATAGCGACCAGGCGATCGCTTCCAACAGCGTGGACTTGCCCGAGCCGTTGGGACCGATGATTCCGGTCAGACCGCGCTCGAACTCGATGCGTGTGTCCGCGTGCTGCCGGAAGTTCTGGAGACGAAGCGAAATCAACCGCATCCGTCAGCTCTCCAGCACGGGGAGGGCCGCCATCGCCGCGTCTTCCGCCTGCTGCAGATACCGCAGCCCGAGCGACACCAGCTGCTCGCGATCCACACCCGCCGGCAACGGACGTTCACTGAGTCGCTCGGCCACCAGCTCCGGCAGCGTCGCCCGACGGCCCGGCGCCCCTTCGCCCTTCCCACGACGCGCGAGCACCTCGGGACGGCGCGTATCGAGATGGAAGTGCATCGCGCGCTTCCGGTAGTCCCGGAGCGCTTCGTGATTGAGCTCGCGCACGATGTGTCGCGCGATGTTGCGCACCGTGACGCGCACGACGCGATCGTCGATCCCGCCGATCGCGCTGTCGACCCGCGCGCGCAGCGCGCTGTCCACGTCGGCCGCCCCCATACCGCTCGCGTCGATGGGTTCGAGGTCCAGCAGCGGGCGCGAGGGCGCCACCGGATGGAACTGATGCGCGCCCGTTACGAGGTCATGTTCGATGAATCCCTTGCCGGGGATACGCTGCTCGCGCTCCTCGCGCAATTCGCCCCATGGATTCGAACTCGTATAATCGATCGAGCCGCTGTAGTACGCCCGCGTTGCGACCTCGCGATACACGTGATAGTGGCCGAGCGCGACGTAGCTCCACTGCTCGGCATGCAGCTCCGCGGGGTCGATCTCGATGGCCGCGCGGTCGGCCGGCGCCGCGTGCGCGGGGAGCATCCCGGCGATTTCACCGTGCAGCAGCAACACCGTGTGATCGAAGCCCTCAGGGGGGAGGAAGGGCGGACGGTCGATGCCGGGCACGTCGGGCACCGCCAAGACCGCGAGCGAACGTCCCGCAAACGTGAACAGCTCGGCCTTCGCATCGGCCACGTGCACGCCGATTTCGCGAAAGAGCCGCAGGATGCAGCCGGTCTCCGAGGTGCGCGGCGCATCGTGATTCCCGGCCACCATCACGATCGGCGTCTCGGGGAGCTGGTCTCGCAGCGCCGAGAAGGTACGGAAGGCGTGCAGGATCGCCGGATTCGACGGGCGAACGGTGTGAAACACGTCACCGCCCACGACGATCAGATCCGGACGACACGCGATGATCTGGGCAACCGCCCGGGATACCGTCGCGGCCACATCCGCTTCACGCTGATTGATTCCGGTCGGCGTAAGCCGCTGATACTGGCGGAATCCGAGATGGAGATCGCTGAGATGGACCAGACGCATGCTGCAAGCTACAGAACCACCCCGCCCGCTTGAACTAGCGGACGCGAATGCGCTGGACGATACGCAGATCGAGCAACATGGGGCGGGTTGCCTCGGCCGGACCGGGCGTGACTTCGGATTGCACATCGATCACCGTGCGGGCGTCGACGATCCACGCGCGCAGACGGTCGAGCACCATCGTCCCGCGCACCGTTCCGGCCGTGATCACCCGCGTGCCGGCGGGCAGTTCGCGAGCGGCACCATCGCGACGCAGTTCACCGGTCATGGAGATCCACGCGCTCCGCCCCCCCTGCGTGAGGGAGTCGAGGCGGAATCGCGTACGCACCACGCCATCGACCCGATATCCACTGAGGGGGAGCGACGGCAGCACGATGTCTCGTTCCCAGCGTTCCCCCGCCCGCACCACGTGCTCAGGGAGTAGCGCCGGCATCGTGGCCAGCGTGGCACCGAGCTCCATGGCGCCGGGCGGCGGATCGCTCACCCGCATGGCGCCGTCGGGCGTGACACGCACACGTACCTGTCGCCCGTCGGCCGGCAGTGGCAGCATCGCGGGCTGCGCCTGTTCCGCGGCCGTGCCGGCCCACATGGCCAGCGAATCCGTGGTGGCGAGCAACGTCGTGGACACCAAGTCGCTCGCTTCGACCAGCGAGTGCGCGTACAACACCAGTTTGGTGACCCGGAGAGACGCGCGGGCGCGACGCGGGCCGTAGTCCGGAGCCCTGGACGCCGTCGGTGCGTTGGCGCCCGATCGTCGCCCATTGATACCCGCGCCAGAGCCCACGGGCGGCGCCGACGCCTCCATCCGACGCCCGCTGATCTCGATGGTCTGCTCCATCTGCAGACGTAGCGTATCCCCCACGCGCGGCCGGACGATCAACGACACCCCAGCGGGGCCGACCCGCATGGACTGCGCGGATAGCGGTGGTGGGCCCGCGAGTGCCAGCGTGAGCGTGCAGATACCGGTGCCCGTCAGCAGACCACACCGCCGGGCAACCAGCCACCCGCCGACTCGCGTGGCCGATGTCATCCGCCGTATTCGTCGGGGGAGAAGGAACGCAGGGCGCGCGGACGCGGCGTCACCGCTTCGACCTCGCTGGCACTCGGGCGCGCGCGACGGGCCAGCTCCCGCGAGAACGCGCGCTTCACATCGTCGGGACGGGTGCGCACCACCGCATTGCGGGCCGCGAGCACGACGTGCTCGTCGTACAGCAGAATGGTTTGCTGCACGAAGCCGAGGTCGATGGTGTCATCGAGACGGCGCAATTCGCGCGTGACCGCCTGCGCGAGCGACGGCTCCGGTGCCTGCGGGAAACGTTCGACGCCCTCGCGACCGGACATCACGGACGGACGCGGAAAGCGCACGAAGACCGGCTGCGTGAAGTGCGGATGACGCACCATGAGCTGACCCTTGTCGAGCGTGGCCATGCGCGCCTTGATCGCCGGACTCAAGACCTGATAGCCGGGCGACGCCAACTCGTCGCCATCCATGCGCCCATACAGCGCCGTGCCCGCGTTGCCGGTCACGCGGCGATGCACCTGCGAGCGGAACTGCTGCGCTCCGAACAGCACGAGCCCGAGGTAGCGGCCGCGCTCGGCGATATCGAGGAGCATCTTGCGGACATAGGTATCGGGGCCATCGTGCGGGGCGTACTTGTTCAGCTCGTCGACGAACACGATCACGTGATCGACGCCGAGTTCCCGTCGCTCGAGTTGTTCTCGCAAGCGGGAGACGACCCGGGCAAAGACGAGATCCTGCGCGTCTTCCTCGACGTTGGCGACATCGACCACGTACACCGCGCGATCCACAAAGCTCCCGAACGGCAGATCCGACACGGCGCCATCATCGGTCACGAGCCCTGCGCAGCGTGTGGACAGGTTGGACAGCCGATTCCGGACTTTGCGCACGGTGGCGGCATGATGCGTGCGCCAGGTGTCGCCGTTGGAATCCTCGAGCTTGCGCAACACATCGCGGAACCAGGCGTCGAGATCGGCGAACGACTGGACGCGGTGCGTGCGCGAGAAGCCCGGCTCCTCGAAGTCCTTGCCGACGACGCGCTCACGGATGAAGTCGATGAGCGCATCCGCCTTCGCATCGATGTCGTCCTTGTTCAGCAGCACTTCCGCGAACTGCAAGACTTCACCAAGCCCCCACGTGAGCGGCGACACACTGTCGGCGAGCGCGGGATGCGAGCGCAATGTGTTGAGCGAAAACCCGCGCGCCGTGAACGGCGCGAAGTAGCGCACATCCTGAAACGGGGTCGGCGGGACGCCGAGCAACTCGTACATCTCGCGATCGGCCGGCTCGAGCTTCCCGGGCTGGTCGAGGAAGCACAGGTCGGGCCCTTTCACATTGAAACACACCGCGGCCACCGTGCCGCGATGCGCGGGAAAGTGCGCGAAGATGGACTGTAACAGCCACTCGATTGCACTCGTTTTCGTAGCCAGCCCGGAGACGCCGGAAATATTCAAGTGCGCCGCCTCCGGTCCCACCAGAAAGTCGGCGTCGAGAAAGATCGGCGAGCGCATGCCACCGGCCCGGTACATGCCCACCGGAATGCCCGTGGACGATTCGCCCGTGATGTACCCGTCCATGCGCAGGGCCACCGCGACGTCGGCATCGTCGGCCAGATACACCGCGCCGAGTGGCACGGGCTGCAGCGGCTCCTCGGGGATGTGCCGCAGCACGGACGCGGTATACAACCGGATCTCGGTACGATCGGTGTGCGACAGCGGCCCGTGGTGTGGCCGGCCATCGTGTCCGAGCACGTCGTGTAGCGGCGACTGCAGATCGCTGTAACTGAACCCTTCCACCACCACGCCGTACACGCGCGGGATCACCGCGTCCACCGGCGTGCTTCCCTCCACACGGACAATCGTTCCGATGCCGATCGGCGCGTCGATCGCCGTCCAGAAATGGAATTCGTGCGGCGTATTCGGCTTCTTCTCCGTCGCGACGACGCGACCGAGTGGCAACGGCACGGCGTCCGATGTGGACGCGGGCGCAGTACCGGGAGCAGTGGAAGGCAAGGTCACAGCGTCACGACGAAGGAGGTCAGATGCCGACCAGCGCATCGAGATACATCTCACAGGCATGAATGCCGTAGGTGAGGGTATCCCATCGCGGATCGGGAAGCGAGAGCGGAGCCCGCTCGGCGAGGATGCCAGCGGAGATGCGGTCACAGTGCGCCGTCAGTCGGGCGCGTGCGTCATCGGTGACCTGCTCCGGATCGAGCAGGTCGGCCGGCGGGGAGATTTCCACCCGCACCAGCCCGTGCAGCGGATCACCGCCGGCGGCGGTTCTGAGGCGGAGATACCAACTCGCCACCGCGCGACGCGGCCGATGACCGACGAGGAACGCCGGCGACCGCTCCGCCTCCCCGAGGGCAAGGACCGACTCCACCTGAGACGCGCTGCCGTACAGCGTTGTGTGGGATTTCACCACCCCGAACGCGGTGGCCCGTTCGTCCACCGCCAGATTGCCGGAGATCCCGCCATCGATCCAGAGCCATCGCACTTCCCGCCGACACCACTCGGCGGCGAGGCGACGTTCGAGCCCTTCCCGCTCCAGTGCGACCAGGTCGAGTGCCCGGGCGCGGAGTGCGAAGGGATGCACGGGGATGGCGTCGTCGGTCACGTCGGCGGTGATGTCCACCACGGGGACCCCGCTGTCCACCAGTTGGTTCCACGCCGGGTCCCCGAGCTTCGCGCGCGAGGCGAACAGCGCGCGACGGACCGTGGGTTCTCGCCAGGTTTCGAGCCGGCGCGCCACGCGCTCGCGGACGGCGGCGGCGACGGAGGCGTAGATCAACGGCGAGCCGGAGCGGTACGCCACCACGCGACTCCGCTGCACACCGTCGAGAAAGCCGCAAACCAGCGGCTCGGCCGGCACCGCGACCGGGCGCGCTCCCGGCGCCTCGAGGACGACGCAGGGCGCCACCGCGGGCGGATCACTCCGCATGGCGATGCGCTCGAGCGGCGGACCGCTGCCGGCCGCCACCAGCGCCCCGTCACCGAACAGCGCGCGGAGGGCGCGGAGGGCGCTCCGGAGCGAAGGGTCGGCGAGAGGGTACGCATCGGTCACGTGGCGCACGCTAGCGGGACAGGAGGCCGCAGACAATCAGCGGTCCCGATCTCTCCACATCCCCCGCGGTGGTGGACTTCCGCGCCCCGGTCCACGAAACTCACAGCGTGACATTCTCCAGCCCCTCCGCTATCGCCATCCCGCGACTCCGCGGCCTGGCCCGCCGGTGCCTCCCGCTCGGGTTCGCGCTCCTTGGTGCCGCGTGCGGCACCGCAGATCGGGTGAAGAACGCACTCTGGGCCGACCAGGGGGATCCCGTCTGGCAGAGCGACAGCACGCTGCTCGCCGCGCATCCGAACGTCCTGTTTCGCGTGACGCGCGACCTCGCCGGTCCGCGGATTGTGCCGTTGGCCACGCTGGGGCCAGAGGGGTTCCGGCTGTTCACGTTGAGTGATCGCGGCTGGCGGGCGTTCGACCTCGACTATCTGCACGCCGGAAAGTCGCTGATGCCGTACCGCGGCGGTCGGACGCTGGCGGCGACTCCCTCCACCCGCGGCATGTGGGAGGGAACGCCGCTCGACACGATTCGCGGCTGTTCGATCGTGCTCCCCGGCGCGCTCGCGTCGATCCCCGATGGCGTCGAGTTCTTCACCAGTGACACGCGACCGCCGCTCAAACCGGTGACGCCCCTGGCCGCTGGTGAACTGCAGACGGCGACCGATGCGATTCCGACACTCATTGCGCCGGCCTCGGGCGTTTCGATGTCGATGCTGCGACGCTACCGTCGCGAGGTACACATCGCCGAGACGGGCAACGGGCCACGTCCCACGATCGTCGTGGTGTATGACGACCCGGAAGTGGTGGCCGACAGCATCAGCCCGATCGGTGCGCGCCCCCGCCATCTCGTGGTGGTGCTGGACAAGGGCGTGTACGGATACAAGCCGACCTTCACGTACGCGACGCTTGGCAACAAGCGGTCACCGCCGCGCTATCGCTATCTCGACCACCTCGACGTGGACAACGATGGGAAGTCGGAGCTGGTGTTTGGCCTCAGGATCAAGGAGGCGCCGCTCTACACCATCGTGATGCGCTACGAAGTGGACGCGTGGCGCGAACTCCTGCGCAACGAACGGCAGCGCTGCCACGGGTGAGTCGTCAGGGCCGAGCTACTCGACCCCGATATCCCACGCCTGTTCGAGATCATTGCGGCTGTACGCACGGAACGCCGTGAGTGTTTGCGTGCGGATAATCCCGGGCACTTTGGCAAACTCCTCGGTGACCACCGTCGCGATGCGCTCGAGATCGGGAACGCGCACGATGGCGACGAGATCCCACGCGCCGGACACCGAGTAGACCTCGCTGACGCCTTCGATGCCCGCCAGCGCGGTCGCACAGGCGGAAATGGTCTTGGGATCGGCCTGCACTAGCACGATGGTCGTGATCATGATCGCCTCAGAAACGTGAGAGAATCGCGGGGGCCGGTACGGGGCCCGTGCGGGCGCCCGCTCAGGCGCCGGTGAGGCAGCGTGCGATGCGCGTCACGCCCTCGACGGCCACCGACTCCGTCGTGGCGTAACTCGCGCGAATCCAGTCGGGCGTCAGGAAGGCGCTGCCCGGCACCACCGCCACCTGGTGCTCTTCGAGCACCGCGGCGGCGAACGCCGCACCGGCATCGGCGGCGCCACGGAAGCCCGCCACGTTGATGTAGACGTAGAATGCACCGGCCGGGTGGACGTAGCGTATGGTGGGGAAAGCGGCGAGCGCTGCCACGACGGCGTCGCGACGCTGACGGAATTCCCGGACCATGTGGTGCACGGCGGCGTCGGCCTCCTCCTGTCGTGCGAGGGCCGCGAGGGCGGCGTGCTGCGACACCGCGGCCGGGTTCGACGTCGTGTGCGACTGAAAGGCCGTCATCGCCTTGGTGACCGCCACGGGCGCGATCGTCCAGCCGATGCGCCAGCCCGTCATCGCATACGCCTTGGCGACGCCGTTGATAACGATCAGGTTGTCGCGCGACTTCGCCACGGCGAGCGCCGACTGCGCGCCGCCCTCGTAGGCGATGCGCAGATAGATCTCGTCGGCAAGCACCCACCAGCCCTTCTCGGACGCGAGGTCGAGGATGGCCGTCAGCTCGTCGCGGGTATACACGGCACCCGTCGGATTACTGGGCGAGTTGAGCATCAACCCCTTCGTGCGCGGCGTGGCCGCCGCCGCCAGTTGCTCCGCCGTCACCTTGAGGTCGTTCGCCTCGTCGCCAAACACCGGCACCGACACCGCACGCGCCAGTTCCACCATCTCGTAGTAGCTCGTCCACGCCGGCGTCGGAATCAACACTTCATCGCCGGGGCCGAAGCAGCAGACGCAGGCGTTGTAGAGCGACTGCTTGGAGCCGTTCGACACCACCACTTCCGCGGCGGTGATCGGCGCCCCGTGTGTGAGCAACCGGTTGGCATCGGCGGCGATGGCTTCGCGCAGCGGCAGAATGCCCTCGGTGGCCGTGTAGCGGGTCGCCCCCGCCTCGATCGCCGCCTCGGCCGCCTGCCGGATGAACACTGGCGTGTCGAAGTCGGGCTCACCCGCGCCGAGATCGATGATCGGCTGACCGGCGGCCTTGAGGGCCCGGGCCTTGGCGGCCACCGCCAGCGTCGCGGATTCCTTGAGTCGGGCGATGTTGGCGGACGGCTGGAAGACCAGTGACATGATCGAGGCGCGGAACGAAGGTGATGGCCATGAGGAAACGCACCGCCCCCCCTGCAGTTCAAGCCCGGATCGGGATAGCTTCCAAGGCTGGGTACGTGACAGCCCCGGTGGTGCGCTCCGTCGCAGGGCGGCGGCCGACGACTGCCGGATGTAGGGACGGGATTTCAAGCAGGATGCAGCGAACACGAAGCAATTAAGCGCGCCCGACGAAGGTGCGCTACGCAGGTGTAGCGACGCGATGCGCCATAGGGGCGCGACAATCACTGGCCGTTGGGCGGCCAGGCTGACCGACAATCGATGGGGTGGGGCGTGGGCGAGCAAGAACGGGAAGAGACGTCGCCAGGGGCGACGCGGAGCCAGCACGTGGTGCTGCAGGGGCCCGCAGATCTGC
>CANHNQ010000072.1 GCA_947462095.1 Gemmatimonadota bacterium
AGCGCGCTGGCCACTGCCGTGCAGTCGCGCACGGCGCTGGAAGGGCGCCTGAACGCGTTGGCCGCCCTCGAGCGTGAGCGCGTCGGGCTGGCCCCGTCGGCGGCGAAGCTGCTAAAGGAACGCGAACGCTTCGGCGACGGGGCCGTTCTCGGTCCGCTCACCGACTTCCTGACGGCTGATGGCGATGCCGCGAAGCTCGTTGAGCGCTACCTCGGCGCCACGATGCACGCCATCGTCGTGCGTGATGCCGATGCGGCGGCGGCCGTGCGCCGTTGGCATGCCGACACGCAGCCCGGTCCGCTGCTCCTGCTGCCGTTGGACGTGGTAACCGATCTCGGTGCCGATGCGGATGCGCTCGCCGGCAGCGTGCAGTCATCCGGTGCGGCGTCGCGCTGGGTGCGCGCGCTCTTGGGCAAGGTCCGCGCGATCGACAGCGGTGAAGCGTTCATCGATGAGCGTGGCGCCGTGTTCCTGCCGGGCACCGCTACGGGCCCCGGCCCGCTGCAGCGTCGTGCCGAGATCACGCGGCTCGAGACGGACCTCGCCGCCGCCGATGCGCGCCGGGACGAATGTGTGCTGGCAGCCGAAGCCGCCCGTCTGGCCCTGGGTGAAGCGGAGCGTACGCAGCAGGCCGCGATGGAAACCTCGAACCGGGCGCAGCAGGAGTCGCGTCGCGCGGCCGATGTGCAGCAGGAAGTCGAGCGTCGTCGCGAGCGCGCTGAGCGTGAATTGCAGCAGTCGAGCGTGCTGGCCGAACGCCTGATTGCGCGGCTCGAAGAGCTCGACTCGCGCACGAAGCAGCTGGGGCAGCAGGCCGAAGCGCTGCATGCGCGTGCCGGCGAAGCCGACGCCGACATCACCGATGCGCGGGAAGCGATGTCGGTGGCCGAGCGCGATCAGGAGCAGGCGCGGGAAGCGCGGGCCACCTGGCAGGTTGCACAGGCGCAGGCGCAGGCGCGCCTGTCGGTCGCGATCGACCGCGAGAAGCGGCTGAACGAAGAGGACTCCACCGCGGCCGCGCGTCTCGAGTCGCTGGCGCGTGAGCTCAGTACTCTTTCGGAAGCCGACCAGCATCTGGCCCAGCAACTCGATGGCTGGCGCTCCGAACTGGAAACGGAGCAGAAGTCGCTCGCCGATGCCGACGCGCGACTGGCTGATGCCGAGCGCGCGGTGGCCTCGGCCACCGGCGCCCTCGACGAGGCCGAACGTATGCTCGACGAAGCCCGTCGGCGCGCCTCCGCACTCGGCGAGCAGCTGCACGGCGCCCAGCTCCGGCACACGGAGCTCTCCGGGCGTCGCGAAGCGATCCGTCAGCGCCTTGAAACCGAGTGGCGCCGGACGCTCGAAGACCTGCTCGCCGGGTTTGAAGAGCTCGACCTGGAGACCGACGCCTTGCGCACTGAGGCGAAGCAGCTGCGCGAGTCGCTCGACGAGTTGGGCCCGGTGAATCCGCTGGCCATCGAAGAGCACGAGGAGGAGCAGCGACGCCTCGAGTTCCTCACGGGGCAGCGCAACGATCTGGTGGCGGCGAAACAGTCGCTGCATCAGGCCATCCGCGAAATCGACAGCACAGCGCGTGAGCTGTTCCTGGCCACGTTCTCGCAGGTGCGCGAGAACTTCCGTCAGATCTTCCTGCGCATGTTCGGGGGCGGCGAGTGCGATCTGCGCCTCGAGAACCCCGACTCGCCACTCGACTGCGACATCGAGATCCACGCGTCGCCGCGCGGCAAGAAGACACAGCGCATCCACCTGCTCTCCAGCGGCGAACGGGCGCTCGTGGCGCTGTCGCTGCTGTTCGGCATCTTCCTCACCAAGCCGAGTCCCTTCTGTCTCATGGACGAAGTGGACGCGCCGCTCGACGACCAGAACATCGGGCGTTTCGTGAAGATGCTGAACGACTTCAAGTCGCGGACGCAGTTCATCGTGATCACGCACAACCCGCGCACGACGTCGGAAGCGGCGGATGCGGTGTACGGCGTCACGATGCAGGAGCCCGGTGTGTCGTCGATCGTCAGCGTGCGCCTGCGTGGTGGGCAGCAAGTCGATGAAACGATCGTGCCCGACGATGCCATCGCTGGTGACATCGCGGGCGAGAACGCCGTCGAGACGCCGGACGATGTCGTCGATGCCGATGAGGACTCCGCCGCGGAACCGACACCGGCGTGATGCCGGTCGCGCGGCGGCGTTGGTGGGGCGCCGCCGCGCTGTGCGGCGGTGCAGCGCTGGCATCCCTGCCCGGGGCACTGCGGGGGCAGACGGTGATCGTGGACGGCCCCGCCACGACGGTCTTGCCGTCGCTCACGCCGTCGCTCGTGGTACGGGCACTCGGCTTCGGGAATGTGCGCCCGCTCCGTGTGCGGGTGCAAATCGCCACCGCGGTGGATTTCGGCACGGCATCGCTCGTCGTCGACTCGTCGTTCACGACGTCGGACACCACGATGGCGGTGCAGATCACGCATGCCCTGCCCAGCGAGGGGACCGTGTTTTGGCGCGCCAGCATCCAGGGCACCTCCGGGCTCGTGGCCGAGTCGTCGATTACGGGACCTCGCACCGTGCCGCCGTGGCTGACGCTCATTTCGCCGAGCTCTCCATCGGGCGACATCTTCGACGTGCGTCGTCCGTTGTTCGTATGGAGAAGCGCGCGCATCACCCCCGCGGCCGGTCCGTGGAGCTATACGGTTGAGATCACCAATGCGGGCCGCCCCGAACAGGCGGCCGCCGGCATTCTCGATACCACGTTTCGTGCCGCCACCAACCTGCAGGCCAACACGTCCTACCGGTGGAGCGTGCGTGCCACGCTCCCCAACGGAAACTCCGTGCGCGTCGGCAGCGTCGCCTCGTTCGTGGTCATCGACCCGCCGCTGCCCACCACCACGATTCTGTACCAGAACTTTCCGAACCCGTTTCCGTCGGCCAGCGCGTTCAGCACCTGCTTCTGGTTCGATCTGGGAGAGCCGGGTGGTGAGGTCTCGCTCGACGTGCTGGATCTTCGAGGCAACGTGGTACGCACCATCATACCCGCCCTTGACGGGGTGACCCGATTCGCCGCCGGTCGGTACGGTCGTGGTACCCCGGGCGCCGGCAGCAACTGCGACAACCGGTTCGTGTGGGATGGAACGGCCAGCGACGGGCGCACCGTTGCCCCGGGGGTGTACGTGGCGCGCTTCCGCAGCGGCACGGGCGCACCGACCTTCCGCCGCATTCTGTTCAACGGACGCTGACGGTGCGCTCGACCACTCGCGGCACATGAAGCTCACCACGGTTGGTACCGGGACCGCGGCCCCGCACGCCACCCGCGTGAGCGCGGCACATCTGGTCGAGTGTGGCACCGGCGCGCAGGCTGTGCGTATGCTGCTGGACTGCGGCAGTGGCGCCGTGCACCGGATGGCCGCGCTCGGCATCGACTGGCAGTCGATCACGCACGTCGCGCTCACCCACTTCCACGCCGACCACATCGCCGACCTCCCGCTGCTGCTGATGGGGTGGCGCTGGGGTCAGCTGCCGCCGCGGAGCGCCCCCGTCACACTGTATGGTCCAGTGGGAACGGGCACCATCATCGAGCGCATGGCGAGCGTGTACGGGGCCTGGATGCTGGCTCCCGGCTTTCCGTTCACGGTCCGGGAACTCGTCCCCGATGAGATCGTGAAAGTGGGCGAGCACGTGACGCTGACGGCACAGCCGGTACCACATACCGCAGAAAGCGTAGCATATTCCGTGCGTGACGGGGAGCGCCGTCTCGTGTACACCGGCGATACCGGTGTGAGCGAGGCGCTCGGGGCATGGTCGGCGGGATGCGACCTGCTGCTGGCCGAGTGCTCGTTGCCCGATACGATGGCCATTCGCGAGCATCTCACACCGCGACAGGCCGGACAGCTCGCAGCGCACGCGGCCGCGCATCGCCTCGTGCTCACGCATTTCTATCCGCCCGTGGAAGCCGTGGATATTCTCGGCGAAGTGGCGGAGTGCTACACCGGCCCCACGGTCCTCGCGACCGACGGCTGGTCCATCGAATTCTGAGGACGTGACATGCTGGTCGTGATGCAGCCCAACGCGAGCGCCGCCGACATCGACAAGGTCTGCGACGAGATCGTGCGACAGGGCTTCAAGCCCCTCCCTATGCCGGGCGCGGTGCGCACGGCGATCGGTCTCCTGGGCGACGACGCGCAGGTGGATTGGTCGTATATCGAGGGGCTCCCCGGCGTTGCGAATGTCCTCATCGTGCAGAAGCCGTATCGTCAGGCGGCGCGCGAATGGAAGAATGACAACACGGTCGTCGAGATCGCGCCGGGCGTACGCGTGGGCGGCCGCGATGTCGTCGTGTTCGCCGGTCCGTGTTCGGTGGAAAGCGAAGCGCAGATATTGGCGTCGGCGCATGCCGTGCGGAATGCCGGCGCCCATGCGTTGCGCGGCGGGGCCTTTAAGCCGCGCTCGTCGCCGTATGCGTTCCAGGGGCTCGGCCTCGAGGGACTCAAGCTGCTCGCGCTCGCGCGCAACGAGACAGGGCTCGCGATCGTGACGGAAGCGATGGACGAGCGCGGCGCCGACTTGGTGGCCGAGTACGCCGACTGCATTCAGATCGGCGCGCGCAACATGCAGAACTACTCCCTGCTGCGTCATGTCGGCAAGCTCGGAAAGCCCGTGCTACTCAAGCGTGGCATGGCTGCCACGATCAATGACTTGTTGCTCAGCGCCGAGTACGTGTTATCGGAAGGCAACCCGAACGTGATTCTTTGCGAGCGGGGCGTGCGGACATTCGACAGCGCGACGCGCAATTTGTTTGATCTCACGGCGATCCCGGTGGTGCAGAAGCTGTCCCACCTGCCGATCGTGGCCGATCCGAGCCACGGCACGGGACTGCGCGATAAGGTCACCCCGATGGCGCGCGCCGCCGTCGCGGCTGGTGCCGACGGCATCCTCGTCGAAGTGCATCCCACGCCGGACAAGGCGCTCTCGGATGGGGCGCAGTCGCTGTATCCGGAGCAGTTCACCGAGCTCGTTCGGCAGCTGCGCCTGATCGCGGGCGCGATCGACCGTCAGCTGGCGCCCACACCGCCGATGCCAGCGGCCACGAGCTGACGTCGCCTCGCGCACGGCCCCATCGGTGACGTGCGGGACCTCCTTACGTTCGGCAGCGGCCCGTGGTGGGCACCTGCTCCGCCCCTGTGTGTAGTCAGTCCTATGACCATCCTGCATCGATTCGCCACCCGCGTCGCCGGTCCCGCATTCGTGGCCGCCGTCGCCTGTGTCGTGCCCGCGTGCGCCCCCCTCACGGCGCAGAATCCAACGACCGACGCGGAGGCGGCTTATGCGCGCGTCGCGAAGTCCTGGGCGGCAACACGTACCCTGCAGGCGAATTTCGACCAGAAGATCACCAACCCGATTCTCGGTCGTACGGTCGCATCACGTGGCGTGTTCGTGCAGGAGCGGCCCAATCGCGTGTCGATCACGTTCACCGAGCCGGCCGGCGATCGGATTGTGGGCGACGGTAAGAGTCTGTGGGTCTATCTCCCGAGCAGCTCCCCCGGGCAGGTGCTGAAGCTTCCGGCGGATGCCGATGGGGCCGTCGTGGCGGATCTCCTGGGGCAGCTCCTCGACACACCGCGTCGCGCGTTCACGATTACCGGCGGTGAGAGTGCCTCGATCGATGGCCGCAGCACGCGCCGTGTGCAGCTGGTGCCGAAGAGCCAGAACTCGGCGCCGTTCAGCAAAGCCGTGCTCTGGCTCGACGAGAAGGAATCCCGTCCCGTCCGGGTGCAGGTGCTCGACAGCCAAGGCGTCGATCGCACGATCACGCTCACCAGTTGGTCGCCCGACACCGCGCTGCCGAAGGACGCCTTCGCGTTCGTCACGCCGAAGGGCGTGAAAGTATCGACGAAACTCCCCGGCAGCCGTTAGCCCACGTGCGCTAGCGGATCGCGGTCGGCACCTCGCCCGCGCGCTTCTCGAGCTTCGAGAACACCTCACGCGGGCTGCGCGCGCCCTGCAACATGTCCATGGCTCGCTGCAGCGCCGCATCATCCTGCGTGCGGCGCAGAAAGTCGGCATCAGCGCCGAAGGCCACGCGCGTCATCTCGTAGCCCAGGGAGCGAGAGATCCACGGCGCCGCGCTATCGAACACGGAGCGTGGCGGCGCGACGCCGCGGCCCACCAGGTCGGTATACAGCGCGTCAAGCATCGCCGGCGTCACCGGATCACTGGGGCCGCGCATCGTGCGCTTCTGGGCTTCCGCCTCCTTGGCCAGCGCGTCACGATAGGCGCCCGCATTCTTCCCCATGGCCCGCGCCAATGTTTGCACCTGCATCGGCGTGATCGTGTCGCCGGCGATGACATCCGGCGTGATGCCACCGCCACCGAACACCGTGCGGCCGGCATCCGTGCGGAAACGCGGCCGGATCGTATCGGGCAACGAGACCTCGGCGCCGTCGTTCACCTCGGCATCGAGGTCACGCGGCGGCGGACGATTGATGCTCCGGCCCACAGGCGTGTACCAGCGCGCGGTCGTCAGACGCAGTGCACCGCCCGACGACAGCGGATAGACGTTCTGCGCACTGCCTTTGCCGAACGAGGTGACGCCCAGCACCAGCGCGCGGTCGTGATCCTGCAGTGCACCGGCAACGATCTCCGACGCACTCGCGCTCGCGCGATCGACCAGCACCGCCAGCGGCAACGTAGGCCAGCGCTGCGGAAGACTGTCGGTGAAGACCTGTGGCTGCGAACCCGGACGCGCGCGCAGTTGCACGATACTCTGGCCGGGGTCGAGAAAGAGTTCGGCCACGGCCACGCCCTGCTCCAGCAATCCCCCGGGATTCCCGCGCAGATCCATGATCAGCGAACGCGCGCCGAGCTTCACGACGGAATCGATGGCCATCCCAAGCTCGGTCGCCGTCTGCGCGCTGAACACGTTGACGTCCACATAGCCCACGCCGTTCGGCAACAGCTGCACCCGTTGCACCGCGCGCAGATGAACCTTGTCACGCACCATGGTGAAGCTCACGCGCGAATCACCGCGTTCCACGGTAAAGGTGACGCTCGAACCCGGCGCGCCACGCATCGCCTTCGAGGTTTCATCACGCGACCAGCCGCGCGTCGATTCCTTCCCCACCATCACGAGCCGGTCACCGACCAGCACCCCGGCGCGTTCCGACGGCCCCCCCGCGATCGGTTCGATGACGACCGGCCAGCCGTCGCGGATGTCGATTTGCAAACCAACGCCCGCGTACGTGCCGCTGATCTGTTCATTCAATCGGCGCAAGCGGTCTTCGGCCAGATACGTCGTGTACGGATCTTTCAGCTCGCGTAGCAGTCCGGCGACGGCCTTGTCGTAGATCGCACTGCCATCGAGCGAGTCGACGTATTTCTGCGCTACGGCGGCGACGACCTGATCGAACAGGCGCGCGCCACCGAGCGGCGCGCGGGTCTCACGCGTGGCCGCGGTGAGATCACGGCCCGCCCACCAGCCACCCAGCGACAACAGCGCCACGAACAGGGTGGCCGCGGCAATTGCGCGCGAACGGCGGCGAGTCGTACGCGGCGCATCCGGCAGCGACTCAGCCATGGGTCACTTCGACCGTCGACAGCGGACGCTCCACCGGCACCTCGGAAAAACGCGTGGGCCACTTCGCGGCGAGTGCGGCCAGACACCGTGCGGTGACCGACTCGGCGTCGCCGCTGGCATCGACCGCAACGACCGGGCCGATCTCGGGATGCTGCGCCTGCCACGCCGGCTGCAGGGCATCATCGAACGCCGCCCGCACGCGGCGATGGAAGGCCTCATCTTCGCGTTCCATGCGATCGGCACTCCCGCGCGCGTGCATGCGGGCCATCGACTCGCCAAGCGGCAGCGACAGCAGCAGCGTGAGGTCGGGCGCCAGTGCACCGGTCGCGAAGGCATTCACCTCGCGCAGCGCCGACAGCGACAGGGCACGTCCGCGCCCCTGATACGCGTACGTCGACAGCAGAAACCGATCGACCAAGACCACCGCACCACGCTGCATCGCCGGCGTGATCACCTCGCGCACCAGCTGCGCGCGCGACGCCGCAAACAGCAGCGCTTCGGTCTCGGGCGTGAGCGCCGACTGCGGATCCAGCAGCACCGCGCGCAACGCATCACCGGCCGACGTGCCGCCGGGCTCGCGCAATGCCACCACATCGTGACCGGCAGCGGCGAGACGATCGGCCAGCCGGCGCCACTGCGTCGTCTTGCCGACCCCCTCGCCGCCTTCCAGCACCATGAAGCACCCGCGGGTGATGCCCGCCATGGCCGGCAGCTCAGCCAAGGATGATGGAGCTGGTGGCGCCCGTCCGGATACCGTCGGCGATCCACTGATTCACGCGCAGCATAAGCTTATCGAAATTGTCCTGCGCCGAGATCGCCGCCTGATAGGCGCTGTTCACCTGCACCTGCTGCAGCAGCGTATCGAGCTGCTGCTCCATCTCGCTCGTCGGCTCTTCGCCACGATCGATCATCGCCTGCGCATCCTGACGGATCTTCTCCATCTGGCGCAGCACCGTGGTCGCTTCGCGGTCGTTGTTCAACGCCTCGCTGCTGCGCTTCACGGCCTTGTACTCGTCACTTTGACCGATCGTGCGGCCAAGGTCTTTCGCCTTGCTTTCGAGCATGGAGATCGGCCTCCTCGGCCGAGTAGAAGCATTGGAGTGAGATTTACGCCGGCACGTGCTGCGCGAGCACCACGCGTTCGCGACCAGTCAAGTCGCGCACCACCTGGACCTGCTGATACCCCGCAGTCGTGGCCAGGGCGGCGGTCCGTTGCGCGCGTCGGGCATCGACTTCGAACACGACCCAGCCGAACGGCTCCAGCAGCGCGTGCGCGCCCGCCAGAATGGCCGTATAGCGGGCCATGCCCTCATCGGCCGCCACCAGCGCCACCGTGGGTTCCCAGTCCCGCACGCTGCGAGGGAGGGCGGCCGCTTCGCTGTACGCAATGTAGGGCGGGTTGGACACAATCACACGGGCCCGGACACCATGGAGCGGGGCCAGATCGGCGCCGTGCCGGAACTCCACAGGTGCTGCCTCGGGTTCGGCCGCCGCCACCCGCGCCGCGTTCGCGGCGGCCACCGCCAGCGCGTCGTCGGAGAGATCGGTCGCGATGACCCGCTCAAACCGGCCTTCGGTGGCCAGACTCAGGGCAATGGCGCCGGAGCCGGTACCGATATCGACGGCGATCCCGCCCGGGTGGCTCGCGGTGAGCCGTAACGCCTCATCGACCACGATTTCCGTTTCCGGCCGCGGAATCAGCACCCGTTGGTCCACGTGGAGCACCAGGTGCCGGAACGGTGCGGTGCCCACGCAGTAGGCCATCGGCTCCCCGGCGGCCCGCCGTCGCGCGGCCGCGTGAATGCGCGCCTGGGTGGGGACCGGCGTGCGATAGCCGACGGAGAGCAGCCGCCCGAGCTCACCCGGTGCCACGTCCAGCACCGCCGCCACGAGCCAGCGGGCTTCGCGATGGCCTTCGGCCTCGGCGAAGTTGCCCCCGTCCGCGCGGGCCTCCAGCGCCAGCGCCGTCGACGCGAGCAGCAGCCGCGCGGCGTCGTGCAGCACGTCGCGCAGCAGCCGACCGTCGTCAGCCACTCAGGCTCTCTTCCGCGTTCGCCAGGGCAATCGCTTCGAGGAACGGTCCCAGATCGCCGTCGAGCACGCGATCGATGTCGTACAGCGTGACGCCCACGCGGTGATCGGTGACCCGGCCCTGCGGAAAGTTGTAGGTGCGGATCTTGGCCGACCGGTCACCGGTGGACACCTGCGATTTCCGCATGCGCGAGCGCTCGGCTTCCTGTTCCGACAACCGGAGATCGAGCAGTCGCGCGCGAAGCACTTCCATGCCTTTGGCCTTGTTCTGCAGCTGCGACTTCTGGTCCTGCTGCGACACCACCAAGCCGGTCGGGATATGGGTGATGCGCACGGCCGAGTCGGTGGTGTTCACGCTCTGTCCGCCGGGACCGGATGAGCGGAACACATCGATGCGGAGATCCTTGTCTTCGATCTTGACGTCGACTTCTTCCGCTTCCGGTAGCACCGCCACCGTGGCCGCCGAGGTGTGAATGCGCCCCTGCGATTCGGTGGCCGGAACACGCTGCACGCGGTGCACGCCCGACTCCCAGCGCAGCATGCCGAACGCCCCGTCGCCGAGCACCTTGAACACCGCTTCCTTCACACCGCCCAGCGTGCCGTCGGAGTAGGAAATGCCCTCGATGCGCCATCCTTTCCGCTCGATGAAGCGGGTGTACATGCGCAAGAGGTCGGCGGCGAACAACGCGGCTTCATCGCCGCCGGTGCCCGCGCGCAATTCGAAAATGGCCGGGCGGTCGTCGAGCGGGTCGCGCGGGATGAGCAGCGGCAACAACGCCTTTTCCAGCGTCGCGCACTCCTGCTCGAGCCGTTCCACCTCGGCTCTGGCTTCCGCGGCAAAGTCGGGATCGTCACCGTTCGCCATGTCGCGGGCGTCGGCGAGTTCCGCCTCGGCCTTGGTGTAACGGTTTACTTTCTGGACGACCTCAGCCAAGCGATGATGCTCGCGACCGAGTGCAGCCAGCCGCGGCGCGTCCTTCACCGTTTCCGGATCGGCCAGCAGCTGTTCCACTTCGGTGGCGCGACGCAGCGCGTCGGCCATGCGGTCGCGAAGATGGGTCAGCATTGGGGAGGGGTGCTCGAGTTCGGAAGTCTTCGTGATCTCGGTCACGGCGAGGCACGTGACCTGCATCATAACCTTCACGCGGTTCGGAAATATCGACCGAAACGCGGACCTACATCGATATTGCGGGTATCATGAAAGATAACCGCGTTCGGCCGTCCTGCGCAGGTTCGCCGGCGCCGGTTCTCCGTTTGCGTCCTTCTTCCACCTTGGTACCCTCACGGTCAACCCGTGTCGGCGCCGGCTCCGAGGTGACATACGATGGTAACAGTAGGAACTACGCCTCTGCGATTCACGCCATCCACCACGAGCGTGTCGCTCGATCGTGTCACCGATTTTCTGTCCACGGTCCCGCTGTTCCGCGAGCTCGAGCGGCCGGCGGTTCGTGGATTCGCCGAGCTCACCCGTGAACAGCGGTTCGCGAAAGGGGCGCTGATCGTCAAGGAAGGCGACCCCGGCGATGCGCTATTCGTGGTGCGCACCGGTGAAGTCAAAGTGGTGCTGGTTGGCGTCGACGGGCGCGAAGTCATTCTCAACGTCCTCACCGTTGGCAACCACTTCGGCGAGCTCTCCTTGATCGACGGTCGTCCCCGTTCGGCCCACGTGGTGGCGACGCAGGCGTCCAGCCTGCTCGTGCTGCGCCGCGCCGACTTCCGCCGTCAGGTGGAAGCCAGCCCGCAGGTCGCCTGGGGCCTCATGATCGAACTGTCGCGCCGGCTGCGTCAGGCAGACGGGACGATCGGCAGTCTGGTGCTGCTCGACGTGCCCGGCCGTGTGGCGAAAGTACTGCTGGAGCATGCGATCCCCGGGCAGCCGGCCACCCTCGTGAAGCAGCTCACCCACCAGACGATCGCCCAGATGATCGGCGCCAGTCGCGAAACGGTGTCACGCGCGATGGCGGACTTTCAGGAGAAGGGGCTCATCTCGGTACAGCGGCGCGCGGTGACGATCGTCGATCGTGCCGCGCTCGACGCCCGCGCCCATCCGCGCGGCTGACCCCCCCCGCGCGGCTACGCCGCGCCCCACCCGCCGCCGCCGGGCGTTTCAATGGTGAGCACATCCCCCGCGTGCATGTTCACCCGGCACTTGGCGGGGAGCATTTCGCCATTCAACAGATTCCGACCGGGCTTCGCATCGTCGCCGCCGTTCGCCCCCGGCGGAGCCACACGCCGACGCTCGGTGAGCAACGTAGCCGTGCAGGGTACCATCGCCTGATAACGACGCACGATGCCGTCCCCGCCTCGGCTCGCGCCGGCGCCACCACTGCCGCGACGCACCGAGTACTCGACCACACGCAGGGGGTAGGCGCGTTCGAGTGACTCCACCGGCGTGTTGCGCGTGTTGCTCATACCCACATGCACGGCATCCGGCCCGTCACCGCGCCCGCTTCCCCCCTGTCCGCCGCCGAGCGTCTCGTAGAAGCTCCAGCCGGGTGCGCCGAGCGTGACGTTGTTCATAGTCCCCTGCCCGCAGGCAGGTATCGGCAGGTCATGCACACCGATGCTCGCGGCCGCAGCGGAGAGGGCGGCAAAGCAGACATCGGTCATACGCTGCGACAGTTCCACGTTGCCCGCCGCCACCGCACTCGGCCGCTTGGCGTTCGCCACGCAATCGTCGGGGATTGTGAGGGCCAGCGCACGCGCCACCCCGTCGTTCACCGGCACGTCGTCGTCGCACAGCACGCGCAGCACGAACACCGCGGCCGCGCGCGCCACCGCCGGTGGCGCATTCACGTTGCCGCGCACCGCGGGCGACGTCCCGGTGAGATCCAGATGCAGCGTGGCATCCTGCACGCGCACATGCACCACCACCGGAATCGGCGCATCACTCACGCCGTCCCCTTCCAGCGCATCGGCGGCGCGCCCTTCGGCTCCCTCCAGCAGCTCGAGTCGCGCCCGTACGCGGCGCTCGGTGTAATCGAGCAGCGCGTTCACCGCGTCGCCGAGCGCCTCCGCTCCAAGCCGCGCATACAGTGCCTGCCAGCCGGTGCGCCCCGCCGCGCACGCCGCCCGTTGCGCGCGCAGATCACCCTCGCGCTCTTCGGGCGTGCGCACATTGGCGAGCACCAACCGCATCACATCGCGTTGTGGCACACCGGCGCACTCAATGCGCACCGGCGGCACGATAATCCCTTCCTGAAAGAGCTCGGTGGCCCCGAACGGCATGCTGCCGGGACTCATGCCGCCCACGTCAGCGTGATGCGCGCGGACCGCCGCGTACCCGATGATACGGTGCGCATCGTGCGCATCAGCGATCACCTCGACCATGGTGAGGTCGGGGAGATGCGAACCACCATGCGACGGGTCATTCAGGAGAAACACATCGCCCGGTTCCGCCCCGCAGGCTCGCACGGCGGCAACCGACTCGGGCATCGCACCGAGATGCACCGGGATGTGCGCCGCCTGCGCCACCATGCGCCCATCGGCGTCGAACAGCGCGCAGCTCGCATCGCGACGTTCGCGGATGTTGGGCGAAATGCTACTCCGTTCCAGCAGCCCGCCCATCTCCTCCGCGAGCATCGCCACACCCTGCGAAAACACCGTGAGCTCGAGCGCGTCAAAGCGCGCACGCGGCAATGTCATGAGAACTCCGTGGTGGCTGCGGGATATCCGGCCTGCAACACCGCAGCATGGCAGCGGACCATCCAGGCTTCCTGCAGATCGGCCATCTTGGCCCCCCTGCCGCGATCCGGTGCCATGGACAGCAGCCCCTGCGCCGACGGATGCGGCAGTGCGCGACGCGCCAGCTCCGGCATCGGGGCGCGTTTGAGCAACGTGTCGATCGTGCGCGCGGCGACGCGACCGAGCGTCACGATCCCCTGCAGCCCGCGCGCGCGCAGGCGGTCGATGTCGCGCGTGAGCCGCGCGAAGTTCTCCGGCCCTTCGAGTTCCAAGCGCGTTGGCGCACGGAAGGTCGCGCCGTTGTCCGTGGGGCAGCAGTCGAACGCATTGCCCAAGGCCACCCCCTGCGCCACCGGCACGATGCCGCGGGCGGCGAACAGCGCGCCATCCCACGCCATGTGGTCGAGCTCCGGTGGCAAGGTCATCGCTCCCACGCGCACCAACGCGTCATAGAGCACCTTGCCCGCCGCATCCCCGAGAAACGGGACACCACTCTTGTCGGCCCCCCGCGGGCCGGGCGCTTCCCCGATGAGCAGCACGTGCACCGGGCCGTCCGCCGGTACCAGCATCGGCACGGCGGTGCCGAGAATACGGCCGGCGGGACTGGACGTGGGCGTCATCATTGTTGCCGCTCCAACATCCACCCGCCGATGTCCAGCGATCGCGCCGTCCACTCGGGCGCAACACGCATGGTCGCATCCGGCAGCCGTACGACCGCCGGCCCCTCCAACAGCCGTGTCATCGCCCGTCCATCGTCCACGTCATCCGTAACGATGCCATCGCGCCGCGGACGGGCAAAGCGTACCGGCCACGGCGCGCTGCTGAGCGTGGTGCGGGCACTGATGAACTCGACCACGCGATCGAGCACGAACCCCGCCCGCTGCGCGTGTCGCGCCACGAACCGATCGGCAACCGCCGTGGGCCTGTCACCCGGCTGCACCGCGATGTCGAGTTCATATCCCTGCCCTTCGTAGCGCGCCCGCATCCACCAGCGCACCTCGAGCTGCAGCGCATCGTCGCCATCGGCGCGCAGTGACTGCGCGGCCTGCTCCAGCAGGGCCGCCAACGACGTCGTGCTGAGCACATCGGCCCGTTGCATCACACTCACGAGCGATTCGCGACGCTCGGGCGCCAGCGCCAGGCCGACGGCGCTCAGCACACCGGCATGCGGCGGCACGATCACCTGTCGCATCCCCAGGCGCTCCGCCAATCCACACGCATGCAGCGGACCACCGCCACCGAACGCGATCAGCGGGACGTCGCGCGGGTCGACACCACGTTCCACGGACACCCGGCGCAACGCGCGCGCCATCGTGGCGTCGGCCGTGGCGATGATGGCCTCGGCCGCCCGCTCCAGCGACACACCAAGTGGCGCCGCAATGGTATCGACCGCGGCGCGTGCGCGGTCGAGGCTGATGTGCACGCCGCCGCTCCAGTCGCCTGGCGCAATCGTGCCCAGCACGACGTGCGCATCGGTCACCGTGGGTCGCACCCCGCCGCGGCCATAGGCCGCTGGACCGGGGGAGGCGCCGGCACTCATCGGACCGGTGCGCAGCGCACCACCGTCGTCGAGCCACGCGATGCTGCCGCCGCCCGCTGCAACGGCTTCGACCAACACGCGCGGCAACGCGATCGGCACCCCCGCCACGCCGCCGCCACGCTCCACCAGCGGCTCGCCGTCGTCCACCAATCCCACATCGGCACTCGTGCCGCCGATATCGATCGTGAGCGCCCGTGACACACCCAGCGCGCGGGCAATGGCCGCCGCTCCCGTCACGCCGCCGGCGGGGCCCGACAACGCCAGTGCCGCGGCGTGCGACGCCGCATCGTGCGCCGACAACGTGCCACCGGCGGAGGTCATCACACGCGGCGGTGGAAAGCCGTGCTGCGCCAGCCGCTCCGACAGTCCCGAGAGATACCGGCGCACAGCGGGACGTGCATATGCTTCGGCCACCGTCGTCGCCATGCGCTCGTACTCGCGGATCTCGGGCAACGCATCGTGCGAACACACCACGTCGGCCGCGAGCCCGGCGTCCGACAGGGCCGTACGCAGGGCGTCGCCGAGCGCCCGTTCGTGCGACGGGTCACCGTAGGCGTGCAGCAGCGTGATGGCGACGGTGTCGGGTTGCTGCGCCTTCACCGCGTTGACCACGTCGGCAATCGCCTCCTCCGTGAGCGCCAGCGTCACGCCGTCCGGCGTGATGCGCTCGCGCACCGGAATCACCTGCGCCGGCTCCACCAGCGGGCGCGGATGATGCTTGGCCAGATCATACAGCGCCGCGCGCTCCTGCCGGCGCAACTCGAGCAGATCGGTGAATCCTTCGGTGGCGCACGCCACCACGCGTGCACCGGCGCGCTCGAGCAGCAGATTGGTCACCACCGTGGTGCCGTGCGCAATGTGCGCGATCTGCGAACCGTTCAGCGCGGCCACGCGCAGCGCGTCGAGCACACCAACCGCACGGTCGGACGCCACGCTCAGCACCTTGGAGGTGTGCACCGTGCCATCGGCGTGCAACGCGGCCAGGTCGGTAAACGTCCCGCCGACATCGATGCCAACAGCGATGCGAGGCATGCTCATCAGGCGGCACCTGCGGCGTGTGAAGGCGTCCGCCGTCGCTGCATGGCGACGGCGAACGCGACGTGGACCGGCACGACCACCGCCAGCACCACGCCACTCTGCTGATGCAGTGACGGCACCAATTGCAACGCGGCCCCCGCCAGCGAGAGCAGCGCCACGAGCGACGAGAGACCCACGGCCGCCCGACTCCGCGTGCCACGCCAGCACGCCATCGTGACGACCACCGCGGCCAGCAGCATGAGCGGATGCAGCTGCAATAGCGTGAGATTGGCGCCCATATACGGGATGTGCTTCGTGACCGTGCCCGCGAGCAACAGCGCGGTACCGAGGACGCCGCCGACGCTGAACCAGAGGGCGGCAAAGAGACTGAGGACGACCGCGAACACCCGCGCCGACGCCCCGCTCATCGCCACGACGCCCGCGGACAGCACCACGCCGAGCGCCAGCGCCATGAGCCCGCGCGCCGGCGCCTGCTCCGGCATCGGGACGCGATCGGCGGTGAACAGCACCGAGTCACTCGCCACGAGCTGCACCGGCGTTCCGGCCGCATCGCGCACGGTGAGCGCCGCGAGATGATTCGCCAGCAACTCCGGCAGGAACGACTCCTCCCACTTGGTGAGCACATGATCGGCGTTGCGACCGAGTGCGACCTGAATGCCCGGATAGACCAGCGGGTCGCTGGCCGTGATGCGGGCGGTCTCATTGCGCCACGTGCGGCCGCTGCCGGGCAGCTGGAACGGCGCCTCGAGTTGCCCCGTGAGCGCCCAGTTCAGCACGTCACGCACGCGCGTGGCACAGTTGTCGGCGTAGTAGTCGTAGCGATAGTACTTGTTGGCGTCCTGCGCGTTCCAGCTCACATAGTCGGCGATCGCCCCGCGTTGCACGGCGCTGAGCTGAAGCTCCTGTTTGCGAATCGAACGATTCTCGCCCATGTAGGCGGCGTTGAAATCCATCGTGCGATAGCCTGCCATCCAGTACTTCGTATCGCCGGTGAGAAACCGCCCCAGGAAGTTCGGCTGATTGAAGTCGAACATGCCCCAGTTGAAGGCGATGTCCTGCCCGGTGCTGCTGTCGGTGAGCGCCAGCGCGATATGGCCGAACTTCTCGAACACGAACGCGCCGGGCCCATACGTGAGGATGGCCACCGACATGTGCGCGCCGCGTTCGGCGCGCGCGCTGTCGAGCGACGCCGACACGCCCGGCGCCAGCGGCGCCGGCGTGGGGGCCAGCTCCGGCAGCGCGAGCGCGGCGGACTGCGCCGTGAGGGCCGACGAGGCGAGGAGCATCGCCGCCGCCAGGGTGCGCCGAACCACGGTCACCGTCATCAGAAGCGGAACTCTTTCCCGTCGTCGGCGGCCTTGTAGATCGCCTCGACCACTTGCTGCACGAGCACCTGATCGGTGGGCGGCTCGTACGGCGCGTCCCCGCTGATCACCGCGAGGAAGTGCGCGATCTCCGCCCGGTAGCTCTGCAGGAATGGACTTTCGCGTGCCGCGGCCCCCGACGGCGACACGTCGACCGCGCGACCATTCAGTTCCTTCGTGACACGCAACGGCGCCAATCGCGCCGAGCCGCGCGTGGCATGCACTTCAAACCACCAGCGGTCTTCATCGCCCACGTACGACCACGACACGTCGATGTTGAGCACGAGACCGTTCTCGCACTCGAGGAACACCTGCATCGC
>CANHNQ010000073.1 GCA_947462095.1 Gemmatimonadota bacterium
GAAAGGACCGGGATATTGATTTCTCCGCAGTCAATCGACTGCCTCGTGCCGTACGAACGGGCTGGTCCCCCGCCCGCTTCGAGACGGCTGCGCCCCGGCCGTCCGTTGGATGACATAGCGACCCTACGATCAACTGTTGAGGAGAAGGGCATGAAGATGTGGTTCACGAAGTTCGTGGGAGCAGCGCGTTTACTCGCGGGTGGCCTCCTGCTCGCGATACCGACCGCCGCGCTCCACGCGCAAGGTGTCACCACCGGTTCCATGAGCGGAACGGTGAAAAGCGACAAGGGCGTCGTTGCCTCGGCCCGCGTGGTCGCCGTGCACCAGCCGTCCGGGACGACCTATCAGGCAAGCACTCGGGCCGATGGACGCTTCCTGATTCCCGCCATGCGCGTCGGCGGTCCGTACACCGTGACCGCGGTCGCGCTGGGCTACGAGCGCACCGCCCAGAGCGGCCTTGAGGTCTCGCTCGGCGCGTCCACCGACGTGAGCTTCGAACTGAAGACCGTCGCGGTCACGCTGACCGGCGTGCAGGTCACCGCCACCGGCGGCGCACTCAGCTCGCGCATCACCGGTGCCTCGACCACGATTCCGAAGGAAGCCATCGCGGCCTTCCCGACCATCAACCGGACGATCACCGACTTCACGCGCCTGACGCCCCAGTCGAGCGGTTCGTCGTTCGCCGGTCAGGACAACCGCCTGAACAACATTACGCTCGACGGTTCGTTCTTCAACAACTCCTTCGGACTCGGCTCGCAGCCGGGTGCCCGCACGGGCGTGTCGCCGATTCCGATCGACGCCATCGAGCAGATTCAGGTGAACATCGCCCCGTTCGACGTGCGCCAGGGCGGCTTCACCGGCGCCGGCGTGAACGCGGTGACCAAGAGCGGCGGTAACGAGTTCAAGGGGTCGCTGTACTACACCACGCGCAATCAGGGGCTCGTGGGCGACAGCACGGCCGGCGTGTTCTTCAACAAGGGCACGTTCAAGTTCACCCAGCCGGGCGGCTACGTGAGCGGACCGCTCATCAAGAACAAGCTGTTCTTCTTCGTGGACTACGAGACCGACGAGCTGACCCAGCCGGCCACCAGCTTCCAGGCCAACACCGGCGGACAGGCGATCGCGGGCAACACGACGCGGGTACTCCAGTCGGACATTACGGCCCTCAGCGCCTTCCTGAAGGACAAGTTCAACTACGAGACGGGTCCGGCGCAGGGCTTCAATCTGGCCGTCCCGTCGACGCGCACGATTGCCAAGATCGACTGGAACGTGAACGACCGGAACAAGTTCAGCTTCCGGTACTCCGATCTCGTGTCCAAGTCGGACCAGCCGATCTCGAACTCGAATTCCCTCGGCACGCTGGGCAATCGTCGCGATAATCTGAATTCGATGAGCTTCCAGAATTCCGGCTACGCGATCAAGGAAAACGCGCGGTCGTTCATCGGTGAGTTGAACTCGCAGATCGGGTCGAACATGTCGAACCAGATCATCGCCGGGTACACCACGAACGATGAAAGCCGCGAGTCGAAGGGCACGCTGTTCCCGCTCGTGGATATCAACAACAACGGCACCAACTATCTGTCGTTCGGGTTCGAGCCGTTCACGCCGAACAACGTGCTCAAGTACAACACGCTGCAGTTCCAGGACAACTTCTCCATCTACACCGACAAGCACGACATCACCTTCGGTGTCACGGCGCAGCGCTACCAGTCCGATAACGGCTTCTCGCCCGGCCTGCAGAGCGCCTACGTGTACAACTCGCTCGCGGACTTCTACGCCGACGCGAATGGCTTCCTGGCCAATCCGGCGCGCACGACGTCGCCGGTGACCCTCGGCCGCTTCCAGGTCCGCTACAACAACATTCCGGGCCTCGACGCGCCGATTCAGCCGTTGCGTGTCAACACGTACGGCGCCTACGCGCAGGATGAATGGCGTGCGACGCGCGACCTCAAGGTCACCTTTGGGTTGCGCCTCGACCTGCCGATGTTCGAGAACACGGCGTTCAACAATGCGCTGGCGAACCAGCTGTCCTTCCGCGACGAAACGGGCGCGGCCGTCAAGTACAACACCGGCAAGCTGCCCGACGCCAACCTGCTCATCTCGCCGCGCGTCGGCTTCAACTGGGACGTGGAAGGCGATCGCCGCACGGTGGTGCGCGGCGGTACCGGCATTTTCAGCGGCACCCCGCCGTACGTCTGGATTTCCAACCAGCTCGGCAACACGGGCGTGCTGACCGGCTTCGACCAGCGCGACAATACGACCACGCGCCCGTTCAATCCGAATCCGGATACGTACAAGCCCACCACCGTGACCGGCGCGCCGGCGGCGACGTACGAGCTCAACGTTACCGCACCGGACTACAAGTTCTCGCAGGTGTGGCGCTCGAACATCGCGGTCGATCGTCGCTTGCCGTGGGGCGTCATCGCCACGCTTGAAGGCTTGTACGGCAAGGAAGTGAACGGTCCGTACTACATCAACGCCAATCTGCCGGCAGCCAACTCCGCCTTCACCGGCGCCGACAAGCGGCCGCGCTGGACGACGGGTGCCAACCGCATCAACAGCAACATCAACGCCGCGTACGTCATCAGTAACGCGACGACGGGCTATTCGTACAACCTCTCCGGCTCGTTGCAGAAGTCGTTCACGAACGGATTCTTCGCCAAGTCGGCCTACGCCTACGGCGTGAGCAAGAACTCGTACGATCCTGGCTCCACGGCGGCCACCAATTGGACGGCCAACGCACAGGCTGGTGACCCCAACAACCCGGGCGTGCAGTTCTCGCAGTACTCGCCGGGCCACCGCGTCTTCCTCGCGGTCTCGTACCGCAAGGAGTACTTCAAGTTCGGCGCGACGTCGATCTCGCTGTTCACCGAAGGACGGACGCAGGGTAATGGCAGCTACACCTTCAGCGCCGACGCCAACGGCGACGCCGCGGCCTCGAACGATCTGATCTACATCCCGCGCGACGCCTCGGAGATGAACTTCCAGCAGTACGGCGTGAACGCCGCGGGTTCCGTCGTCACGTCGAATCCGGTGCGCGTCTTCACCGTCGCCGATCAGCAGGCGGCGTGGGAAGCGTACATCAAGCAGGACAAGTACCTCTCGTCGCGTCGTGGCCAGTACGCCGAGCGCAACGCGGTGTTCCTGCCGGTGCTCTTCCGCAGCGATCTCGGAGTGACGCAGGAGATCTTCCAGAATGTCGGCGGCAAGCGGAACACGCTCGCCATCCGGTTCGACATCCTGAATCTCGACAACCTCATCAACAAGAAGTGGGGCGCAGGCGATCGCTTGGTCTCCAACACGCCGCTGCTCCCGCAGGGCGCGGACGCCAACGGCGCGCTGCTCTATCGCCTGCGGAACTTCGGCACGAACCTCCTGAACACCACGTACCAGCACACGGCCGGCATTTCGGACGTGTGGCGCATGCAGCTGGGTGTGCGGTACACGTTCAACTAAGTACCGGCTCGCGGGGAGTTTCCCGCTCCCTCAACCAACGCGCCGCCACCGACTCCGGTGGCGGCGCGTTTGCGTTGCCCCGCTGGCGTAGCGGTCGCTCCACAGGGAGATTCCGCTGTATCGCTCCCACCTTTGCCAGGATACCATCATGTCCCGCCGCATTTCCCTGCTCGTCGTGGCGCTCCCCGCGGCCGCGATCCTCGCCGGCTGCACACTGCAGCGCTCCGCCCCCGGCACCGCCCGTGCGCTCGCGTCGTCGGCCATGGCTGATGACCACATGGCGCACATGAACACCGCCGACCTGTCCATGCCCGCCATGCGCGCGTCCGGGGCCCAGCAGGGGATCGCCGGGCTCCCGGCCAGCAACAACACGGCCCCCGCCCGCCTCAAGGCCAGCCCGCGTCACGCCGAATGGGTGAAGATCGCGTGGGACGCCGGCTCGGCGGACTCGATCATGGCGTGGGTGGTGTACCCGGCCAGCCCGAACAGCCGCGCCAAGGCACCCGTGGTGGTGGTGGTACACGAGATTTTCGGGCTGTCCACGTGGGTGCGCGGCGTGGCCGACCAAGTGGCAGCCGACGGCTTCATCGCCATCGCCCCCGACTTCCTCTCGAAGGTGCGCGGTGGCCCGAGCAGCGTCGAACTGCCCGCCGATTCCGCACGCAAGCTGATCGCCGGCGTGAATGCCGCCGACCGCAATCGCGCCATCAGTGCCGCCGCGAACTACGCGATGATGTTGCCGAGTGCGCAGCAGAAGTACGCCGTGATCGGATACTGCTGGGGCGGACAGACGGTGTTCATGCACGCGGTCAACGGCGGCCTGAAGGGCTTCTCGGGCGGCGTGGCGTTCTACGGTCTGCCCTACACCACCGGTGGCACGCCGGCCACGGCCACCACCGCCGCGGTTCCGGCCAGCATCAACACCGACTCGATCGCCAAGATCTCGAAGCCTGTCATGCTGCTGAACGGCTCGAAGGACGCCCGCATCGCCGCCGCGATGCCGGCCCTCGATTCGATCATGAAGGCCATGAAGAAAGACTACGCGGGCACCAACTACGAAGGCGCCACGCACGGATTCCTCCGCGCGCAGGACGACCCGAAGGCCACGCGCGATGAGCCCGAAGAAGCAGCCAATCTCGCCGCGACCAAGGACGGCTGGCCCAAGACGATCGCCTTCCTCAAGAAGAACCTCGGCGTGAAGTAGTCGACGCCGCTGGTGGTAACGCGAGTTGACGGGGCGAACGGCTCAGTACTCAGTGTTCGGGCGACAGGCGTCAGACTGGGTATAGTGGTCAGAGTCGAGCAACGGCAGTGCTCAGTACCGAGAATATCCTGACTGCGTGCGCGGCGGCGGGGATTCGTTGGGGCGACGGCGCGCGACGGCCTTGGGAACCGTCAGCTCCACGAAACCCGCTCGGCACTGAGCACCGTTGCTGCTGAATTCCGACCGCTATACCGATCAGAGTGCTGAAGCCAGTGCACGGAGTACTGAATCCGCGCAATCAGCCGCATCTCACCACGCCCCAACCGCCCCGCCCGTCACTCCAGCTCCTTCCCCTGCGTATTTGGAATCACGGACCACGTCAGGGCCGCCATGAAATACGCTGCCCCCGCTACCGCAAACGCCGTCTGAAACCCGCGTGACGTGGCCAGTGTTCCCACTGTGAACGGCGCCGCGGCACTCGCGATGCGCCCGATGTTGTACGTGAATCCCTGCGCCGAGGCGCGGATCTGCGTGGGATACATCTCGGCCGTCACCGCGCCGAAGCCGCTGAAGAAGCCGGTCCCGAAGAACGCCACGAACGGTCCGAGCAACAGCAGCAGTAATGGATTCGACAATGAGCCGTACAACGGGAGCAGCAGGCCCGCGCCAAGCAGGTACACCACGTACACCTTCTTGCGGCTCAGGACGTCGGTGATGTACCCGAACGACACGTAGCCCAGCCACATGCCGAGTTGCATGAACACCACCAGCTTCGACATCGTGGCGGTGCTGAGACCGATGCCCCCCTGCGTGCTGGGCAGCGAGAGGTACGCCGGGATCCAGCCGTTCATGCCCCACCAGCCGAACAGGGTGCAGGCGTTCATGAACGTGACCGCCGCTGTGCGCTTGAACATCGCGCCGCGGAAAATGTCGAACACCGAATGCGCTCGGGGCGCGTTCGGTCGTGCGGCGGCACCCGACCGCTCGGCATCGCGGCGCGCGGCGTTCAGCGCCTTCCAGGCGTCGGGTTCTTCAACACTGCGACGCACCCAGAGCGTGAAGAAGGCCGGCAGGATGCCGATGAAGAACACGGCGCGCCATCCGTACACGGGCAACACGAAGCCCACCACGGTCGCCGCCGCCGCAAAGCCGATCGCCCACGCACTCTGCATAAACGCCAACGCACGGCCACGCGATTTGGCCGGCCAACTCTCCGACACGAGCGCGGCACCGCTGGCCCATTCGCCACCCATACCGAGTCCGAGCAACGCGCGGAAGAACGCGAATTGCCAGAAGGTGTGCGACAAACCGCAGGCGGCCGTGAACACGGAGTACAACAACACGCTCGCGATCATCGACCGCGTGCGACCGTAGCGATCGGCCACCCATCCGAAGAACAGGCCGCCGGCCGCGCCGCCCAACAGGGTAATCGACCCCAGCGCGCCGGCCTGCGCCTTTGTGAGCCCCAGCTCGGCGATCACCGCCGAGAGGGTGAGCGCGAAGAGCATCACGTCGAACGCATCGAGCGCCCAGCCCATGGAGGCCGCGATGAGGGCACGGCGAGGCTGCGGGGGCGCAACGCGCCACCAACCCATCAGTCCGGCGTCCGAGGGAGCGATCGATGAGGTACTCATGCGAGCACCTGCGCCGCAAAGGTGGTCGCGTCGATGTTCGCACCACACACCACGACGCCAACGCGTTTCCCGTCGAGCCGTTCGCGGAGTGGGTACATGAGCGCGGCCAACGACGCCGCGCCGGCCGGCTCGACCACGAGCTTGGCCGCGCGGAACGTGAGCCGCATGGCGTCGCGGATCTGATCGTCGTTGACCAGTACCACCTCGTCTACGAACCGTCGGTTGAGCGCGTACGAATACGGCTCACAGCGCGGCGCGCCGAGCGAGTCGGCGATCGTGCGCACGGCATCGATCGACTGCGGTGAGCCGGCCAGAAAGCTGCGAAACATCGTGTCGGCGCCTTCGGGTTCGACCACGTACACGGCCGTGCCCGGGCTCATCTGCTTTACGGCGCAGGCCACACCGCCGGTCAGACCACCACCACCGGCGGCCACGATCACCGCATCGAGCTCGTCACCCGCGGCGCGCACCTGATCGATGAACTCCACACCCACACCAGCCGTGCCGAGGGCGGTTTTCGGGCCCTCGTACGGATGCACGAAGGTGCGTCCTTCGCTCGCTTCAATCTCCTTCACGCGGGCGAACGCGGCGTGCACGTTCTCTACCAGTTCCACGGTCGCACCGAGTTCCCGACACACTTGCACGCGGAAGGCGTTCGCCGTTTTCGGCATCACCACCGTGGCCGTCGTGCCGAGCACGCGCGCGGAATAGCCCAGCGAGATCGCGTGATTACCCGCCGACACACCCACGACGCCGCGGGAGAGTGCGGCGGCATCGAGATCGAGCATCACCGACAACGCCCCGCGCGGCTTGAAGCTGCCGGTGCGCTGAAAGAGTTCTTCCTTTAGCCACACGCGTGTCGTGTCACCCACTCCACGCGCCAGCGCGTCGTCAACCAGCAGACGCACCGAGGTGGTGATCACCCGATCACCGAGTCGTGCACGGTTGGCGCGGATTGCGTCAACCGTGGGAAATTCGGCCAGGCCGTCGGTACTCACGGTGCTGGTCGGCGATACAGACCCACCAGCACGCCCTTGCCGCGAATGTGCGACGCCATGGCCGCCATGACTTCGCGCCGGGTGAGCGGCGGCGCCATACCGGTGGGCGCCACGTTGACCATCGCGTCCAGCGCGTAGAGCTCGAAGATATAGTGATGCGCCGGTCCGGTGGCCGGTGCCGCCGGGCCGCGATAGTACGGGCCGGTGCCACTGATCTGGCGCATGCCGTTGGCCGCCTGCGCGCCCTGTGGCACCCCCTCGGGGAGCGAGGTGGCCGTGCCCGGGATGTTCCACACCATCCAGTGCAGCAGGTCATCGGTGCCGTCACCGATGGCCGCATCGGCATCGTGCACCAGCAGCACGAAGCTGCGGGTGGAATCGGGCGCACCGCTCCAGCTCAGCGCGGGCGAGACATCGCGTCCGGTTTGCGCATGGCGCGCCGGCATCATGCCGCCATCGGTGAACGCGCTGGAGGTCAGCGTGATCACCCGCATCGCCGCCCGCCCCGGGGCACGCGCGGGCTGCGGGGCTGCCGGCGCAGCAGGTGTGGCTTGGGCCGTCAGGTTCCCCGCCGCGAGCACGGCCACCGCGGCCACCAATGCGCGGAGTGTGGTCTGAGCCTTCGTCATCGCGGCGCTCACGAGAACGACTTCGGCTGACGCTTGCGCCACGCGTCGTAGCGCGCGCGCAGCGTTTTCACCGGATTCAGATTCTCACCGGGCTTGATGGCGTTCGGCCCCCCCTGCTCCGGCTGCGTGACCGTGAGATACATCGCGTAGGTGCCGTTGTTGTGGGAGTCGCCGTTCGTGTCGTTGCTGTTCGCCATCAGGATGTAGGCGATGTACGACGTGCGCCCTTCGCAGGGACTCGCCGGTGCCGAACCGTCCGCCGGCAGGGGCGGACAGACGCAGCGACTGTCTCCACCGTACTGGTCGGCGGTTTCGAGCGCGGCCATCACGCGGTCGGTGAGGGCACCCTTGGTGTGCAGGAACGCCTTCACCGCGTTCGGGATGACTTCGCCCGGACGCAGGATGTTCCCCTGAATCGAGTAGTAGATCTGCGTACCGGGCACGCGTCCCTGAATGTCCTGCGACACGTAGCCGTTGGTGAGCCCCGAGTGCCCGGCGCTACGCCCCGTGAGGTCGACAATGCCGAACTGCCGCGACTGAAACGCCGGATCTTCGGAGAGCATCTCGATGATGCGTGCCGGGTCGGTGCCTTTCTGCAGCTCGCGGTACACGAGCATCTGATTGGCATGGGTGCCGTCCACGCCGGCCTGACAGGCGGCAACGCCCTTACCGGGCACGACGACGGCTTGAATGCCCATGAGGAAGGCGTCGTTGTTATTGACGCAGGTGGCCGAGGCGATCACGACGCGACCGGTGGCGGCATCCACCGCAATCACCGACCAGGTGGCATGGGCTGCGCGCGGCAGAGCGACCGAAAGCGCAACGAGGGCGACCGCGTAACCACCAACGCGGCGCAGAAGAGATGTCAGCATGCCGCAAACGTGCGTGCTGGAGGTCCCGCGCCGCAAGGGTGACCGCTACCGCCGCACCATCGTGACGGCCCAATCGTAGACGCCGCTGTACTGCGTGGCCGCTTGGTCCCACGAATTGTCTTCCCGCATCCCGCGCGCCCGCAGCAAGGCCCAGCTTTCCCGGTCGCGGTATACCTGCAGCGCCCGCCCGATGGCATCGGCGAAGTGCTGCGCGTCGTAGGGGTGAAAGCGGAAGCCGTTCCCGTCGTAGCCTTCGCGCACGGTATCGTTGAGGCCACCGGTGGCGCGCACGATCGGGACACTCCCGTAGCGCAGGGCGATCATCTGCCCCAGCCCGCACGGCTCGAAGCGCGACGGCATCAGGAACGCGTCGCTGCCCGCGTAAATGCGCTGCGCCAGCGCCGCGTCGAAACCGATGCGGGCCGCGATCCGGTGCGGATGCGCCTTCGCGTGCTGCTGCATCACGAACTGCAGGTGCGCGTTCCCCGAGCCGAGGATCACCAGCTGCGCATCCGTGCGCTGGAGGAGCCACGGCATCACCCGGTCGAGCAGATCGAGCCCCTTCTGCTCCACCAGGCGCGACACGATCCCCAGCAGCGGACGATCGGGCGCCACCGGAAGACCGCACTCCGCCTGCAGCGCCGCCTTGCACACCGCCTTGCCCGAGGGATCCTCGGCGTCGAACGGCGCCGCCAGATGCACGTCGGTGGCCGGGTTGAACGCGTCGCGGTCGATCCCGTTCAGAATACCGACTACACGCTCGCGTTTCGAGCGCAGCAAACCATCCAGTCGCTCGCCGTACTCGGCGGTCATGATTTCGCGCGCATACGTGGGACTGACCGTGGTGACCACGTCACTGAACAGGATGCCGCGCGCCATGAAGTTGAAGGTGCCCGCGATGCCGGGGCCCAGGCGATCTTCGGGCAATCCGCCTTCGGTGAGTCCGGCCAGCGCCAGCGTGTCCGTGCTGCGCTGCCCCTGATAAGCGAGGTTGTGAATCGTGAACACCGTGCCGATGTGGCCGAAGGTGTACGCGTAGAATGTCCGCAGGTAGTTCGCGATCAGCGCGGCGTGCCAGTCATGACTGTGCACCACGTCGGTCTGCCACCGCTCCACCTCGCGCAGATGCTGCAACAGCGCGAGCACGCCGCGCGCGAACAGAATGAACCGCCGGTCATCGTCCGCTTCCCCGTAGATCACCGCGCGCTCGAAGGCGGCGGGAATATCGAGCAGGTACACGGGGGTGTCGCTACCGGCCAGCCGCCAGATACGCAGTTCCTCCTGCCGCTCGCCGACCGTCAGGAACGACGCGGCGATGGGTCCCTCCACCGGAACGCCGCGCTCGCGCAGTTCACGGAAGTACGGCATCACGACACGCACGTCGTGGCCGGCGCGCCGCAGTGCGGCCGGGAGGGCACCGGCCACGTCGGCCAATCCACCCGTTTTGATCAGTGGCGCGACTTCGGCCGCCGCGAAAAGAACGTTCATGGGAGCAAGATGCAGCCCGGAATCACTTCGGGACACCCTTCCGCGAGGTGAACCCACCGCCCAGAATGTAGAGAGGGCGATTTCCTTCCCGATTGCGAGTAACTCAGACATGACGTCACCATCCCGCCCCGGCACCATTGCCCGTACCGCCATGGCCTACGTGCTGGCCGGAGGCCGCGGATCGCGACTCTACGAGTTGACCGATCGACGGGCCAAACCCGCGGTGTACTTCGGCGGCAAATCGCGCATCATCGACTTCGCGCTGTCGAATGCGCTCAATTCGGGGATCCGTCGCATCGGGGTCGCCACGCAGTACAAGGCCCACAGCCTCATCCGCCACTTGCAGCGTGGCTGGAACTTCCTGCGCCCCGAGCGCAACGAAAGCTTCGACATTCTGCCGGCCAGTCAGCGCGTCAGCGAAACACAGTGGTACGACGGCACCGCGGACGCCGTGTATCAGAATATGGACATCATCGAGGCGTATCACCCGGAGTACATGGTGATCCTCGCCGGTGACCATATCTACAAGATGGACTACGAGCTCATGCTCGAGCAGCACGTGAGCCAGCACGCCGACGTGACCGTCGGCGTGCTTGAAGTGCCGCGCGCGGAGGCGTCCGGCTTCGGCGTGATGCATGTGGATGCCGACGACCGCATCGTGCATTTCCTGGAGAAGCCGGCCGACCCCCCGGCGCTGCCTGGCAGCCCCGACACGGCGCTCGCCAGCATGGGCATCTACGTGTTCAAAACCACGTTCCTGTTCGATCTGCTGCGTCGCGACGCCGCCGACCCCAGCTCCTCGCGCGACTTCGGCAAGGACATCATTCCGTATGTTGTCGCGAACGGCAAAGCGGTGGCCCATCGCTTCAGCACATCGTGCGTGAAGGCCGATCGCGAAGTGGAAGCGTACTGGCGCGACGTCGGCACGATCGACGCGTACTGGGAGGCGAACATCGACCTTACCAGCGTGATCCCGTCGCTCGACTTGTACGATCAGAACTGGCCGATCTGGACCTACAGCGAGATTTCCGCGCCGGCCAAGTTCGTGCACAACGACACGCACCGTCGCGGCGCCGCCATCAATTCGCTGGTGGCCGGCGGCTGCATCGTGTCGGGCTCGCACGTGGAAACGTCGCTGCTGTTCACGGGCGTGAAGGTGCACTCGTTCGCCACGCTGCACGGCGCGGTGGTGCAGCCCTACGCCGAAATCGGCCGCGGCGCGCGGCTGCGCGATGTGGTCATCGATCGCGGCGTGGTCATTCCTGCCGGACTCGTGGTCGGCGAAGACCCCGAGAAGGATGCGCGTCGGTTTCGGAGAACCGACAAGGGGCGCGTGCTGATCACGCAGCCGATGATCGACCGGCTCCCGGAGTAACGACGAGAATTCAGCGTTCTGAATTCAGTCGCTGGTATCAGACTGCGTATAGTGTTCGGAGTTCAGCAACAACAGTGCTCAGTATCGAGTGTTTGATAACCACGGTGTGTTCCGCCGAGCCATCGTGGTCTCCGCACACCGGAACAACCATATTCTCGAAACCGAGCACTGTTCCTGCTGAATTCTGACCACTATACCAAGCGGACGCCTCAACTCTGTAGCTGACCTCTGAGCTGTCCCCCCGCGTCCGCTACGCGTTCAGGTTGTACCGCATGATGCCCGCGTGGACGCCCGTCAGGTCCCGTTCGAGGTCGTACACATCACCGGCGGGACCGGGCGCAGCCGTCACCAGCGCCTGCAGCGTGGCCCGCTCACTCGCCGACATCTCCAACGAGAGCGCCGACAGTGTGGCCGGCAGGTGACCGGCATGACGCGCGCCGACAATCACCGACGTCACCGCCGGTTCGTCCAGCACGGCACGTAGCGCGACGGCGCCGATGGTGGTGCCGTGGGTATCGGCGATCGTACGCATGGCGCGGAGCAGCGGCTGAAACGCGGCCCAGCCGCCGAACTCGTCGATGATCAGCTTGTACTTCACCAGCGAGCGATTCTCGAGCGGTGCAATGGGCTCCCGCACGCCGAGCCAGCGCTCGTGAAAAAACCCGCCGGCCAGCGCGCCATAGGTGAGCAGCCCCACCCCACGCTCGGCGCACAGCGCGGCCATGGGGCCCAGGGCGCGGCGATCGAGCAGCGAGCACTGCACCTGATGCGACACGATCGGAATGCCGGCATCGAGCAACAGGCGCAGACGCGGCGTGTCGAAGTTGGTGACACCGAGCTGACGGATCTTGCCGATGCGCGCGAGTTCCGCGAGATGTCCCGCGGCTTCGATCCACCCCGGCACCTCGAAGTTCCACCAGTGGAACTGCACCAGATCGAGCGCATCCACCCCCAGCCGCGTGAGCGAGCGATCCACGAGGCGTTCCACGTCGGCGCGCGTGAGCGTGGGCAGCGCATCACGATCCGGCACGCACTTGGTGTGCACGCGAATCGTGGGAGCGGTGGCGCCGTAGCGCTCACGCCAAGCACGGAGGAATTCGCCGATGAGCTCCTCCACCCCGGTGTAGATGTCGGCGCAGTCGAACGCTGTGATCCCCGCCTCGGCGAATGCCACCATGTCCGCAATCGCATGTGCGCGGTCGACGCTGCCATGACCGCCGGCCAGCTGCCAGCCGCCCTTGATGAGACGGGGGACCACGTAGCCGGGGGCGAGGGCACGCGTGGGTACGGGCCGATGATGCAAGGCGCTCACGGTGCGCTCGGGGCCGGAGGCAACGGCACCAGCGTCACGTCGGCATGACGGAACGTCGTGGTGCCCGTGCGCGTGATGCGGAAGCGCCCCCCGCAATGCGGATCGGGACAGGCGATCTCGGCGTCCGTCGTCATCCAGTCGTTCGGATGTGTGGGACGCTGCTTGGCCGGCAGCAGCGGGAGCAACGCCGCCAGCGGGTACAGCGGAAACGTCTGACCGGTCGGGAAGGCGAGGTTCTCGCCGTGGAGCGTGAAGTAGTCGCCCGCCCGGTGGTTGCACACCATGGGGCGGTCGGTCGCGATCACGTCCACGCGGAGATCGAACAGCGTGAAGGCATCGTCGCGCGCGGACGGATTGGCATCCCGCGTGGTATCCGGTATCTGTGCAGACATGGCGCGAACGTTAGCGCCACACGACCTTCTCCTGCCATATGCCACGCTCAACGTCATCGCCGACCCCGTCCCCGCCTCCGCTGACCTTCTACGGCGGACTCGCCGGTGCACTGGCCCCGTTCGCCGCGTTTCTGTCCGGTGTGGCGTGGCTGGCGCTGCATGGGGCCCCCGACGAAAAGGGGTTCTGGCCGATTCTCCTGGGCGCGCTCATGCTGGGGCTCCTGCTGGCCAGGGATCGTGAGCGGTATGCCGAGGCGATGCTCGACGGCATGAGCGAGCGCGTGGTGATGGTGATGCTGTGTGCCTGGCTGTTTGCCGGCGTGATGGGCGCCGTCCTGGGCGCGGGTGGGCTGGTCACAGGGCTTGCCTGGCTCTCGCGTACCGTGGGGCTCAGCGGGGGCGCGTACGTGGCCGCCACGTTCCTGACCACCGCGATCGTGTCCACGGCCACCGGCACGAGCTTCGGCACGATCCTGCTGTGCGGCCCGATCCTATATCCCGCCGGCGGGGCGGCCGGTGCCATGCCGGCGGCGCTCATGGGCGCGATTCTCGCCGGATCCACCTTCGGCGATTCGATGTCCCCGGTTTCGGACACCACCATCGCCTCCAGCGGCACGCAGCGCGTGGACATCGGCGGCACGGTGCGCAGCCGTTTGAAGTACGCCGTACCGGCCGGGCTCGTGGCCTTGGTGGCGTCGGCGCTCTTGGGTGGAGGAGGACCGGTCACGGATGTCATCGCCACCACGACCTCCGACACGGCACCCGCATCGGCGAAAGGACTCGTGCTGTTGCTCTCCCCCGCCCTCGTGATCGCAATGCTGCTGCGCCGCACGCATCTCATCACCGCGCTGCTGACCGGCGTGGCGACGGCGGTGATCATCGCCCTCGCGCTGCAGCTGGTCACGCCGTACGATTTGCTGCACATCGCCCCCGGCACCTTCGGCGCCACCGGTGTGCTGGTGGACGGCATGCAGCGCGCGATCGGCGTGAGTGTGTTCACCCTGCTGCTGGTGGCGCTGGTGGGAACGCTGCAAGCCACCGATGTACTCGACCGGCTGGTGCAGGCCTCGCAGCGTCGCGCGCACTCCGCGCGCGCGGCCGAGGGGTGGATGGTGGGCGTGGTGTCGGCGGCGGTGCTGCTCACCACGCACAGTGTGGTGGCGATTCTCGCGGTGGGCGAGTTTGCGCGGCAGACCGGTGAACGCTTCGGCATCGACGGCTATCGGCGCGCCAATCTGCTCGATCTCACCGTGTGCACGTGGCCGTTCCTGTTGCCGTATTTTCTCCCCACGATTCTGACCGCCAGCGCCAGTCGCAGCGGCGAGGCCTTCGGCATGCCGCCGCTGGCCGCCGGCACCGTGGGGATGTACAACACCTACGCGTGGGCACTGGTGGCCATGGTGCTGTTCGCGGTGATTACCGGGTACGGGAGACAACGCGCATGACGGTCGTGCAACGCATCGGGCTGACGCTGTCGGCGCTCCTGCTCATCGCATCGGCGCCGCGCCTCACCGCGCAATCAACGGCGCAATCAACGGCGCAATCAACCGCGCGAACGACGGCACGAACGACCACGCCGGCAGCGGCGCGACCCAACATCGTGCTGATTCTCACCGATGACGTCGGCTACGGCGACATCGGCAGCTACGGCGCGCGCGATATCCGGACGCCCAACATCGACCGGCTCGCGCGCGGTGGCGTACGCCTCACCGATTTCTACGCGTCGCCGCAGTGCACGCCCACACGCGCCGCGCTCATTTCCGGCCGCTATCCGCAGCGCGCAGCGCTGGAGCGCGCCCTGAGCACGACCGGCCCGTCGCTGGACGCGGGGCTGCCGGCCAACGGCAGCACCCTGCCGCGTCTGCTCAAGAACGCCGGCTACCGTACGGGGCTCGTGGGCAAGTGGCATCTCGGCTATCGCCCCGAGTATTCGCCCAACGCACACGGGTTCGACTACTTCTATGGGTTTCTCGCCGGCTACGTCGACTTCTACACGCACACCCGCGGCATCGACGGCCTCCCCGACCTGAACGAAAACGGCGTCGCGGTGAGCGACACCGGCTACATGACCGACCTGATCACGTCGCGCGCCGTGCGCTTCATCGAGAACAACGCCACGACGCCGTTCTTTCTCGAGGTCGCGTACAACGCCGCCCATTGGCCCTTTCAGCGTCCCGGTCATCCCACGCGCGCGGCGAACAACGGACGCTTTCAAGGACCCGACGACTCCATCCCCGCCACCCGCGCCGATTATGTCGCGATGCTCGAACACGCCGACGGTGGCATCGGCACCATTATGGCCACGCTCAAGAAGCGTGGGCTCGACCAGAACACGCTGGTGATTTTCACGAACGACAACGGCGGCGAGTGGCTGTCGAACAATGCGCCGCTCTTCCATCGCAAGGACACACTCTGGGAAGGTGGCATCCGCGTGCCGGCGATCTTCTGGTGGCCCACCGTGTTACCGGCGGGGCGCACCATGCGCACGCCCGGCATCACGATGGATCTGACCGCCACCGTGCTCGCCGCCGCGGGCCGCGCCATCCCCGGCAGCTTTGAAGGGCGCGACCTGGTGCCGATGCTGGCGGGGCGCACCACGCTCGCCGAACGGCCGCTGTTCTGGCGCATCGATACCCGCGAACGTCAGCAGCGCGCCGTGCGGCGCGGGCGTTGGAAGCTGCTGGTGGACGGCGATGATCTGCTGCTGTTCGATCTGCCCACCGACATCGGAGAACGGCACGACGTCGCCGCGAGCCATCCGGCGATCGTGCGCGAACTGCAGGCCTTACTCGCGGCGTGGGAAGCGGACGTGGACGCCGACGCGAAGCGGGGCGCGGTGGGCCGTTAGACGGCCTGCACCGCGTCGGTCGGCGCCGACACGGTCGCCCCCGAGGCGATCGCCCGCTGCGTGGCCACCAGCGCCGCGGTGAGCGCCAGCACGCCGGTGAACTGGTGCAGCACTCCCAGTGGCACCGGCACGGCCAGCAGCAGCATCGTGATACCCAACACGATCTGCGTGGTGATCACCGCACCAAAGGCGTAGACGGCGCGCTGCACCCGTTGGGGCAGCTGCGCACGACGCGCACGCCACGCCAACGTCACGATGAACGCCGCGACGGCGATGGCGAGCAGCCGATGGTGGAACTGCGCCGCTGCCGGGTTTTCGAACGCGTTCGTCCACCACGGCGTCAGTGTGCCATACCCGGGGGGGACCACCTGCCCGCCCATGAGCGGGAACTCGTTGAAGATCCGGCCGCCACGAAGCCCCGCCACAAAGCCGCCGGAGAGCACCGTGATGGCCAGCAGCGTCGTCGCACCCAACAACGCGCGCTGCCAGCGGTGCGACGTCACCACGCCTTCGTGGCGCTCCCCCAGCGAGCGCTCACGCAATTCGCTGTAGGTCCACACGCTCACGGACAGAATGCCGAGCGCGAGCCCCAGATGCGCCGTGAGCCGGTAGGCGCTCACACTGATGCGTTCCACAAGGCCGCTTTGCACCATGTACCAGCCGAGCGCCCCCTGACCAAGCGTGAGCAGTGGCAGGGCCGTGAGACGCAGGCGCAGTTGGCGCGGAATGCGCGATTGCACCATGAACACGAGCCACGGGATCGCGAACACCAGCCCCACCGTGCGGGCCACGTTGCGGTGGAACCACTCCCACCAATAGATCCACTTGAATTGGCTGAGCGACAGGCCGGCGTGTGTGCTGCTCGCCTGCGGAATCCGCTGGAATTTCGCGAACTCCGACGCCCACGACGCGTCGCTCGACGGGGGCAACGCCCCGGACACCGGTTTCCACTCGGTGATGGAGAGTCCGCTCTCGGTGAGCCGGGTGATACCGCCCACGGCCACGGCGATGAACACCGACACGATGGAGAGCAGCAGCCAGCGGCGGAGGGCGAGCCGATCGCGCGAGGGGAGCGCGCCGGGGAGACCGAGGTCGTTCGGGACAGACATGGGAGAAGGCTCACGGGTCGGCCGAAGACGGTCAAGGGA
>CANHNQ010000074.1 GCA_947462095.1 Gemmatimonadota bacterium
CCAGTTCGTACAGGAAGTCGAGTCCGTCGTAGAAGCTCTTCACGCGCAACTTCTCGTCGCGCCCATGCGCGTTGGTTTCGCCGGGCGACGAGAAGATGCCGCTGACGCCGTAGGTGGGGATCCCCACGGCGCGCAGCCGGTACCCATCGGTGGCACCGGTGCTCATCGTGGGGATCACGGGCACACCGCCGAACATCTTGTTCGTGAGTTGCGTGGTCGCCTGCAGCAACGTGGCGTTGATCGGGCCCGGCGCGCCGTCTTTGCGATCCTCACGTGAGCCGGTGACCTTCACCGTCGCGTCACCGATCACCTGCTCCAGCGCGGCCTTCACCTGCGACCCCGTGCTCGTGGGGGCGATGCGGCAGTTCACATTCGCCGTGGCCGTCTGCGGCAGGGCGTTGTTGGCGTGTCCCGCCGACAGTCGGGTGGCCACGCAGGTGGTGCGCAGCATCGACGCATAGCGCGGATCGCTGGAAATAATGCGGGCAGCCGCGGTGTCGGTGGGATTGGCCACCAGCGCCTTCATGGCGGCCGACAGCGAGGGCATTTCGACCTTTGCCGTCTGCTCGAAGAACGGACGTGTGACGTCGTTGAGTTCCACCGGGAACGTGTACTTCTCGATGCGGGCCAACGCGTTCGCGAGGGAGTAGATCGCATTGTCCTTGCGCGGCACGCTCGAATGGCCGCCCGTGTTGAGCACGGTCAGCGTGAAGTCGTTGTACACCTTCTCCGCGGCCTGAATCGAGTGGAACAGCGGCTTGTCGTCCTGCAGCGTGCCGCCGCCCCCTTCGTTGATCGCATACTCGGCATCGATCAGCTCGCGATGGTTGGCGATCAGCCAGCTCACGCCGTTCTCGCCGCCGCCCTCTTCGTCAGCGGTGAGCGCCAGAATGAGATCGCGCTCGGGGACCCACCCTTCTTTCTTGTAGCGCAGCACGTTGGCGGTGAGAATCGCCGCCATCGACTTGTCGTCGGCCACGCCGCGTCCCAGGAAGTAGCCGTCCTGTTCGGTCATGGTGAACGGGTCGCGTGGCCAATCGCTGCGGAGTGCCGCCACCACATCCAGGTGGGCCAGCAGCAGGATCGGCTTGCCGCGGCCTTTGCCACGGTAGCGCACGACCAGATTCTGCTTGGCCGGGGCGCTGGCCGGGCCTACCACGTGAATATCCCCGGCCGGGAAGCCTGCCGCCTTGAAGCGGGCCGCGACGGCCTGTGCGGCCTTCGTCACCGATCCCACGGAGTCGACCGTGTTGATCTCGACCATCTCCTTGTAGATCGCGCGGGCGTCCTGCTGCGCCGGCGTGAGCGTGGTCGGGGCGCCGGGCGCTTTCTGGAGGATCTGCGCGGAGAGCGCGAGCGGAACGGTCAGCGCGAGCGCAACGGGGAGCGCGACGGTCAGCGAGGGACGACGGAGCGGGGACATGAGCGGGAAGGCTCCAGCGGCGAGAGCGTGAGGGGCAGCCCGCACCGTGATGGCCCGGGCCGGCAACCGGAAAACTACCGCCAAGTCCGGCGCACGACACTCAACAGGAGTGCCGCCGGTCGCGTAAGTTGCAACGATCGTTGGTCCCTCCGGAGACGCCCATCGCACGCCCGTGGGCGGGTCCGCGTCCCCTCCCGCCCTGCTCATGATCTGCTCATGACACGCTCCCGCCGCGATTTTCTCAAGGCAAGCGCCGCCGTGGCCGCCGGCAGTCTGGTCGCTTCGCGATCGGCCTCCGCGCTCTCCCCCTCCGGCTCGCTGATTGCCGCCCCCGGCCTCATCTCGTCCGACTTGCCGTCGGCCGACGATCCGGCCATCAAGGCCCTCATGCAGGCGGCGCTCGACGTCGCCAAGACCGGCGGTGCCTCCTACGCCGACGTCCGCGTGGCGGCCCGCCGCCAGCAGAACGTGAATACGCGCGATCGCATCGTGCAGGGGGTGAGCGACACCGACACCTTCGGACTCGGCGTGCGTACGCTGGTGGACGGTGCGTGGGGCTTCGCCGCCACCAGCCGCCTCGACACGGACTCGGTGGCCAACGCCACCCGTGCCGCGCTCGAGCAGGCCCGCGCCAATCGCGCCAGTCAGCTGCGCCCGGTGCAGCTCGCGCCCACGCCCGGCAATCAGGTGGGCGAGTGGAAGAGCCCCATCGAAACCGATCCGTTCAACGTCGCCATCACCGACAAGGTCGCGCTGTTGCTGGCTGCCAACGAGTCGGCGCTCGCGGTGAAGGGGATCCGCAACGTCACGTCGAGCATGTTCTTCCTGCGCGAAGAGAAGTCGCTCATGACCAGCGACGGATCCTTCCTCGTGCAGACGATCTATCGCACGTCGCCCAGCATGTCGGTCACGGCGGTGTCGGCCGACTTCTCTGACTTCCAGACGGTGCAGAGCAGTGAGATTGCGCCGATGGGATTGGGCTATGAGTGGGTGATCAACTCGAAGATGGCCGAGCGCGCGCCCAAGTGGGCGGAGCTGGCGGTGCAGAAGCTGAGCGCCAAGCCGGTGGAGCCCGGTCGCTACGACCTGCTGCTGCACCCGTCCAACCTGTGGCTCACGGTGCACGAAGTGATCGCGCACCCCACCGAGCTCGATCGCGCGCTGGGCTTCGAAGCCAACTACGCCGGCACCAGCTTCATCGCGCCGCCGGCGCAGGTGCTGGGCAAGCTGCGCATCGGATCGGACCTGCTGAACATCGTGGGCGATCGCGAGCAGAAGGGATCGCTCGGCGCCATCGGCTGGGACGACGAAGCGGTGAAGCCGGTGAAGTTCGACATCATCAAGAACGGCGTGTTCGTGGATTATCAGACCACGCGCGAGCAGGCCACGATGATGACCGACTACTACACGAGCGTCGGCAAGCCGGTGCGCTCGTACGGCTGCTCGTATGCGCAGAGCTGGGCCGACGTGCAGTTCCAGCGCATGCCCAATGTGAGCATGGTGCCGGGGAACAACGACGACACGTTCGACAGCATGATCGGCAAGATGGACAAGGGCATCGCGATCGTGGGCGACGGCTCGTTCTCGATCGATCAGCAGCGCTACAACGGCCAGTTCGCCGGCCAGATCTTCTACGAAGTGAAGGGTGGCAAGATCGTGGGCCAGCTCAAGGACGTGGCGTATCAGTTCCGCACGCCCGAATTCTGGAAGTCGCTCAAGGCGATCGGCGGCCAGAAGAGCTACGAGCTCGGCGGCGCCTTCGGCGACGCCAAGGGGCAGCCGGGGCAGTCCAATTCCGTGAGCCACGGCTGCGTGCCGTCGCTCTTCCAGCAGACCAACATCATCAACACCGGGAGGAGGGCATGAGCGACTTCGGCCCCCGTTCTCTGTACGCGCCGGCCGGCATCCTCACCCGCGCCGAGGCGCAGGAGATCGCACAGCGTGCGCTGCGCAACTCGCCGGCGGAAGAGACCCGCGTTTCGATCAACAGCGCGGCGCGTGCGGACACGCGCTTCGCGTTGAATCAGGTCACCACCTCGGGTGAAAATCAGGATACGCAGGTCACGATCACCGCGTATTCGGGCAATCGCGCCGCGAGCGTGAACACCAACCGTCTCGACGAAGCCTCACTCGCGGCGGCGGCGAAGCAGGCGTATGAAATCGCGAAGCTCGTGCCACCCAATCCGGAGCGCATGCCGGAGCTTGGCGCGCAGACGTATCCATCGCCGCGCGATCGCAGCATCACGCTGCCCACGCCCACCGAGCGTGCCGCCGCCTCGAAGATCGTAACCGAACTGGCGCGTGCCAGCGAATTGATTGCGACGGGCTTCATCGAGTGCCGCGCCGGCGCATCGGCGCTCGCGAACTCGAAGGGACTGTTTGCGTACGACTCCAGTTCGTCGGTCACGATGACGACCACCGTGCGCTCGCCCGATGGCACCGGCTCCGGCTGGGCGTGCACCGACGGTAACACGTTCGCCGATCTCGACCCGGCGCGCGTGGCCGCCACGGCGGTGCAGAAGGCCAAGGACTCGCGCAATCCGGTGGCGATCGAGCCGGGGCGCTACACCACGATTCTCGAGCCGACGGCCGTGGGCAATCTGGTGCAGCTGATCGCCGGGGCGATGCAGGCCCGTTCCGCCGATGAAGGTCGCTCGTTCTTCTCGAAGCCGGGCGGTGGCAACAAGATCGGGCTCAAGGTGGTCGACGAGCGCGTCACGCTGCTCACCGACCCGGCCGATTCGCCGAGCACGAGCGGCGGCTACGACGGCGACGGCATGCCGCTCGAGAAAGTCACGTGGATCGAGAACGGCGTGGTGAAGAACCTGAACTACGATCGCTTCTGGGCGCAGAAGCAGGGCGTGCCGCCCACGCGCGCTGGCGGTGGTGGTGGCGGCGGTGGCGGTGGCGGCGGCGCGCGGTCGCTGCGCATGCTCGGCGGCACCACGAGCATCGCCGACATGGTGAAGAACACCGAGCGCGGCATTCTGGTCACGCGCTTCTGGTACATCCGTGGTGTCGATCCGCGCACGATTCTCTACACGGGCCTCACGCGCGACGGCACGTTCCTGATCGAGAACGGCAAGGTCACGCGCCCCATCAAGAACTTCCGCTTTAACGAGTCGCCGATCTTCTTCCTGAACAATCTGGAAGCGATGGGTCCGACGATTCGCATTAACGCGTCGGAGAACCTTGGCGCCGGTGGTGCGGTGTATATGCCGCCGATCAAAGTCAGAGACTTTACGTTTTCGTCGTTGTCGGATGCGGTTTAAGCGGGATCGCTAACTGCCAAAAGCTTAGGAAGCAGGGAGGAGGGGGTCAGGAAGGAGGATGCAGGGGACCACGCGCGGTTCGCCTGCTTCCTCCCCCCTGACCCCCTCCTTCCTGCTTCCTAAGCCGTTGGCAGTTCCACCGCAGTTACACCGCGTTCACAAACACGCACCCCGCTTCTTCCGCCATCACGTTCGCAAATATCCCCGACGGCTGCATGATCACGCCGGGCACCAGGAACGTCTTGGCCTTTTCGCGGGCAGCGGCGGGCGACAGCTTGTCCTGCTTCGCGACAATCGACACCATCTGGCGAAAGGCGAGATTGCAGCCGAGGGCGATCGCACCCTTGGCGATCTGCTTGTCGAGCAGGTAGTTGGACGATGCCACCTTCGGATCGGTGGCGGGCGTGGACAGCATGGGATTCACCATCGTCCACTTCTTGCCCTTGTCATCCTTGATCTTGAGCGACTTGCCGAGCCCGTACGTGGCCCAGAATTCGGAGGTCATCGCCAGCGGGATCGCGGCATGCCGGATCACGATGACGGTGCTCAAGTCGCCCGGCGCGAGTTTCAGGACCTCGGTGTATTGCTGACCCCAGATCCCCGCGCGGAAAATGCCCACGCCGCCTTCGATCTCCGGCACGTCAAACATGGCCTTGTGTTTGCCGGTCACCCGCTTGGCCCACGAAACGTCCCACGTTTCCTGCTGCGCTTGTTCCCAGGCCTGCAGCTCCTCCGCCGCGGAATTGGGCGGCAGGGAGGTCGGTTCCGCGGCGTGCAGCACGGAGGAGGCCGACGCCAGCGCTGCTGCACTGAGGCCGGTCGATTTCAGGAACGCACGACGGTCGCTGATCATGGAGAGTTCGTCGGGAAAAGAGGGTGGCAGAACACGGCCTCCCTGATGATGGCGTCTGGATGGGGGAAAGTCACGGCACGGGCTGGCTCGCGCATCGGCCTATATTTCGGTGATGGTGCCCGCCCTGTTGCCCGCCCTGCTCCTCCAGTCGCTCGATCCCCCCGCGGATTTCGACGGTCGCTTCGTCGGGTCTGGCGTACCGAAGGGCCAGGTGATGATCATCGCCCTCGCTGGCCTCTACATCCTGCCGTCGATGCTGGCGTGGAAGCGGGGCAGTTCGCGGCGCTGGAAGATCACCGCCATCAACCTGCTGTTGGGCTGGACGGTGATCGGTTGGATCGTGTCGATGGTGCTGACCTACGCCTACGAGCCGCCGCCGCCGGGTGAAGTGGACGAAGCGCACGTCCCCGGTGGCGAACGCCACCGCTAGCGGCCGTAGGTTCGCGCGAGCTCGCGTACGCGGGCGGTGAGCGGTACGGGTAGCTGATCCCACGTAAAGCGGAAACTCCAGTTGCCCGCCTGCCGACCGGGAAGATTCATCCGCGTGTCGCTGCCGAGCCCCAGCACATCCTGCAGTGGCACGAGCGCGGTGTTCGCCACCGACGCGAACGCCGCGCGGATCATCGCCCAGTGGATCTCGCGGCCGTCGGTGTGCAGATATCTCCGCGCGAACGCCTTCTCCTGCTCGACGTCCTCGGCTGCCCGCGTGGAATCGTCGGCGCCGGACGACTGCCACCACCCCACCGTGGTGTCGTTGTCGTGCGTGCCCGTGTACACCACCAGTTCGCGGTCATGACGATGGGGAATGAACGACGAGGCCGGGTCGTTGAACGCAAACTGGAGAATCGCCATGCCGGGATATCCGAACTGCGCGCGCAGCGCTTCCACCTCCGGCGTGATGAGTCCGAGATTCTCGGCCACGATCGGCATCGGCCCTAGCGCCGCGGTGAGCGCCGTGAAGAGTGCCGCGCCCGGCCCCTGCACCCACCGACCATGCACGGCGGTGATGTCAGCGGCGGGGACCTCCCAGAAGGCCTCGAATCCGCGGAAGTGGTCGAGACGGACGACGTCGAACATCGCCAGCGCCGCGCGCATGCGTTCGACCCACCAGCGATACCCATCGCGCGCCATGGCGTCCCAATCGTAGAGCGGATTGCCCCAGAGCTGACCCGTCTCGCTGAAATAGTCCGGCGGCACACCGGCCTGCACGATGAGGCTCCCATCGTCGTTCAGTTTGAACAGCGCCCGATTGGCCCACACGTCGGCAGAATCGTGCGCGACGAAAATCGGCACGTCACCCATGAGCTGGATGCCGTGCGCGGTACATGCGGTGCGCAGCGCGTGGAACTGTCCGAAGAACACAAATTGCTCTTTGTAGCAGCGCTCGATCGTGGGGCGCAGCGTCTCGCGCCATCGGCGCAGCGCCTCGGGCTCGCGGTGTGCGGCGCCGCGTTCCCATGAGGGCCATGCGGCGCCCCCGTGCGCTTCCTTGAGCGCCATGAACAGCGCGTAGTCCGGCAGCCACGACTCCTGCTCGCGCACGAAGCGGTGCACGGCGTCGTCGTACGGCAACGCGCCGAGCCAGGCGTTGAGGCGCGCCCGTTTGGCCGGGATCACGGTGCCGAAGTCGCACACGTGCGGGTCAGCGGGTTCCGCTTCGAACCCGACGTGCGCGCGTGCCTGCTCGGGCACGTGAATCAGCAGTGGATTACCGGCGAACGCGGAGAAGCACTGATAGGGGCTGTCGCCGTAGCCGGTCGGGCCAAGTGGAAGCACCTGCCAGATCGTCATCCCTGCATCGGCCAGCCACCGCACGAAGCGGAACGCATCGGGACCCATATCCCCGATGCCGCCGGGAGATGGGAGCGAGGTGGGATGCAGCAGGATGCCGGCAGCGCGAGGGAACAGCATGGATGGATAATAATCTTGACATCACGCACACGGGGGTGTTGGATGGCACACCACGAAGCGCACCACGGCCGATCCCTCCAGCACCACCATGACCCAGATCACCGCGTTGGACTACGTCATGATGGCGATCTACTTCGCCGTCGTGCTCGGCATTGGCTGGGCGCTGCGCCGCACGATGCGCACCTCGAACGACTTTCTGCTGTCGGGGCGATCGTTGCCACCCTGGGTCACGGGGCTCGCGTTCCTGTCGGCGAATCTGGGCGCGCAGGAAGTGATCGGCATGGGCGCGTCGGGGGCGAAATACGGCATCGCCACCGCACACTTCTACTGGATCGGCGCGATCCCGGCGATGCTGTTCGTGGGGATCTTCATGATGCCGTTTTACTACGGATCTCGCGCGCGATCGGTGCCCGAGTACCTCAAGCTGCGCTTCGACGAAAAGACCCGCACGCTGAATGCGCTGGCCTTCGCCGCGATGACGGTGTTCTCGAGCGGCGTGTCCATGTACGCCATGGGCAAACTGTTGAATCTGCTGCTGGGGTGGGACTTCGATACCAGTGTACTGGTGTCGGCCGGCATCGTGCTGGCGTACGTGTTGTTGGGCGGTCTCACCAGTGCGATCTACAACGAAGTGCTGCAGTTCTTCATGATCGTGTTCGGCTTTGCGCCGCTGGTGTGGATCGGCCTCAAGAACGTGGGTGGCTGGAGTGGCATGACGGCCAAGCTCGCCACCGCCGCCACGGCGCGCGGTTTGCCCGAGTATGCGTACACGCATGCGTGGCAGGGGATGGGTTCGGCGGCCACCAACTCCATCGGCATCGAGTGGTTCGGCATGGTGATGGGGCTGGGCTTCGTGCTGTCGTTCGGATACTGGTGTACCGACTTCCTCGTGGTGCAGCGCGCCATGGCCGCCGATTCCATGACGGCCGCGCGGCGTACGCCGCTCATTGCCGCCGTGCCGAAGATGCTGTTCCCGTTTCTCGTCATCGTGCCCGGCATGATCGCGATGGCGATGGGCGACGGCGTGATCCCGGCCAAGCTCACGGCGTCGGGTGCGCCGCTCATGGACAGCCTGGGCCACGTGGTGCTTGACTACGATCTCGCCACGCCGATGATGCTGGTGAAGCTGTTCCCCACCGGCATGCTCGGACTCGGCCTCACCGCGTTGATCGCGTCGTTCATGTCGGGGATGGCCGGCAATGTCACGGCGTTCAACACCGTGTGGACGTACGACATCTATCAGGCGCACATCAAGCCCAACGGCAGCGACGATCACTACCTCTGGATGGGACGTGCGGCCACGGTGGGTGGGATCGCGCTGTCGGTGGCGGCGGCGTACGTGGCCGGCGCCTTCAACAACATCATGGAATTCCTGCAGCTCGTGTTCGCCTTTGTGAACGCGCCGCTGTTCGCCACGTTTGCACTGGGCATGTTCTGGAAGCGCAGCACAGGACACGGCGCCTTCTGGGGGCTGGTGGCCGGCACGGTCGCGCCTGCCATTCATCATGGAATCTCCCTCGCGGCGGGCTCATCGCCCGGGGTGAAGGGTGGATACTTCGGTACGCTGCTCACGTACCCCAGTGAAATGGCGCAGACGTTCTGGACCGCGATTGCGGCCTTCACCACCTGCTTCGCGGTGACGATCGTGGTCAGCGTGATCACCACGCCGCGGCCGGATACCGAACTCGAAGGGCTGGTGTACTCGCTCACACCCAAGCCGGTGGACCATGTGCGCCACTGGTATCAGAAGCCGTCGGTGTGTGCACTGGCCGTGCTGAGCGGCATGGGACTGCTCAACGTACTCTTCTTCTAAGCGCCCTCCATCTTTCCCACACCGGACGCCGACCCATGAGTGCATCTTCCGCAATGGACCTTCGCCTGCCGATCGGCCTGCTCTTCCTGGTGCTCGGCGTCATTCTCACCGCGTTCGGCGTCGTGACCAACGCGGATACGGCGATGTATGCGCCGTCGGCAGGGGTCAATATCAATCGCACGTGGGGCATCGTGATGATCGCATTCGGACTGCTGATGACCGGACTGGCCCTGCGTGCCGCATCGCGCCGGCGGGGCCGCCCCTGATGCGACGCCGTCTGCTGGGGAAGCAGCTGCGCGAGTACTCGATCATTACGTGGTTTTTCGAGCGCGTGTTCTGGTTGCTGCACCAGCTCTCGCCGAGCCGCATCGCGGGGGGCAGCCGCGTGGCACACGTGAACTCCGAGGCGTTCCGGAATAATCCGCAGGCGGCCACGGCGATCCGGTCGCGTCGCAAGGAGCTGTACATCCTCACGTGGTTCGCGATCGAACTGCTGCTCCTGCTGTTCACCGAACTCGACGTCGGGTGGCCGCTGTGGATCCCGCGGGTGCTGGCCACGATCCGCATTCTCGACATTTTTCAGTCGTCGGTGAATCTGAGCGTGTTCGATCAGCTCCGTACCGATGAGCGCATCATGATTTCCTCGGCGGTGCGCACGCTGGTGCTCAGCTTTCTGAACTATCTCGAGCTGCTCATCTGCTTCGGCATCGTGTACGTCACCATGCTCGAGCAGCTTGCCGGTGCCGACACGTGGCTCGATGCGATCTACTACAGCGTGGTCACGCAGCTCACGATCGGCTACGGCGACATCCGGCCTGTGGGCACGGCCCGCTTCGTGAGCGCGATGCAGGGCTTGGTGGCGGTGGCGTTCACCATCCTGATTCTCGGGCGCATTGTATCGGTGCTGCCCAAAATCGAAAGCGTGATGAAGCACTCGCCGGACGACTGACGCCCGTCAGCGCACGATCACTTCGACGGCGGTCATGGCCAGCTGGCCGTAGCAGTACTTGAGCGTGGGCCGCCCGCCACCTGGTCCGCCGCCGAGGCGACACGCGCTCTCGTTCTGGTCCAGTGCATAGGCCCTCGACGTGCGAATCAAGCCGCGCTGCTGCGCCTCCAGCAGCACGCTGTCCGGCAGTGACGCCAAGTCGTTCCCGTCACCCCACACGGGTGTTCCCACCGTCCAGTTCGTGCCGGAGGCAATGAAGTTACCCGCCGGTTCTGCCGAAATGGCCATAAGGATCCAGTAGCGCCCCGGCGTGGTTGGCGCCTGCTGGGCGATCGGGATATCGATGACCTCGCGGCGCACCGGGGTGGCGACCGGATACAGATCCCGCGCCACGCGCGCTGCGTCGCCCCACGTGGGGCTCACCGCCAGCCACACCGAGGCCGCACTCCACTGGGCGTTGTACTCGATCTGCACGAGCCCATCGATCGCGGCGCCGGGGGCGACCTCGATCCGAGCCCGCGCCATCGTGAGTGGCTGACCGGCCAACCGTCCGTCGATGATCCGCATCGAGCCAGCCCCGGGGCCGCCGGCGATGCCAATGGCATTGCGCGGCACGACGAAGTCCACCGGGCGATAGCCATCGGCCTCAAAACGCAACGCAACCGCCTCGCCGCGCGCCCGCAGTCGCAGCGCGCCGAACGAGGCCATGCCGCTGTCCGACAGCACGGAATCGCCCGCCAGGATGTCCGCTCCCTCGGTTAACACGCGCACATGTACCATGGTGGGCGGGTCGTCGGGGCGCGCGTCGCCGAGTTGCACGATCAGTGCGGGCGTGGGACGGATCGCGCCCTCGGCAAACTGCTGGGCGCTGTAGTACGTGGCGGCGGTCTGCGCCAGCGACAGCGACGGCACGCGCATCGCCGACCAGGCCACGCCCATGGTGACCATGGCAACGAGTGATGCGGCAATGGCCACCACGCGGGCGCGTACTGACGGCACGCGCTGCCAGAGGGACACGCGCGACAGCAACGTGCGGATACGCTCCGCCGGCAGCACCTCGGCGATGGTGTCACCGAGCAGATCCTGCGCGTGGCGCGGATCACCGCTGCGACGCGCCCGCGTCACGATCCGTTCGAACACGACGGCCGCCTGCGCATCGTCGTGCGCGCGGACGAAGAGACGGACGGCGGTGGCGAATCCCTCGTGACGCGCCGACGCGGCCAGTGCCGCGGCGAGCGTGCGGCGCGCGGTGCGCAGTTCGTCGGCGGAGCAGAGCGCCTGCGTCCGCTCCAGCACCACGTCGTGCGACGGCTGCCACGTGTCGTGATCGCGCACCACGAATCCCTTGGATTCGAGGCCGCGGAGTGCCACGGCGGCATCGGTGGCGCACTCCGCCAGCGTATCAGGCGCGAGCGGCGTGCCGGCCACCGCAAAGATCGCGAGGAGCGCGCGTTCGTCGTCGGAGCAGGCGCGCAACCGGTGGTCGAGCGGTGAGGCGATCGCCGACTCCCGCGCGGCACCCGCCCAGTCGGCTGATGTCCAGCCCCCGTCCCGCAGCACGAGGTCGCCGCGCTCCTGCGCCAGCGACAGGCGTTCCACGACCCCCAGCGGAATGCCCTGACAGGCGTCGGCCACGGTGGCAATGAAGCGCTGCGCCCCCTCGTGCTCGGGCCACTCGCCGCTGCTGCGGATGGCGTCGACCACCGCATCGTGCTCGAGTGGCACCAGGGGCAGCGATACCAGCGCCCGGTGCTCGACCAGCCCCGCCGCACCACCACGCGACGTGGTGACCACCATCAGCGCCAGATCGGTGCTACGCCCCATCACGATGGCCATCAGCTGCCGGGACGCGGTATCGGCCCAGTGCAGATCGTCCAGGAGCAGGGCGAGCGGTTCCTGCTCGGCGATTGCCGAGACGAGGTCGTACAGGGCGAGGGCGCGACGCCGCACCGCCTCGCCCCCTTCGGTGGGTGAGGGGGTGACGGCGAACAGACTGGCCAGCCCCGGATCGAGCGCCACGAGCTCGCGGGCGCTGTCGGTGTTGATGCCGGCCGCGCCGGGTTGCGACGCCAGCGCCTGCGCGATCGCCGCCGCGAAGCCAAACGGCACCTCCCGTTCACCGGGATTGGCCCGCACGGTCACCGTCCGTCCCCGGCGCCCTTGGCAGCGTGCCGCGATGGCGGTGAGCAGCCGGCTCTTGCCGATGCCGGCCCCGCCGGTGACCGACACGATCTGCGTGGCGCCGGCGCGCGCGCGCGCCCACGCCGTGAGCACGACGGTGAAGCTCTCCTCGCGCCCCACCAGATCGAGGGTGAAGGGCGCCACCGCGTCACCACCGGGCTCGCTGGCGGCGGCCTCCGGGCCATCGCGCTCGTGCGCCTTCGCGACCGCGGCGGCGGCCCGCGCGGACAGCGGCGACTCCTCGGTGCGCGCCAACTGCTCCAGCACCTCGGCCTCACGCCGTGCGGCTGCGCGGTCCCCGAGCAACAGCAGCAACTCGACCGCGATGCGGCGCGCTTCCAGATGCTCCGGCGCCACCTGTAACAGCCGCTCGAGGGCTTCGCGCCCCTGCGCCGGCCGGCCGCGGCTCACCAGGTCGCGCAGATACGGCTCGACCACCCGCAGCAGCGACTCCTCGAGATGTCGGCGTTCCAGCGCGGCCCAGTCCTCGAAGGCATCGCCGTCGGGGAGCGACAGTCCGGCCAGAAACGGACCCGTATACGCCCGCAACGCGCCTTCGCCGTCGTCCCGATGTACCGCCTCGAGAAACTGCTCGCGGTCAGTGGCGACCGACGCGTCCAGCCGGACCACCACATCGTCGCGGGTTTCGAGCGCATCGCCGATGGCGCGCCGCAGCCGCCAGAGCGCCTGCCGGAGATTGTGGCGACTGCGATCGCTGCCGGCCTGTGGCCAGAGCAACGAGGCCAGCAGGTCGCGCGAATGGTCGCGATTCCGCGCGCTCGCGCAGTACGCCAACAGGGCGAGCGGTTTCCCCGCGCCGAGCAGGCGTTCGGCCTGTGGCCCCGCCGCTCCCGAACCGACCAGCTCCGTCGTGCCAAGGGTTCTCAGCAGAAACGGAGCCGGTCGGTCGGGATCCAGCGAATCCAAGACGTTCGGCAATGAATTCATTGGAACGCATCATGCTGAGTCGGCGTCATTTCACCGTCATTCGTGTGGCCAGCCGGTGAGACGGGCGGCTGGTCCCCGAACGAGACGCGACTGTCACACCCCTCCCGTACCCTACAGACATCCTCCAACGCGGAGTTCGTCTGATGGATGCCATTCTGCTCGTCGATCACCAGCCCATAGTCCCCCCCGCCGGCCCCGACGGTGTCGTGGTCCGGGCCCTCCTCACCATCGCCGGCCAGGTGCCGGCGCACCGCCAGCGCACCCCGCTGGCCATTTCGCTTGTCCTTGACCGCAGCGCGTCGATGGGCGGCAATCGCCTCGAGGCCGCCAAGGCCGCCTCGATCAACGCCGTCGAGCGCCTGCACCCCGATGACGTGGTCTCCGTGATTGCCTTCGACGATCAGGTGGACGTCGTGGCCCCGCCCGCCCCGCGGGCGCGGCAGTTTCAGCTGGTGCAGCAGGTGAGCGGCATCTACACGGGTGGGAGCACGAATCTGAGCGGCGGGTGGCTGCGCGGTCGTCAGCATATGGAGCAGGCCCTCGGCATGCTCGGCTCCCTCGAGGGGTCGTCGCGCCGCATCGTGTTGCTCACCGATGGACACGCCAATGTCGGCATCATCGAACCCGCGACGCTGGTGGAGCTGGCCCGCACCGCCCGCGCGATGGGGATCACCACCACCACGATCGGCGTCGGCGAGGGGTACGACGACGCGCTCCTGCGCGCCATGGCGGACGCCGGCGGCGGCAACAGCTGGTATGTCGAGCGCCCCGATCAGGCGCAGGACGTGCTCGCCGAGGAGCTGGGGAATCTGCTGTCGGTATCGGCGCAGGGGCTCTCGGTCACGCTCACGCTGGAAGACGCGGTCACGGTGTTTGCCACGCACTCGGGCTGGCCCGCCACGTCGGTTGCCAACACGTTCACCTTCGATCTCGGTGATCTCTACGCCAGCGAGCCCAAGCCCGTGCTGCTCGAGCTGTTCGTGCCGACCGATCGGCTCGACGCGCTAGCCGCCAGCGGGGCGCCGATTGCCACGTTGGTCGTGGCGGCGGATGTGCTGCTCGACGGCGGCGGCGTGGAGCACCGCTCGATGACCCTTGGAGTGGCCGCGTCACTCGAGACGCAGTCCACGCTCGTGCCGGCGGTGGAGCACGCCGTGCTGCTCGCCCGCGCCGCCAAGGCCCGGGAAGAAGCCGCACGCCGTCAGCGGGAAGGGGACGCCGAGGGGGCGCGGGAGGCCATGCTGCGGGCGTCGTTGGATCTGTCGAGCAGCGCGCTCATGGAGGACCCTGACATGGCTCAGGAACTCCAGTCGCAGGTGCGTGACCTCAAGGTGCTGGCCGAACGGTACGAGCAACGCGAGTTCAGCGAGATCGATGCCAAGTACCAGATGCAGCGCAGCTACAATACCCGTCGCGGGAAACGGCAGAACGATGGCACGCTGAGGCGCGAGCCGTAGCCGATCCGGTGTCACCATGGGGAGTGTCGGGCCGTAGATTGCTCGTGTCCGCCCGACACTCCTCGCACCTCGGGATTTTCGTATGCCGATCTCCGCACGCCGCGCCGCGCTGCCGCTCATTGCTTTCCTGATCGCCGCGCCGGTCGTGCGTGGACAATCGCTCTCTCCGTCAACCTTGGGCATCAGCGCCCAAGTGCATGGTGTCGCCGGCACGATGAACACGGCGATTTACACCGGAGTCGGCGGCAGGGCGGCCTTCGGGTTCGGTGGGGAAATCGCGTATGGGACCTCGCCGCGGTTGTCGCTCGTCGGCCGGCTGGCGCGGATCACGTCGGCGTCGGGCATCGCCACCACGTCCACGGATTACGCGATCGTGCAGGGGGATCTTGGCCTGCGGTGGATGTCGTTGCCGGGCGCACGCGTCCGGCCGTTCGCTGAGGCGGGTCTCGCCGTGCGCCAGCTCGCCTTCGAGTTCGCCAGCGCCCAGGGCGTTCTGGGCGACTACACGGCCTTCAACGGCGGCGCGACCGTCGGCGTTGGCGTGATGCTCTTCCAAACCGAGATGGTGTCGGTGGATGCGGCCGGCACGTACACCAGCGGCAACTTCAGCACGTGGAAGGTGAACGGACAGCCGGCGCCGGGTGTCGCGCAGATGACGTCCGAGATGCTCGGCGTGCGTATCGGGATGCGTTACTGGTTCTCGAAATAGCGCGCTCGCGGCGCAGCGGTTACGGCACGATCACCTCGATTCCGAACAGCGTTAGCGAATCGGGGCAGTAGATAACGTCCGGCACCTCGCGGCCTTGCGGGAGTATCGTGCACTTCGCTGCGTCGTCGAGCCATTTCTTGCCGAAGGTTCTTGTCTGCCAGCTGCGGGAGCGTGCGATCGGTGCCATGGTCCCGCCGGTCCGGTTTGCCTCGAGAATTGCGCTGTCGGGAAGTGAGGCCACGTCATTGCCGTCTCCCCACAGCGGCGTCCCCATCGTCCAGTTCGACCGCGACAGAATGAATCCGCCCGAGTCTTCCGCGGCGAGCGCGAGGAGAATCCAGTACCGTCCCGGCCGGTCGGGGGCCACGTAGTCCATTGACACGTCGATGACGTTGTCCCGCATCGGGGTCGTCACCGGGGTAACGTCTCGACCCACGATTCGGGGATCACCCCACGATGGCGTCATGGCGAGCCACACCGAAGCCGACCGATAATCCGACGAGTATTGCACCTGAATGACGCCGCTGATCGGCGCACCCCGCGCCACCGTGATGCGCGCATCGCGCCCTCGTACTACCTGCGACGCAATCTTCCCCTCGAGGAGGCGTACGCGCATCACTCGATCGCTGGTCTGTTCGGAGATCGGGAGATCGGTGGTCACGGACGCGTGCCCCGGCGCCTCGAAGCGGAGGGGCACGATGCTGTCGGTGGTGCGCAACCGCAGCGCCCCGAAGATGGCCACCCCCGACGAGTCCATGCGCGCTTCGCCCCCCGACAGAATGCGTGCCGTGCCAGTGGGGATGCGCAGTCGCACCACGCGCGTACTGTCGGTGTCGCCGGGGCGCGCCGCGCGTCCCCGCACGAGTAACGGCGGCGTGAACCGGTAGCTGTTCGGGCCGTACACGGGCGTGGCATCAGCCAGCACCACGCTCTGACTCACCAACAGCGGCGGCAGTCGTGTGGCCCACCACGCGACGCCGACGCCGAGCAGCAGCACCATCGTGGTCACGGCAACGCCCAACTGGCGCACGGTCCGCGCCGAGCGCTGCCACCATGGAACGGCACGCACGAGCACGTCCACGTCGCGGGATCCGGGGCGCGCGCCGACGACATCGGCGGCGAGGTCGCGGGCATGTCGTGGGTCGCCGGAGCGGCGGGAGCGGCCGACGATTTGCGCAAACACACGCGCGGCGCGTGCCTCGAGGCGTGCGTTCAGGAAGTGTCGCGTGGCAGCGATCTGGCCGGTGCTCTGTCCCGCTGCAAGCATTGCCTCGGCGAGTCCGGCGTGCGTGGCCTCCTGCTCGGCCGCCGTGCTCAGCGCGATCATGCGTTCGAGAATGAGATCGTGCGACGGTTGCCAACTGTCGCCGTGGGACATCACCAGCCCTTTCGCTTCCAGCACCGACAGCGCATCGGTGACCTGTGCCGTGGTGGCATGTTCGATGGCCCGGTGGATCACGCGCATCGGCAGCGATGTGCCCGCGAGCGCCAG
>CANHNQ010000075.1 GCA_947462095.1 Gemmatimonadota bacterium
CGAAGGCCATGGTGGCGAAGGAGCTGCCGGCCCGTATCGAGCAAACCATCGAAGTCGAGCTGGAGCCCAAGCAGCGCGCGTTCTACGAACAGCTGCGAAGTCAGTACGCCACGAGCCTGCTCGATCGCGTGGAGCGCGACGGCATCAGCAAGTCGCGGATGCACATCCTCGAGGCGCTGCTGCGCCTGCGTCAGGCGGCCTGTCATCCGGCGCTGGTCGATCCGACCAAGGCGTCGTTGCCGTCGGCCAAACTCGACGCGGTGGTGCCGGCGCTGCAGGAGATCGCGGCCGAGGGGAACAAGGTGCTGGTGTTCTCGCAGTTCACGAGTTTCCTGTCGTTGCTGCGGGCGCGTCTCGACGCGCTCGAGGTGCCGTACGAGTACCTCGATGGACGGACGCGCGACCGGCAGGCGCGCGTGGACCGGTTCCAGTCGGCCGATGGTCCGCCGCTGTTCCTGATCAGCCTCAAGGCCGGCGGACACGGGCTGAATCTGACGGCGGCCGAGTACGTGTACCTGCTCGATCCGTGGTGGAATCCGGCGGTGGAAGCGCAGGCCATCGACCGCGCGCACCGTATCGGGCAGACCAATCAGGTCATCGCGACGCGTGTGGTGGCGCGGGACACGATCGAGTCGAAAATCCTCGAGTTGCAGGCCAGCAAGCGGGCACTGGCCGACGCCATTCTCAGCGAGGACAAGGGCGGACTGGCCGGGGTTGGGCGCGAGGAGCTCCAGCTGCTGCTTGGGTAACTGCGAAGTACGGGGTAGGCAGTAGGGGGTAGGGAGACTGGCTCCTTACCCCCTACTTCGTACTCCCTACTTCGCTGCGGCCGCCTTCTCCACCTCCGCCATGACCCGCAGCAAATTCCCACCCCAGATCTTTGCGATCTCGTCGGTCGAGTAGCCTCGGCGTACGAGCTCCGCCGTGACGTTGAGTGATTCCGATGCGTTGCGCCAGCCATCGACGCCGCCACCGCCGTCGAAGTCGGAGCTGATGCCCACGTGGTCGATGCCGATCAGCTTCACTACGTAGTCGATGTGGTTCACGAAGTCCTTCACAGTCGCTGGCGGATCCGACGGGTAGCGTCGCGCCGTGATGTCTTCCTGTTTGGCGAGATACGCGTTGCGCTTCTCGTCCGCGAGCGCCTGAATCTGCGCTTGTTGTTCACGGCGGTCGGTGGCCGTGATACCGAACTCGGTGCGCAGGTCGGTCATCGCGGCAGCGCGTGCCGCTTCGCGGGGCAGGTCGCGCGCCGGATCGCACTTCGTATAGCTGTTGAAGGCCACGAGCTGAATCACGCCGCCGTTCTTCTTCAGCGCCTGCAGCTGCTCGTCGTCCATGTTGCGGCTGTGATTGCAGATCGCGCGCACACCCGAATGCGACGCGATGATCGGCGCCTTCGAGATGGCGATGGTCTGCAGCATCGACTGCTTCGACGGGTGTGAGACGTCGATCATCATGCCGAGCCGGTTCATCTCCACGATGACCTGCCGGCCAAGCGGGCTCAAACCGTTGTGCAGCCACACGCCGTCGCGCTCACCGGTATTCGAGTCGGAGAGCTGGCTGTGTCCGTTGTGCGCCAGCGACATGTAGCGGCCGCCGCGATCGAAGAACTTCTTGACGTTCGTGAGATCGGCCCCGATCGGGAAGCCGTTCTCCACGCCAATGAAGATCACGCGCTTTCCGGCGGCATGAATGCGACGCGCATCGGCGGCCGTGTACGCAATTTCGGATCGGGTCGGGGCGAGCTCCTCGGTGAGACGGTGAATTGCGTCGAACTTTTCCAGCGCCTGCGCATTGGCGCTGGCGAAGCCTTCGGCGTCGAGCTTCGGTGACTGTCCGACATACACGACGAGAAATGCCCCCCCGAGTCCGCCTTCTTCCATCTTCACAAGATCGACCTGCGTGCGCGGCAGCCGTTGCGTGTAGTTCGATCCCGTCTGGGTGAAATTGGCCGGCGCAATGTCCACGTGCGTGTCGATCGACAGGACGGACGCGTGTACCGCTTTGGCACGCGTCATCACGGCGGCCTCATCGGTCACCGGTTGGCGACCCTGTGCGTTGAGAAGGGCGGGCGTCGCCGCCATGGCCATGACCGCGCCGTACAGGGTCTTCGAAATCGGCATATGGTGGAGTCTCTGAGGGGATAGTGGGGTATCGGGGCGTACCTCCCTGAGTTTACGCCCTGCCCGGCAGACCCGCTGGCTCGGCACAAGGCGTGCACTCCGCAGTGGTTTCCCCCTGACAGCGAGAGGATATGCTCATTCAGCTGAACACGGACAATCACGTAGACGGACGTGACGAGGCGATGCGTGACGTCCAGACGGATCTGTATCGGCGGCTGTCCCCGTATTCGGGCCCCGCCGCAGCCCAGAGGATTCCGCGATGACGATGACGATGCCCATGGTCGAGCACTTCCCGGAGCTGCTGTTGAATCGCACGGGTCCATGTGTGTCGATCTATCTGCCCACCGGCCGCCGTTTTCCCGAGTCACGGCAGGACGTGGTGCGCTTTCGCAATCTGCTGCGAGCGGCTGAGTCGTCGCTGACCGAGGTGCTGGGGGCCGCTGAACTCGAGGCATTCACGGCGCCGTTGCACGAACTGGCCGACAGGGAGCGGTTCTGGTCACACTCGCTCGACGGACTCGCCGTGTTTCTGCATGCCGACTTCTTCAAAGTGTATAAGCTGCAACGCGCGGTGCCGGAGCGTGCCGTTGTCGCGGATTCGTTTCACATCAAGCCGTTGTTGCGGGTGTTGCAGTCGGCCGATCGATTCCAGTTGCTCGCGCTCACGCGTGAACACGTACGGCTTTTTCAGGGAAACCGCGATGCCGTGGACGAGATCGCGCTGCATGCGGCGGTGCCGCGCACACTCATCGAGGCCCTCGGCGACGAAGTCACCGACGCCCACACGGCATTGAATTCGGTCGGTCGACTCGGCCACGGCGGCGCACAAATCGCGATGCACGCAGGATCGGGTTCACGCAAAGACGAGATCGACAAAGATACGGCGCGGTTTTTTCGCATTGTCGATCGCGCTATTCTCGAACATCATTCGAAACACGCGGGCCTTCCCCTGGTGCTCGCCGCGCTGCCGGAGTATCACGCGCTCTTTCACGACGTCAGCCATAATCCGCTGCTGCTTCCCCGCGCGATTGCCGGCAATCCGGAGGCATTCTCCGCCGACGAGCTTCGGCAGAAGGCATGGGAGATCGTGGAGCCGCGATACGCGGCACGACTGCAAGGTTTGATGGACGAGTACGGTGCGGGCCTGTTGCGCGGACTCGCCTCCGATGCGCTGTCGGAGGTCGCCACGGCCGCACTTGGCGGGCGCGTGCGGACGGTGCTCGTGGATGACGATCGTGTGTTGCCGGGTCTCGTCGATCGCACAACAGCGCAGGTCTCGCATGGGCAATCGGATGATCCGCATGGCGACGACATTCTCGACGATCTGGCCGAGATCGTGCTGCGCATGGGCGGCGACGTGGTGATGGTGCCGCGTGACCGCATGCCGTCGATGACGGGGATCGCGGCGATCTATCGGTTTTAGGACAACAACATCAACAGCAAACAGCCAGAACACGGAGACCACGGAATTTCACGGAACCAACACAGATAAGCAGAAAGCGCTCTTTGCTTATCCGTGTTTTTTCCGTGTAAATCCGTGGTCTCCGTGTTCTGGCTGTGTGCTGTGTGCTGTTTGCTGTTGCTGTTGCTGTCGTTAGTAGCCGCCCTTCTTCAGCTCGGCCTTGTACGCATCGCTGGCATAGATCGCGACTTCCACGCGGCGGTTCTTCTGATCGTCGGCGTTGGCGATCGGCTCCATTTCACCGCGCCCCGATGTGCGCAGACGGTCACGCGAGATCCCTTGGGCGACGAGATAGTCGGCCGTCGCGCGGGCGCGACGTTCGGAGAGCGCCTCATTGTAACTGTCGTCGCCCACTGAGTCGGTGTGGCCAACGATCAGGAGTTCCGACTGGGGATATTCACGCAGGTTTTGCGCGAGACTGCGCAGGTTGTTGGCGGCTTCGCTGCGGATTTGGTCGCTGTCGAAGTCGAACAGCAGACCGCTCGCGAAGGTGACCTGAATGCCTTCGCCCACTCGTTCCACGGTCGCGCCCCCCACCTGCTGTTCAATCTTTTTCGCCTGCTGGTCCATCTGATGGCCGATCACGGCGCCGATGGCGCCGCCGACGGCAGCACCAAGGATGGCCCCCCTGGCGGTCGAACCGTTGTTCCGGCCAATGATTCCACCGGCTACCCCGCCGGCTGCCGCGCCGATCACGGCCCCTTTCTCTTTCTTGCTGAAGCTGGTGCAACCGTGCAGGGAGGCGCCAACGATCACCGCGCACCACAGCAGGCGCGTATGCGCGCGGCCGGTTTCATAGGTCATGAGCTCCATCCTCCATCGAGTGTGTACCGATGGAGAGTGGCACACTTCATACCACGCGCTGCCGCCCCCGCTTTCCCGTGACGGCCAGGACGACCAGCGTGAGCAGGTAGGGCACCGCGAGGAACCACTGGTACGGAATGCCGCTCCAACCCATCGACTGAAAGAGCGTCTGGAGTGAAGTCGCGGCCCCGAACAACAAGGCCGCCGCGGCAACGCCAAGCGGGCGCCACCGTCCCAGTACCACGATGGCGATCGCGATGAAGCCTCGTCCGGCGGACATCCCTTCCGCGAACGTCCCCGCCTGTGCCAATACCAACGTGGCGCCGGCCACGCCGGCCATCGCCCCCGCAAAGAGCACGGCCAACAGTTGAGTGCGCCGCGGCGAAATCCCCGCCGCGATTGCTGCCGGGGGATATTCGCCCACCGCCCGCAGCGCCAGTCCGGCATGGGTTCGCTGCATCCACCACGCGAGCGCCGGCGCGATGGCGTACAGCATGTAGGTCACCAATGGCTGCGCGAAGAATGCGCGACCGATCACTGGGAACGCCGACAGCACCGGTATCGCGTGCGTTGCTGCCGTGGGGGTGGTGAGGGCCACGCCGCCCGAACCGTACACGGTGCGATACACCGTGCCCGTGAGCCCAAGCGCGAAAAGCGTGATGGCGGTGCCAGTGATGATCTGATCAGCCCGCAGCCCCACCGTGAACAGCGCGAACAGCGCAGCCACCAGCAGGCCGGCCACGGCACCCGCCGCGAAGCCGCCACCCACCCCGATCGCCCCTGCCGCGATGGTCGCGCTCAGCGCCCCTGCGATGATCGAACCTTCAAGCCCGATGTTGATCACACCCGCCCGCTCGCTCACACTTTCGCCCAACGCGGCATACGCCAGCGGCGTGGCGGTGCGCACCGTGGCCTCCAGCAGCGCCGCGCCCACGGCCAGGACGCCCATACCCACCGACGGGTCTTGCATCATGTCCCCGACTCGTCGGTGCGCGACGGTCGCCAGCGGTCGGCCGCCAGGACCAGCAAGATCAACAGCGCCTCTACCACCGACACGACCACACTCGGCACCCCGGCATCGCGCTGCATGGCATTCGCACCGGCTTCGAGCGCTCCGAAGAGCAACGCCGTGGCCAGTACCCCGAGCGGATGCAATCGCGCGAGCAGCGCAACCGCGATGGCGGTGTAGCCGTAACCCGGCGAGAAGTTCTCGTACAGTGCGAACGTGATGCCGGTGTACTCCACGGCACCGGCCAACCCCGCCAACAGTCCGCTCACGAGGAATGCGCCGAACATGGTTCGAGGCACATCGATGCCACCGGCACTGGCTGCGGCGCTTGGGTTGGCACCGACCGCCCGCAACCGGAACCCGCTCGCCGTACGGCGCAGCCACCACCAGACCGCGGCCGCCACGATGACCACCAGCAGCACGCCGGCGTGGAGGCGCGTCCCCTCGAGCAACACCGGCATCTGCAGCCCCGCCGCGAGGGTGACCGATTGCGGATTCACACGCGTCGGTTCCTGCAACGGTCCACGAACCAGCCAGCCGGTGAGATATTGCGCGACGAAATTCAGCATGATGGTGCTGATCACCTCGAGCACGCCAAAGCGCAGTCGCAAGGCCGCCGCGAAGGCGGCCCAGAGGCCGCCGGCGATGGCACCCGCCAGCAGCATCACGGGGATGCCGATACCCCACGGCACGCCGACCAACGCTCCACTGATTGCCGTGGCCGCGGCCGCACCAACAAGCAGTTGTCCTTCGGCGCCGATATTCAGAATGCCGGCGCGGAACGCCACCGACACCGCGAGCCCCGCCAGTGCCAACGGCACCATGCGCACGATCGTGGCTGACGTGATGGCGTAGTAGGACCCGACGGCTCCGCGCACCATCGCCGACAGTGCCGGGATGACCTCGTGTCCGGTCGCGATCAACAGCGCGGCCAGCATGGCCATCGCGATGGCCAGCAGGACCAGCACACGTGCTGTGGTGGCGGCGACCGCGCGCACTGCCGTCATACCGGTGGCTCCGCCGGGACCACCGCGTGGCCACTCAACATCGCGCGGCCCAGCACGTCCCGATGCTTCACACTTTCAATCAGCGTGCCGTCGTGCATGGCGAATACACGGTCGGCCAACCGCAGTACTTCGTCGAGATCGCTGCTGTACACCACCACGGCCATCCCTGCATTCCGGGCGGTCCTCAGCGCGTGGTGCACGGCTTCGGTGGCCACGAAGTCGAGGCCACGCGATGGATTTTCCACCACGAGCGCCTCGCGCGCCGCCTCGAGTTCACGTCCCAGGACCAGCTTCTGCTGGTTGCCCCCGGAGAGTGTCCGCGCCACCGCATCGGCACCCGATGCGCGGACATCGAATCGCGTCAGCAACGCCGACGTACGGGCACGGAAGCCGTCCCAGTCCATCACGCCGCGTCGGGTGCCGGCGCCCTGAAGCGCGCTGTTCTCGAACAGCGGCGCGTCGAGCAGCAGCGCATCCCGGTGACGGTCTTCCGGTACGAACCCCACGTTGTCCGGAATCACACAGGTGCCCGAGGTCGGGGACAGGCGCCCGGCCAACACGCGCAGCAGTTCGTGCTGCCCCGCGCCCTCAACGGCACCGATGCCGACGATCTCGCCGGCGCGTACCTGCAGCGTGGCGGAGCGCACGCGCTCCACGCCGCTGGCATCGCGTACCGATACGTCGTGGAGTGTGAGCACGGCCGGTCGTCGAGGGACCCCGGCGTCGTCGATCACGCTGTCCGCGGTCACATGCGAGGCGTCGCGGTCGGTTCGCACATCCGCCGCCTGCACGGTGGCGCCACCCAGCATCGCATCGGCCACGCGCGCCTGATCCGTATCGCGGGCGGGGGTGGTGAGCACCGTCCGTCCCCGATGGAGCACCGTGATGTCGTCGGCCACCGCGAGCGCATCCCGCAACTTGTGCGTGATCAGCACTACCGCATGGCCGTCATCGGCGTACCCACGAATCCATCGCAGCAACTCCGCCGCTTCCGCCGGTGCCAGCACGGCGGTGGGCTCGTCGAGAATCAGCAACGTCACGTCGCGCGCGAGCGCCTTCACGATCTCGCAGCGCTGCTGCGCGCCCACGGGGAGATCCTCCACGCGGGCGTCGGGATCGAGCGCCAGTCCGGCCCGGGCGGCAACGTCGCGCACGCGGTGGGCTGCCCGGTGGGGATCGAACCCGCCATGCCCGCCCAGCGCGATGTTCTCCGCGACGGTCATGGTGGGCACGAGGGTGAAATGCTGATGGACCATCCCGATCCCGAGGGCCAGGGCTTCCGATGGCGTTCGGACGGTGATCGGCGTGCCACGCCACCGCATGACACCCTGCTGGGCGCGCAGCAGTCCGAACACCATGCGCATCAGGGTCGTTTTACCCGCTCCATTCTCGCCCAGCAGCGCATGCACACTGCCGGCGCGGATCTGGAGCGACGCCCCATCGAGCGCGCGTACGCGGCCGAAGGTGTGCGTGATTCCGTCGAGCGAGAGCAGTGCGGCCCCCGTCGGCGTAACGGTCACGATCCCGTGGGGAGGTGCAGGAAGGTCCACGGAAGCCCGAAGCGCGTTTCCAGGAACGCACCCAGCGCCTGAACGCCGAGCGTCTCGGTGGCGTAGTGGCCGGCGTAGACCACGCAGAGGTCGTGCTCCATGGCATCGACCGTGGTGTGATGTGGTCCCTCGCCCACGATCAGCGTATCGACCCCGCGATCGCGCGCTTCGCGCAACGACTCCGATGAGGCGCCGCCGCCGGTGCAGATGGCCCATCGGTGCGTGCGACGCCCGTTCGGTGGAATCGACGTGCGCACGGAGCCACCATAGCGGGCGGAGAACGCTTGCACGCGACTGACGAGGTCGTCGGTGGGCTCATTGGCCGTCCCCGTGACGCCGATGTCCACCGACTTGAAGCGGGAGAAGCCACCGTCGGGTGTGAGTCCCAGCGCCTGCGCCAAGCGCACGTTGTTGCCGTGTGTGGCGTGCAGATCGAGCGGCAAATGCGACGAGTACACCGCGAGGCCGTTGGACAGGAGCGAGCGGTACTTCTCGTAGTGCACGCCGACGAGCGGCTGCACCCCACTCCAGAACAGACCGTGGTGGACGATCAGCAGGTCGGCGCCGGAGATCACGGCTTCGGCAATCGCCGCGCGCGAGGCATCGACCGCCACCGCCACACGATGCACCGCGCCGGGGTTCGCGACCTGCAGGCCATTTACGGCGCCCGGATAGTCGGGGATGTCGCCGGTGCGTAATTCGGCGTCGAGCGCCGAGACGATGTCACGCAGCGCCACGGACGGCAGCGTGCTACCGTTCCCGCTCGCCGAGGCGAGGATCCGATCCGTGGCTGGTGTGGACATGAGCTACTTCGCCGCCGGCGGTACGGGCTTCGCGCTGTCCGTTCCCTGCAGCAGATCGACGAGGCCGGTGAACGTTCCCGCCTTGAGCTGTGCACCCACGGAGTCACTGGCCGCCACCGCGGCGACGGGGACGCGTTCGCGCATGGTCGGGTTGAGCACCAATCGCACCACGTCGTCCTTCACACCAAGGGTGATCACGCGCCCCTTGAAGGTTCCGGCCTGCACTTCGCGCGCGATCATCAGAAATGCTTTGGGCAAATCGATCACGACACTGCCGATGATGACGTCGGGCGCGACGTTGTTCTGGTCGGCGTTCGTGCCGAAGGCGAGGATCTTCTTCTCCCGCGCCGCCTGAAACACACCGAGTCCGGCCGCGTCGGCGTTCTGGAAAATGATGTCGGCGCCCTGGGCGATCTGGGCCAGCGCCTGTTCCTTGCCGGCGCTCACGTCATCCCAGTTGCCGATGTACGAGGTGATGACGCTGACCTTCGGGTTGACGGATTTGGCGCCGCGCTCGAAGGCGAGGAAGCTGGTCTTCACGGGCGGCAGCTCGGTGCCGGCGATCAGCCCGATCTTGTTCGTCGTGGTCATCGCACCCGCGATCATCCCCGCTTGATACGACGCTTCTTCGAACGCGAACGCGAGACCAGCCACGTTCGGCGCGGTCACTCGGCCCGAGGTGATCGCGTAGTTCGTTGTCGGGTAGCTGGGTGCGACGCGGACCGCGGCTTCTTGATATTCGAAGCCGTTGCCGATCACGAGGTCATATCCCTGCGCGCCGTACTGCCGGAAGTTCTCATCGAACTCGGCCGGTGTCTTGGTCTGGATGTGCGACGTTTCGGCGCCCAGCGAATCACGGATCGCAAGCAGCCCTTCGTGCGCGATCCCGTTCCAGGACTTGTCCGAGATCGGTCCCGGGGTGAGGAGTGCCACCCGCAGCTTCTTGGAGGCGGTGGAATCGGCGGTGCTCCCGCTCTTCTCTCCGCCGCAGGCGACGAGAAGACCGAGCAGTACGCCGCCGGCAGCGCGAGCGAAGTGGTTTTTCAGCATTTCGGGGATCCGTGCTGGTGTTTTGACGCGTTTGTGTTCTTTGAGTGTCGCCTTAGTGTTCCGAAAGCGGCACGATTTGTCTAGTCGAGCGAGACGCCGAGCAGGTTGAGTAGGCGTTCGAGATCATCATTGGAGAAGAAGGCGATGCGGACGTCGCCTTTGTCTTTCGCTGAGAGATGAATCGACACGCCGGTCTGGAGTTTCCGTCGGAGGCGTTCTTCGAGTTGTCGGACGGTGGCGGCCGATGCGCCGGTGGGGATGGTTGGTTGGGCATCGGTGTGTTTCTTCCCGGCGGCGGGCGGCTTGGTGCGGCCGGCTTGGACGCGTCGTTCGACCTCGCGGACGGAGAGGCCGCCGTCGATGATGTCGCGGGCCATGTCCACGATCGCCCGTTCCGCGGCGAGGGGGAGGAGGGCGCGGGCATGTCCGGCGGTCAGCTGCTTCTCCTGCAACATCCGGCGCACCGAGGCGGGGAGCTGTCGGAGTCGGAGGGCGTTGGCCACGGTGGAGCGATCTTTCCCGACGACGTCGGCGACTTCCTGCGTATTGAGCTGAAATTCGTCGGCGAGCCGCTGGTAGCCGTCGGCCTCTTCAATCGGGTCGAGGTCTGCGCGCTGCAGGTTCTCGATCATGGCCAAGACCAGGAGGGTCTTGTCGTCGACCGGTTTGACGAGGGCGGGGATTTCGGTCCACCCCAGTCGGGTGGCGGCGCGGAATCGTCGCTCACCGGCGATCAGTTCGTAGCCGGTGCCGTTTGGGGCTGGGCGTACGGTGATTGGCTGGAGCAGTCCGTTGACGCGCAGGCTTGCTTCGAGATCGGCGAGCTCTTCGGGCCGGAACTCTTGGCGCGGCTGATAGGGATTGGCGCGAATCTGCGAGAGCTTGAGCGTACGCAGCGGGGAATCTTCTTGCGCGGCCTCGGTGGCCACGGCGCGTCCATCGGCGGCGGTCGCAGTCACGTCCGAGCCAGCACGGGCGGCGGCGGATTTCGTGGCCTCTTTCGGGGCGTCGCGTCGCGCGAGGAGGGCGTCGAGTCCGCGACCGAGGCGGCGGGGGGGTTCAGGCGTCATGAATGCGACCGTAGTGCGTGATGCAATGGAAGTTACGCGCCTTCGCCGGACGTCGATGCGGCGGCCGTGCGATCGATGAGTTCGCGGGCCACGGCCATGTAGGCTTGGGCACCAACCGACGAGACGTCGTACACCACGATCGGCTTGCCGAAGCTTGGCGCCTCAGCCAACCGGATATTTCTGGGGATGACGGTGGAGAAGACTTTGTCCCCGAAGTGCGCGCGGGCATCCTCGGCCACCTGTCTCGAGAGGTTGAGACGGGCGTCGTACATGGTAAGGAGGACGCTATCGACGTCGAGCGCGGGGTTGAGCGAATCCTGGACCCGCTGCACGGTCCCCAGCAGCTGCGAGAGCCCTTCGAGGGCGTAGTACTCGCACTGGAGGGGGATGAGGATGGCGTCGGCGGCCACGAGCATGTTCAGCGTGATCAGGCCGAGTGATGGCGGGCAATCGATCAGGATGAAGTCGTAGCGATCGCGAATCGGGGCGAGGGCGTCGCGCATACGGGTGCCGCGGTCGTCGGCGTCCACCAGTTCGACTTCGGCGCCGGAGAGTTCCGGCGTGGTCGGGAGGACGTCGAGGTGGCGGAACTGGACGTTGCGGATGAGTGCCTGATCGACGGAGGCGCCGCCGATGAGGACATCGTAGCAGTCCATCGTGAACGCATCGCGGGAGATTCCGCAGCCACTGGTGGCATTGCCCTGCGGATCGGCGTCGATGAGCAGGGTGCGTTGTTCGGCGACGGCGAGCGAGGCGGCGAGGTTCACAGCGGTGGTGGTCTTACCGACTCCACCTTTCTGATTGGCGATAGCGAGGATGCGTGCCACGAGTCGTCTGCGAGGAGGGTACGCGGGGAGGGGAAGTATAGGGAGCGCTTGGGTTCGGGACTATCGTGCGAGCAGACCAATCCGCCGATTTTTGGGAAGAATCTGGCGGTTGGTGCTCTGCGGCGTCCCCTTGATGCCGTTTCACGTGAAACCTCGCGTTGTACGGCGACCCCAGAGGGGGAGATCACACCGTTTCACGTGGAACAGTTACCAAGAAACGGGGGAGACCTGACCGTCAGATCTCCCCCGTGTGGCTGTCTGCCAGCCGATGCGCTTCGGTTGTCTACTTGGCGAATCGCCAGCGCGTGGAGACGGTCACCGCAATCGTGGTCATCCCCTCGCTCACGGGTGTCGGCACCGCGGCGTCGGCGACGTTCATCTTGGCCATCGCCATCATGGCCTGCGGCTGCGCGCGCTCGAATTCATTGATGTTGAGCTCCAGCAACTCCACGACCTGTCCACCCGCCGCCTTCGCGGCGATGTCCGCCTGGCGACGGGCACTCTCGACAGCCTTCGTGAGCGCGGTCTCCTGCGCCTTCGCCCGGTCCTTCACCAGAAATTCGAGACCAGCCACCCGGTTGCCGCCGTTGGTGAGGGCGGCGTCGATGATGGGACCGGCCTGCTCGATCTTGTCCGTCTCGACCTGTACGATATTGCTCACCCGGTACCCGTCGATCACGATCCGCTGCGCCTTCTCGTCGTAGCGCTGGATCGGCATGACGCTGTAGTTGAGCGTCTGGATCTGCGCGGCGGGTACGCCAAGGGCCCGGATCGCCGCCAGGATCGCCGTCTGCTTCCGGTTGTTTTCCTGTGATGCGAGCGCAGCGGTCTTGGCCTGGGTCTCCATGCCAACCTGCACCTGCGCGCGGTCGGGAGCGACCTGCACTTCTCCGCGTCCGCCCACCACGATCTGCGGCGGAGGTTGCGGCATCGACATCTGCGCGGCGGCTTGGCGCGCAAGCCCTGGTGCGGTGAGCGCCATGAGCACGAATGCCGCCGCCGTTAGTGGGCGAACGGCCCGATTCGACACCTGATTGGTCATCGTGAATCTCCCCATCTATATAGAAGGATGTGCTGCGCGCGTCGTGATACCCTGCATCCGCGTGTTCGGTCGATTTGAGGCACGGTTTGAGGGCGAACCGTGTACTACGTGTGACAGATCGTGGTGTTTTTTCGGTACACTATACCAACATTATCAGAGCATCATACAGACAAATCCGTAAAACACCCACAAACGACGCGCTCGATATCAACTCCGAACACCCACGCCCTACCCCCACGCTCCGCACACGAACTGATCCAAACCTCGCCCACTCGGCGATTACCCCTCCGTGGGCGTCCGCCGAAGCTCCATCAGCAGATTCTGCAAATCGGCGGGGCTGATCCCCGGGATCTGACCGGCCTGTGCCAGCGTCGCCGGTCGAATGCGGGTGAGCTTCTGCCGGGCTTCGATCGAAATCGTCAACATCGCCTCGTAGTTCAGCGACGCGTGCAGCAACACCGCCCCCTGCGCCTTGAGCCGGTTCGCCCGGTTGCGCTCCTTCTCGAAGTAGCGCTCGTACTTGATCTCCAGCTCCGCGCCGACCACCGCATCTATTGGAAGCGCGTCGCCCACGCCCGCCGCGGCAAAAAGCGCGTGCAGCGACACATCCTGGCGCCGCGTCAACTCGATCGCGCGCACCGCATGCAACAGTGGCGCCGAACCCACCGCCAGCAGCAGCGGGTCGGCAACCGCGGGCGTCATGCTCGTCCGTTCGGCCAGGGTGTACGCCTCACGCACCGCCCCCAGACGCACCGCCATCTGCGCCTGCTCGCCCGGCGCCAACAGCCCCAGACCATCCGCCATCTCGCCCAGACGCGCCAGCGCGTTGTCCTGGCGCACCGTGAGACGGAACTCGCTCCGGGACGTGAACAAGCGATACGGCTCGTCGACGCCGCGCGTGACCAGATCGTCGATCAGCACGCCGATATAGCTGGTCTCGCGACCCAGGATCACCGGCTCGCGCTCCTGCACCCACCGCGCGGCGTTGAGACCGGCGATCACACCCTGTCCCGCCGCTTCCTCGTAGCCGGTCGTGCCGTTCACCTGACCCGCGAAGTACAACCCTTCGACGGCGCGCGAGGCGAGTGTCGCCGAGAGCTGCGTGGGCGGGTAGTAGTCGTACTCGATCGCGTAGCCGGCGCGCGTCATGCGCACCGCCTCCAACCCGCGCACACTCCGCATGACGGCGAGCTGCACCGGCGCCGGCAACGACGTGGACAGCCCGTTCACATACAGCTCACTCGTGTCGTGTCCTTCCGGCTCGAGGAAGAGCTGATGCTGTGCCTTGTCGGGAAACTTCACGACTTTGTCTTCGACACTCGGGCAATAGCGCGGCCCACGCGAGGCGATCGCGCCTCCATACATCGCCGACTCGGCGAGATGCTCGGCGATCATCGACGTGCCCGCTTCCTCGAGCATCGTGAGCCAGCAGGGCATCTGTGCCGGATGACGCGTGCGCGTCGCGCCATCCACCACCTGCACGCGCGGCGTGGGCCAGAAGTGCGACCACGAATAGTCGAATCGTTCGATCTCGCTGTGCTGCAGCTCGAGCTCGGCGGTGCGTACGCTGCGTCCGTCGATGCGCGGTGGCGTGCCCGTCTTGAAGCGATCCGTCGTGAGGCCGAGGGCATCGAGCTGTTCACCCAGCAACACGGACGCCGCTTCGCCCGCGCGCCCGCCGCTGATTTGCGTGCCGGTGCCGATGTGCATCTTGCCACGTCCGAACGTCCCCGTGGTCAGCACGACGGCGCGCGCACCGAAGCGACGCCCTTCCACGGTCTCGACCCCGGAGACGCGCTGGCCGCTGGCGTCAAACAACAGCCGAGCGACCATGCCCTGAATCGTGATCAGATTCGGCTGGGCCTCGAGCAGCTGACGCACCGCGCGACGATACAGCCCGCGATCGCATTGCGCGCGCGGCGCCCAGACCGCCGGCCCCTTGCCCCGGTTGAGCATACGGAACTGTACCGATGCCATGTCGGTGGCCCGCGCCATGATACCGCCCAGCGCATCCACCTCGCGCACCACCGTGCCCTTGGCAATCCCGCCGATGGCCGGGTTACACGACAGCTGCCCGATCTGTTCGAGCGCGCCGGTGATCAGTGCGACTGACGCGCCCGAGCGGGCGGCGGCGACGGCTGCCTCGGTACCGGCGTGTCCGGCGCCGATCACCACGACGTCGAACGACGCCTCGAGGGCGGCGCTGGCGGCAGAGCTGAGGCGGTCGGATAGTGCGGTCATGAGGTTCTAAGCTAGACGGCGGGGCAAGGCAGTTCCCTCCCGACCGCGTCCGCTGCTATATCCCTCACACGCCGCACCCGTCTCCTGCCGACCACCAACGCCCATGCCGCTGATCCTCCCGAACACCGCGCCCACGCTGCTCATCCGGAAGTCGGCGTTCGAACGCGTCGAGATGACCCGGGCGCAGGTCGATGAAGCACTGGGGCTGACGCCCGACGAATTCCGGATCGAAGGGTCGCTGATCGCCATTGGACCGCTGGTCGGTGAGGATACGCTCACCGAGCTGATCGAGCGCCTCGAGGACGCGGGGTTGGTGTATTACGACGACTTCTTTGAATTGAGCGGCAACTGGCCCGAGTGGCTCCGGCTGTTCGCCATGGAAGCCTCGGCCTGATTCACCAGCCGCCGGTGCCGCTCCGCTGACAGCCAGACGTCGCTGCGCCGGAGCACCCCTTCCCAGCCGCAGCCGATACACCAACTGCGGCGGAAGCGCTCACCCAACACGCGCCACCACCCCACACGTTCCACGGCCAGCGTTTCGCTGTCGCACATCAGGCACGTGTCCCCCTCGGGGATCATCATCACGAACGCCTTGGTGGCGAGCCAAATGAACGCGAAACGGATCGTCACGAAAAAGACGATGAAGATGGCCGCATCGGTCCAGCTCCAGCGTCCTGGCATCAGATACCCTCCGCGCGATACGCGACCACGATCCGGAATTTAACGGGCAGTGCGACTGAACCGATCCATCCGCGCGGCGAGAAATTCCGCCGCCCGCCACTCGCCGTAATACCATGGATTCCACGGACGACGCCCGGCGGTGAAGCCCACGTGCCCGCCGCGCGCCGGGAATTCCATTTCCACCACCGAGTTCTCGCGGAGCTCCCGACGCACTTCGTCCAACACATCGGACGGCAGGAACGGGTCGTCGACGGCGTTCAGCAGCAGCGTCGGGATCTGGATGCGCGACAGATAGGGGAGCGAGCTGGCGCGGGCATAGTAGTCGGCCGCATCCAGAAAGCCGTGGAGCGGCGCCGTGAAGGCATCGTCGAATTCCCAGAGGGTACGGGCCTGCCGCACGCGGCGCAGCGGGGCTAGCTCCGGGTGCTGGTCAACCTTGGCGAGCGCCTTGGGGATCAGCGATTTGAGAAAGAACTTCTCGTAGACGGCGCCGAACCCCCGACCGATGTGGCGAGAGGCCCGGGCGAGGTCGAACGGCACGGACATCGCCACCGCACCGACGACCTGCTCAGGGAGCGCGTGGCCGTCCTCGCCAAGGAGCTTGCACAGCACGTTGCCCCCCAGGGACACCCCCATCACCCCGATTGGGGCGTCCGGAAACTCGCGGGTGATCTGTCCGATCACCCAGCGGGGATCCGAGGTCTCGCCGGAGTGGTAGCTCCGGGGGAGCCGATTCGGCTGGGTGCCGCAGCTCCGGAAGAGCAGCAGGTCGGCCGCCCACCCCCGCTGGCCCGCCTCGCGGAACATGGCGCGGGCATAGTGGGAGTGCATCCCTCCCTCGAGCCCGTGCAACAGGAGGAGGCGCGGAGCCGCCGACCCCCCGGGGCTCGCCAGCCGCGCGACTTCCACGAAGTCGCCATCGGGAGTGTCCCAGCGTTCCAGGCGGACCGCCAGCGCCGGCTCCCGGCGGCCGAGCCGGCCCCAGAGGGTGGCGCTGTGTGAATCCGGAAGCCACCAAGCTGGCCGATAGGGGCGCGATGTCGTGGACATGGAGACAATATGTAGAGTGTTCGGTAAGGTTCCTTCCCCTGTCACCCCCCCACGTGATCTCGCGCCTTCTCCGGAACCTGACTTTTCAGGTGCTCGTTGCGGTCTCGCTCGGCATTCTGCTGGGCGTCGTCGCTCCCGATACTGCCAAGTCGCTCAAGCCCCTCGGCGACACCTTCATCAATCTCGTGAAGATGGTGATCACGCCGATCATCTTTCTCAC
>CANHNQ010000076.1 GCA_947462095.1 Gemmatimonadota bacterium
CACGGCCATCTGCAGGATCTCGTTGCGCTTCTTCTCACCACCCGAGAAGCCCACGTTCACCGAGCGGCTCATCATGCTCACATCCATGTCCACCAGCTTGAGCTTTTCTTCCACGACGTCGAGGAACTCCATGGGATCGACTTCCTCGAGTCCCTTCGACTTGCGGATCTCGTTGTAGGCGGCACGCAGGAAGTACGCGTTGGTCACGCCCGGGATCTCGATGGGATACTGGAAGGCCAGGAACACGCCGTGCTGGGCGCGCACTTCCGGCGCCAGCTCCAGCAGGTCGATGCCATGGTACGTCACCGAGCCGCCGGTGACTTCGTACGACGGATGGCCCGCCAGTACCTGGGCCAGCGTGCTCTTGCCCGAGCCGTTCGGTCCCATCACGGCATGCACTTCACCGGCGTTCACGGTGAGCGAGATGCCCTTGAGAATCGGCTTGCCGTCGATGGCGGCGTGGAGATCGGTAATCTGAAGCATATATAAAGCGAAGTAGGGAGTATGGAGTATGGGGTAAGGAGTAGGAACAGCGGAGGGATGGATTCAGGAGTACTCCGTACTCCCGACCCCTTACTTCGCAGTCCCTATCCGACCGAACCTTCAAGCGTGATCCCAAGCAGCTGCTGCGCTTCGAGCGCGAACTCCATGGGCAGCTCCTTGAACACTTCCTTGCAGAAGCCGCTCACGATCATCGAGACCGCCTGTTCGGCGTCGAGCCCGCGCGCCTTCAGGTAGAAGATCTGGTCTTCGCCGATCTTGCTCGTGCTGGCTTCGTGCTCGAGAATGGCGCTGTTGTTCCCCACCTCGACGTACGGGAACGTGTGCGCACCGCAGGCATTGCCCACCAGCATCGAGTCGCACTGCGTGTAGTTGCGCGCGCCTTCGGCCTTCGGCAGGATCTGCACCTTGCCGCGGTAGCTGTTCTGCCCCTTCATCGCCGAGATGCCCTTCGAGACGATCGTGGATCGCGTGTTCCGGCCGATGTGGATCATCTTCGTGCCCGTGTCGGCCTGCTGCATCTTGCTCGCCACCGCCACCGAGTAGAACTCGCCCACACTGTTGTCGCCCTGCAGGATCACGCTCGGATACTTCCACGTGATCGCCGAGCCCGTTTCGACCTGTGTCCACGACACCTTCGCATTCGTCATCGCCTTCGCGCGCTTGGTGACGAAGTTGTAGATGCCGCCCAGGCCGTTCTCGTCGCCGGCGTACCAGTTCTGCACGGTGCTGTACTTCACCGTCGCACCGTCGAGCGCGATGATTTCCACGATCGCCGCATGCAACTGGTTGGTGTCGCGCTTGGGCGCGGTGCACCCTTCCAGGTAGCTCACATACGAGCCTTCATCGGCGATGATCAGGGTGCGCTCGAACTGCCCCGTTTCCGCCGCGTTGATGCGGAAGTACGTGCTCAGGTCCATCGGACAGCGCACGCCCTTCGGGATGTAGCAGAACGAGCCGTCGGAGAACACCGCGCTGTTCAGCGCCGCGAAGAAATTGTCGCTGTAGGGCACCACCGAGCCCAGGTACTTCTGCACCAGCTCCGGATGTTCGCGCACCGCTTCACCGAACGACATGAAGATGATGCCGTACTTGCTCAGCTCTTCCTTATACGTCGTGCCCACCGACACCGAATCGATCACGGCGTCGACCGCGACACCGTTCATGCGCTTCTGCTCGCTCAGCGAGATGCCAAGCTTGTTGTACATCTCCAGCAACTGCGGATCGACGTCATCGAGCGACGCCAGCGGCTTCACCGACTTCGGCGCGGAGTAGTAGCTCGCGGCCTGATAGTCGATGGGCGGATACTGCACGTTGCCCCAATGCGGCTCGGTCATCGTGAGCCAGCGGCGGAACGCCTTCAGGCGCCAGTCGAGCAGCCACTCGGGCTCGCCCTTCTTGGCCGATATGAAACGCACCGTCTCCTCGGACAGACCGGGCGGGAGCGTCTCCGCCTCGAAATCCGTCGTGAAGCCGTACTGGTACTCGCGATTGACCAGCGACTCGATGGTCGAACTCATGCCTGCTCCTGTGTCTCAGCCAAAAGGTGGCTCACCACGCCGTATTCACATCGGCCACAGCCGTCCTGCCGATGCGCGCTGCGCACCAGCGGGACACCGAGCAGCCGCTCCACGAACTTTGCTTCTGCCGCACACGCTTCCGGAAACCGCTCGGCGATTTCCCGGACTGCACAGTTATGAATGCGCAGCGTGGTCACCGAAGGTTCCCCGTTGGGGCGATCCACCTGCACCGCCTCCGCCATGTACCCTTTGGCCGTCAACAGCTCGGCGACCAACGGCATGCGCTCCTCGAGCGGCAGCGCGTCCAGCACCGGACCGGCCTCGTCGGCCAGGCGGTTCCAATCCGACTCCAGCACCCCCGCGACCGCCGCCGTTCCCTGCTCGGCCCGCAGCGCATCGAGCGCCGTGGTCAAGACAGACACGTAGCTGCGCGGGAAGAGCGCCTCACCGGCCGGCGTCAGCGAGTACGCGAACACCGGCGCACCAACGCCGTGCACCGCGCGCTCGTAGCGCACCAACCCGTCCTCTTCGAGGGCCTTGAGGTAGCGACGGAGCCCGTTGGCGGTGAGGCCGAACTGCTCTCCGAGCTCGTGCGCCGTGAGCGGCTGCGCTTTCTTCAGCGCCACCAGCAACTCGGCTCGCACCCCCCGAAATCCCCCCAGTGCTCCTATCACATCCTGCATGGGGACAGTATAACTCGGCTTTTGCTATTACGTCAACGAATCTGTTGACGAATTGCGCCTGCCGTACACAAGAATGAGTTCTTCGCCATAATTGAAAACCGCTGCGGGGGCGTGAGTATGCTTGAGTTCGCTCTCTTCACCTCGCTCGTTGACGGGTTGGCGTGTAGCGTTGTATATGAGGGCATCGTCGAAGGGCGGTGCCCATTGTGTCCGTCTCTCACATACCACCGGAGGCATCGAGCGTCGTGCGTGTAACCGTTATCCTTGCCGTGGTGGTCTTGACGATCGGTCTGATGGCCCTGATCCGCGCTCGGCGCATCAATCAGGTGTCCATCGAGCGCGATGGCCTGTCGCGCTTCCGCGATGCGTTCCGCGGGCGCTACCCCGAACTGTTGCTGTCGCAGGTCTACGCATATCTCGCCGAGCGCCATGGCGTCGTGGGGCCGCATTACATCGTCAATCCCAACGACCATCTCGAGCGCGAGTACGGTTTGGTCGATCTCGATCTCGAGGATGCGGTGTTGGTCATCGCCGACCGGGCCGGTGCACGGCTCCCGCGTGCCAACGAGCTCGATGAGCTCAAGCTGAACGTGCGCTCCGTGGACGACCTGTTGCGCTACCTCGAGCCCTTCTTCCGCCCGGAAGTGGTTAAGGGGTGAGTGTGTGGCGCTCGCCGGCCCGCTCGGCGACCGCGGTGGCACTGCTGTCCGTCCTGATGGCCTGTTCGTCCTCACGCGCCGGCCGACCGGGGGGGGACCCGCTCCGCCCGATCGCGATGCCGTCCACGTTGGCTGACGTGCCCCTCGGTCCCACGCCGGCCCATGTCGGCCCGCTCGATGCGCGGGTGAGCGAGGAGGACCTGGACGCCCTCTGGCAGCGCCAGCTCATGGTCCCGGTGGAAGGGATCCCCCGGGGATCCCTCCGGGACAACTACACGGCCAAGCGCGCCGGCGGCATTCACGGGGCGATCGATATTCTGGCGCCCCGGTACACGGCGGTGGTGGCCGCCGATGACCTCGTCATCGGGCGCCTGTTTTCGGGGCCCGTGGGCGGCATCGTGGTGTACGCCTACGACCCGGCGCAGCGATTCGTGTACTACTACGCCCACCTCGAGCGCTATCGGCAAGGGCTCACGGTGGGCGACCGAGTCGCCAAGGGATCGGTGATCGGCTACGTTGGAACCACGGGGAATGCACCACCGGACACGCCGCACCTCCATTTTCAGGTGATGAAGCGCGCGGTGGGGCGCGCATGGTGGGACGGTCCTGCCATCAACCCCTTTTCGTTCTTTGCGCTCGATGCCCTGCGTCCATGACGTCGGCTCGCGGGCGCCCGAGGGATTCATGAGCATGAAGGGCAAGGACCGTGCGGCGTTGCGCGCGGAAGCACACCACCTGAGCGTGCAGGTGCACATCGGTCACGCCGGGCTCACGCCGGCGCTGCTCGCCAGTCTCAATGACGTGCTCCGCACGCATGAACTGGTGAAGCTGCAGGTGGCCAAGGCCGGCGATCTGACGGCCAAGGACGCCGCCCGGGATGCCGCCGAACGCGCGCGGGCCGAGGTGATTCAGGTCATCGGCCGCACCTTCACGCTGTATCGCGAGAATCCCGACCTCAAGCGCGGGGAATTGCCGCCCTGGCGCGGATAAGTTCCTGCCGCCGTTCCGCTTGTCGCGCGTGTACCCTCGAGTATCTTCCCTTCTCAATCGCCACCATTCCCGGTCGCGTCGGACCCGAGACTTCGCTCATGCCCTACGTCATTACTGAAGCCTGCATTTCCGTGAAGGACAAGTCGTGCGTGGACGTCTGCCCCGTCGATTGCATCTACGAGGGAGCGGACCAGCTCTATATCCACCCCGACGAGTGCATCGACTGCGGCGCCTGTGAGCCGGAGTGCCCCGTTACCGCGATCTTCCCTGAAGAAGACGTGCCCGTGCAGCTCAAGAGCTTCATCGGCAAGAACAAGGACGTCTTCGCCGGACCGACCCCGCCGGGACGCCCCACCCGCTGAGGCGTGAAGGCAATACAAACACAACGGGCCGCGACTTCATGTCGCGGCCCGTTGTGTTTGTGTCAGAAGGCCCAGCCTCGGTTCTTCAGCCAGAACAGGCCGCACAACACCACGTACTGCAGCACCGTCGAGCGCTCGCTCCAGATGGCCTCGGCCCAATCATGCTGTCCTTCCGTGCTGCCACTGGGCGGACGACCAAACCACCGCGGGGTGCGCGTCTTGTACGTCAGATATTCCTGACCGAAAATCGATTCCAGCACGCCTTCTTCGTAGCGCACGATCAGCGTGTACTCGATCGCGAAAATCACGATCGCCACGGGAATGAACCAGTTCACCCCCGACACGACCGTGAAGCCGATCCACGCCAGGAAGTTGCCCACGTACAGCGGGTTGCGGCACCAGGCGAAGGCGCCGTAGGTCACGAGGCGCTGCACGTCCCGCGAACGCCGACGCGTGACGGTGCCGGCCGCGGCGACACCCGCCGTGCGCACCAACTCGCCCAGCAGGACCAGCAGCAACCCCGCGATCCAGGTCTGCGGTGACTGCACGCCCGGCACCAGCAGCGGCACCGCCAGAAACGGCACCGGCAGCCAGCCACGGTTCTTGAAGAGCACCTGCCCGATGCGGGCAGCGGTTGAACGTTCGGCTTCGGAGACAGTGGCAGTCATCGACGGCGGAGAAGAGCAGAGTGAAAGGCGGCGTCGACGAGTCGGTCAGACCGCATCGGTGAGCGTCGCGAGGAAATCGGAGATGGCATGCGTCGTCGCCGCAGGACGTTCGACGCAGGGGAGATGGCCCGCCCCCGCAATGATCTCCATGCGGACGCGCGCCGCGGCCGGAAGGGATTCAGCGATCGCGCGCGCCTCATTGATTGGCGTCAGCACGTCGTCTTCTCCCACCACCACAAGTGTGGGAACGGTAATCGTCCCGAGCGTTTCCCGTGAGTCCGGGCGGTCGCGGAGCGCCTGCAACGCCCCGGTCATCCCAGCCGCCGACTGTCGAGCCATCATCACCCGCATCGTGTTCACCACGTCGGGGCGACGCCCCCGCGTCTCCTTCCCCAGCATCCCCTGTAACTGCGCCTCGGCGATCGCCCGCGAGCCGTCCCGCTTCACCAGCGCGAGAAGCTCATCCCGCCGCGCTCGCGTCGTCTCGTCGTCGGCCCCGGCCTTGGTGTCCGAAAAGATCAACGCCCGGATCCGGTCGGGATGCCGCCGCCACATCGCCATGGCCACGTAGCCACCCATCGAGAGGCCGCACACCACGGCTGCCTCGATCCCCAGCCAGTCGAGCAGCGCCGCGACATCGTCGGCGTACTGGTCCATCGAGAACGGGCCGTGCGGGCTCGACTGTCCGAAGCCGCGCAGGTCGGGCACGATGCAGCGCACGTGCGGCCCCAGCGACATGCGCTGGGCGGTCCACAGGGTCCGATCGTGTGGAAAGCCGTGCAGGAACACCACCGGGAGCCCGTCGCCGGTGTCGTCGAAGCCGACCTGATATCCCGGAAGGTGCGCGATCATGTGGTCCCCAGTGTCGGTCCGCTATCCGCCTCACTCATGACCGTATCCGGGTCCACCTCGGCGCGCGCGATGTCCGGTAACCGCCCGGTCCGTCTCAGCGCCTTCTCGCGGGCATTTTCGCGCTCGGCCATCATGCGCAGCGGGACCAGCACCGCCGCCGTGAGCGGGACGGCGACCATCAGCCCGACGAAGCCGAACAGCAACGTCATCAGCGATTGGGCCACCAGCGTGATGGCCGGCGGCAGATCCATCTCGCCGCGCATGAGATAGGGAATGAGCAGGTTGTTCTCGAGGAACTGAATCCCCCAGTACGCGATCAGCACCGCCAGCGCCTTTTCGGGCGAATCCACGAACGCCATCAGCACGGCGGGCACGGCGCTCAACACCGGACCGACCGTGGGGATGAACTCGAACAGGCCGGCCATGAACGCCAGCGCAAACGGCGCCTTCACCCCCAGCAGCAGCAAGACGATCATGCTCACCACGCCGATCACCACCATCGCGATCATCTGCGTAACGAGCCACTTGCGCAGCACCGTCGCGATTTCAGCCAGGACCAGTCGCACCTGCGCTCTGGACGTGGCCGGGACCACGGAGAGCAGCCACCCGCGGTACACCTCGGGTTCGGCGCCGATGTACATCGCGAGGAACACCAGCAGCACGAACGCGGCCGCGGCCGCCAGGGTGTTCGACACGAACGAGAAGAGATAGCGCGACGCCCCGCCCAGCCCCTCGGTGATGCGCTTCTTGATGGCTTCACTCGGCGAGGCGGCAATGGAGTCGGCCGCCTGGCGCATGACCTGCGTTGCCGTCGGCGTGCGTGCGCCCGTTGTCGCTCCCCCCACCGTGACCGGCGTCGCCACGGGCGCGGCCCCCGCCAGCGGAGGAGGAGTCGCAGCGGACTTGATCAGCGTGCCCACCAGCCCGGTGCGCTTCGAGTCGATCCACGTCTGGAGCTTGTGAATGGCGTCCGGAAATTCGGTTTGGAGCTGCTTGCCCTGCTCAATCAGCGTGGGCGCGGTCCACGCCAGCACGCCCCCGATGGCCCCCAGGGTGCCGAACACGATCAGCGCCGCCGCGATGCCGCGACGGATCCGGAAGCGTTCCAGAACGTCCACGCCGCTCCCGACCGCGAGGCCGAACAGGGTGGCCAGGAACACGAGAAACAGGAGCGAACTCACGGACCAGGCCAATTGCAGCCCAAACCAGACGGTAAGGGCCACGACGGACGCCCGGGCGAGATCGGCCGTACGCCAGCCACGCCGCTCGGGGGGCAGCGGCTCGGGGAGCAGATCTTGATCGACGGTGGTCATAGCGTCGAAACTACTGCGGAAGTCGCGCCGGCGCGGCGCGGACGACACGGCTCGCCTTCATTCAGCAAAAATCCCCCTGTGTGCGGCGGACCGATGTACCTTTCGAGTCGCCATGTCAGCATCCGCTCCGCTCTATCTCGATACGGTCGACGCCGTCGATCAGTTTCTCGCGAACCTCTCGCCGGTCCGCGCCCTCGCGCTCGATACGGAGGGCGCGAGCTTTCACCGCTTCGTCGACCGCATCTATCTGCTGCAGTTGTCGACCGATCGCCATGAAGCCGTGATCGATCCGCTCCCGATCGGCACGCCGTCACGATTGGGCGCGCTGATCGAAGATCCGCAGGTTGAGATCGTGTTGCACGACGCCGACTACGATCTGCGTTTGCTGCATCAGGATTACGGCTGGCAAGTCCGAAATCTGTTCGACACGCGCGTTGCCGCGCAGCTGCTGGGTATTCGGGCATTCGGTCTGGCGGCGCTGCTCGAACAGTTTTTCGGCGTGAAGCTCGACAAGAAGCATCAGCGTGCCGACTGGAGCATGCGCCCGCTCACGGTCGACATGCTCGACTATGCAGCGCAAGACACACGTCACCTGCTCGGTCTGCGGGACAAGCTGCACGAGCAGCTGGTGGCCAAGGGGCGCTGGCATTGGGCACAGGAAGAGTTCGTGCGCGCGGAAACGACGCGCTGGGATCCCGATCAGGCTGAGAACGGCTTCCTGCGCATGAAGGGCGCGCGTGATCTCACGCGACGTGAGCTGGCGCGACTGCGCGAACTCGTGAAGTGGCGTGATGCCATCGCGGCCGAACTCGATCGCGCCACCTTCCGTGTGGCCGGCAACGAAACACTGCTCGATCTCGCGCGCCTCGCGCCGACCTCGCGTGAGGCGTTGTTTGCCGTGAAGGGATTCCCGCGCGGCATGAACGACGCCCGGGCGCAGGACGCGCTGCAGGCGATTGCGCGTGGGAATGACGTCGCCGACGCCGACCTTCCGCGCTTTCCGAAGGCCGCCCGCTGGGACCGCGAAGCAGACTTCGATGATCGCGTCGCCCGGCTCAAGGCCGTGCGGGATCTGGTGGCCACCGATCTCGAACTCGATCCGGGCGTGCTCTGCTCGCGCGATCGGATGGAAGCGGTGGCGCGCCGTCGTCCACGCCATGTGGATGATCTGCAGGAACTCCCCGAACTCCGGAAGTGGCAAGCCGAGGTGCTCGGCCCCGGATTCGTCAAGGCGCTCGCCCCGTTTGCGACGGCGTCCGACTCGCCGTACAAGGCGGAGTAGCGCCGGCCGATCTGCGGCGGCGCACTGTGGCGCCGCTGCGACGATCGTATCGGGAGCGCACTAGTTCGTCCCACCATCGGTCTCATTCGGGCGGCGGACGCGTGCCGCTGCTCGCCAGTCGAGCGCCGGCGAAAACTGGCAACGTGTTGAATGGTAAGTGTTTATGCTGAATGTCGCGCGCTGGGGCGGGCGTGTGGTGCATGGTGGCCGATCGCTGTCGTCGCGGCATGTAGCGTGCTATAACGGACGGAAGCACCGCCGCCCGAAACTCTTCCGCTCCCTTCCGCCGTCCCGCCGCATGCACCTCGATACGCCTCGTGTGTCACGCGTTCAGAGCCTGTTCGCCACCGCTCGTGCCCGATTTATCGGCATGACGGCGGCGGTCGCCGCCGTTGATCTGCTCGTAAAGGACGTGGCGGTCCGGTCGCTGGGCTCCGACAACGTCGTGGCATTCACCGATCGCTTTTCGATGTTCGTCGTGTTCAACACGGGCAGCGCGGGCGGCGTGCAGATCGGTCCCTATACGTGGCATCTCAACGTGCTGGTCACCCTCCTGGCGGTCGGCATGATCGCGTCGGTGGTGCAGCCCATGGCGTCGGTTGACCGTCGTGCCACACGGGCGCTGGCATTCGTGGCTGGTGGTGCGGTCGGCAATCTGCTGAGCATGCTCTTCGGCCCAGACGGCGTCGCGGATTTTCTGGCCATTCGGCTCACCGCGGACACGACGATCGTGGCCAATGTTGCCGATCTCGCCCTCTGGGCGGGCGCCGCGATGCTGGCTCCGGTGGCGCTGACGCTCTTCCGCTTGGCGCGGATCGAGCGGGTCGAGCGGGTCACCCCGGTGCGCATCGAGCTCATGTGAGTCTCGAGCAGACCTGAGCGACGGACTGGGCTAGAAGCCCATATAGGCGCGGACTCTGGGCTCGATACGCTCAGGAGTCCAGGGTGGCGACCACACCAGGTTCATCGTGACGTCACCGATGCCGGGGATGGTGCGCAGCTGCTGTTCCGCCTCGCCCATGATCTCGGGGCCCGACGGGCATCCGGGAGAGGTGAGGCTCATGTCGATCTGCACGTTCGACCCGCTCACGTGGACCTCATAGATCAGGCCGAGATCGACGATGTTCAGATTGAGCTCAGGGTCTTTGACGCGCCGCAGCACCAAGCGGGCCTGATCGGCGGAAATCTCGCCACCGGTGATGTCCTGCGGGGCAGCCTCGGAATGCTCCGGGCTGGCCGGCTCCGCGTCAGGCGTCGGGTCTTGGCTCTGATCCATGCAGGAACAATAACCGATCAGTCCAGCCCCTGTTCCGCTAGCGCCGCTTCTTCGTGCTCTTCTTACCCCCGGACTTCTTGGCCGGGGGCTTTTTCTTGGCACTGGCGGACGACTTTGCGGTGGACTTCGCCTTCGCCGTGGACTTGGACGTCTTGGCCGACGTTTTTTTGCCCGAGGGCTTCCCGGCGGTGGTGGCGCGCTTGGAGGCGCTCCGCTTGGAAGCGCTCCGCTTCGCCGCGTTCCGCCGCCGCGCCGCCGCCCTGCTGGCCCGGCTTGACCGCAGTGGCCGGTTCCAGTCTTGAGCGAGATCCGCCCGGAAGCTGACCGGCATCGCCATGACCCCGCTCGGGTCGTCCATGACCGCGAGGACGGCGGCGTCGGCGAGGTCGTTCCGCACGTCGGCGATGACCTTGCTGGGACGGCGGGCGCGGGCAGCATGCACCCGATTGGTGAGCAGAATGACGAACATCTGCCGATCCGGATCGATCCACAGCGACGTACCGGTGAAGCCGGTGTGGCCGAAGGCGCGCTCCGACATGTACTGGCCGCACCCCGCTCCACCGTCGCACGTATCCCAACCCAACGCCCGGTGGCCGGCCGCCCGCTTGGTGAAGAGCGCGACCGCCGAATCGGACACGACGCGCACGCCGTTGTACACGCCGCCATCCAGCATCATCTGGGCAAACACCGACAGATCGTCGGCGGTGCTGAACAACCCCGCGTGACCGGCCACGCCGCCGAGGGCGTAGGCGTTTTCGTCGTGCACCTCGCCCCGCAGGGGATAGCCGCGCGGCGGCGCGATTTCCGTCGGCGCGGTCCGTACCGACGACATCGCCTCCGGACGGAACTGCGTGTCCGTCATGCCCAGCTTCGCGAACACGCTGCGTTCGAGGAAGGCGTCGAGCGGCTGGCCGCTGGCGGATTCCACCACGAAGCCCAGCAGGTCGGCGCCAAGGTCGGAATACTCGTAGCAGCTACCGGGCGTGCATTGGATCGGCGAGGCCAGCACGGCCGCACGCGCTTCGGCCGGGGTGTTCGCGATACGCCAGAGTTCACGGCCGGCCGGGAGGCCGGCGCGATGCGTGAGGAGATGGCGCACCGTGACCTGGTCGCGCAGCCCGCCGGAAAAATCGGGAAGGTACCGCGACACAGGGGCGTCGAGATCCAGCTTGCCCGTATCGTACAGCACCATGATGGCCGTCGTGGTCGCCACCACCTTCGTGAGCGACGCCAGGTCATAAATGCTTTCCTGAGACGTGACCCGGGTCCGCCCCGTCCAATCGAGCGCGCCGAAGCCGCGCGACAGCACCGAGTAGCCCTTCCGCCCAACCACGACCGCAGCACCGGGATACCCGCCCGCATCGACGCCGCGCTGGACCACGCGATCGATCGTGGCCAAGCGAGCCGATGACATACCGACCGCCGCCGGTTCCCGTTCAGGGAGCCCGCTGGTGGCCGTCATGTCGGCGGCGGAGAGAACGAGTGCGGCGAGCAGTAGCACCAAGAGGTGGCCGGCCGTAGGGGAAAGAACCACAGGTGGGGGAACGCGGCCCACCATGAGCATTTAAGACGGACGGCCGCGCCCGTCAAGCGACCGTACCCCGTTTTCACGATCCGGTTCGCCGAAGGCAACGCCGGTTTGGTGATCTCACGGCATTGCCCCCACGCCGCGTCGCGGCGTGTGCCGGCCGTGTCGTACGCCGGCCGACTACTTCAGACTGCCGGCCGGCACCGCGTACAGCAACCGGACCGTGGCGCGGTCGGTGTCGCTGAGCTCACGCACGCGCACGCGCGCCGACATGATGTCGTCGGCGGATTCGGCGTGATCGAGGCCCAGCAAATGCCCGACCTCGTGCAACGCGATCGCGCGCATCTGCTGGGGCGTCACGTAGCCGCCGCCGGGATGCGACAGCGCCAGCTGGATGTCGCTCGACACAAGCCAGTAGTCGGCGTCCCGGCTCCAGATCGTCTTGCCGCTGATGCCGTTCGCGAAGGCACTCGTGAAGCGCACGTGCACGTCGGCAGTGGCCGAATCCACCACGAAGATGAACCGCACGGGAATGCCCGCGTGCACCCAGCTGTCGAAGGCATCGCGCACCACCGGCAGGTAGTCCGGATCCCATCCCTCGATCGCATCGCCCTCGCGGATGAACACGCGGAGCGGCCGAGTGGTCCGATCAGGCCAGCGGGTGAGCGCCGAATCACGGGAGCGGAGCAGGGCGCTCATGTAGGTGCCGCCGATGCCAGCGGCGAGACGACGACGCAGCTCGGTGGCGGGCAGCGACGGACGGGCGACGCGCGGGAGCTCCGCGGATGCGACCAGCCGCTCCGTATCGTGCCGCCCGACACCCGACGCCCTCGCTGCACGGTTCTCGGCGACGCGCAGGGCGCGTGTGGCGCGGGGGCCGCGGTCGTCGATGGCGCCGGCGGCTTCGCTCCGCGTCGCGGTGGCGCGCACGCCCACGCTCTGACCGCCGATGAAGCAAGCCAGGCCAACCACACAGCAGGCGAGAAGCGTTTCGGCGGTCTTCATCGAGTCGCGTCAGGAGTCTGGTGCACCCTCCGCGAGGAAAGCCTGCACCGCAGCGAAGAACGCGGTGGGGGCTTCCCAGAAGGGATTGTGCCCCGCCTCCGCAATCGGCAGCAGCCGCGCGCGACCCAGATGGGCCACCGTGCGTGCCGCTTCCGCGAGCGGCAGGACGTCCGCCGCGCCATGCACGACGAGTGTTGACGTCGGCAGGTCACGTAGCGTGTCGCGCCAGTCGTAGCCCTCACGTCGCAAACGTGCCGCGACCGCCGCGCCCACGGCGCTGGTGCCCTTGGGTGGCGTGACGCTGGCGGCGAACTGCTGGTCGGCGAACCACGCCGGGAAGAACGCCTGCGTATAGCTCGCGTGCGCGTCCAGATGGGGCAGGGTCAGGGCGGCCGTGTCGAACGCCGCGAGCCGCGCCTGCGCGGGTCCAGACAGGCGTGCCACGCCCGCGTCGTGGAGCGGCGCAAGCCACGCACTCGTCACGCCCACCGCGTTCACCAGCACCAGCCTCCGCGTGGCCTCGAGGTCCTGCGCCGTGGCGAGCATGGCGATGCCGCCGCCCCACGAATGCCCGAGCACATCCCACCGTGGAATGCCCAGCGCCGCGCGCAGGGCCGGGACATCCCCGGCATCGAATTCGAGGCGCGACGCATGGAGGCCGGGCGGTGACGCACTCCGGCCACGTCCCCGCTGATCGTAGAAAATCAGTTGCCGATGCGTGGCGAGTGCGGCGAGGGCCGGCCAGAGCAGCGAGTGGTCGAACAGCAGGCCGCCGTTGATGCACAATAATGGCAGGGCACCCGCCACGGGCGGCGTGCAATACACCGCGAAGTCGAGCCCACGGGCGCGCACGGAACGGTGCTCAAGCCATGGACGCGGTCCGAGCGTGCGACGGAACGCGAGGTAGCGATCAAGCGCCGACAAGCTCACGGCCATGGCGTCACGACATCGACGAGCCGGCCCGTCTCGATCAACTCGTGCAGCTCCTCACCGAGCGCGGTGCTGGCGTCGAGAATGGTCTGCCACCGGCGCATGCGTTCCGTTTCCGTGAAGTCGAAGAAGTCGCGTCGGTCGGGAATGCGTCCGCCGGGGAGCGAGGCGAGAAACGCTGGCGACGGCGCAATCAACAGCGTGCGCGAGAAATTCGCCGCGCCGGCACGACGCCACGGCAGCGATTTGTCGAACCATCCCGGCACGACGTGATCGTAAAAGTGCGCATAGAGTACGAGGCCGGGCCCCGCTCCGTAGTCGAGATCCAGATGATAGTCGGTCACGCCGCCGTCCCAGTGCACGCCCGGCGCGCCGGGGATGCGCACGCCTTCCATCAGCAGCGGAATCGAGCCGGAGGCGAGCAGCGCGGCGCGCAGATTCTCCGGCGTCAGCGTGCGATGCACCGTGGGCAGATCGCGTAGATGCAGGAACGGGGAGTCGTCGCCGGCCGAGTGAAAAATGGTGCGTCGCATCTGCCACGCGAGCGAGCGCCGCGTCATCATGTTGGCGGCGGCGGCGAACGCCATCGCAGTGGCCAGTACCGGTCGGCGGCCGCTCGACGCGATCCCGCGCGACTCGGCGGTGATCACGTGTACGCGACACGTGGGGTGCGAGAGGATCTCCTGTACGCCCTCGTCGCCGAGCATGAAATCGAGGGCGCGCATGAGCACCTCGCTCACCTCGTGCGCATCCGGCTTCGGCGTGTAGCGCTGGCGGTAGATATACGCCTCGTGTCCGCGCGCGAGGGCGGCCACGGGATCCCGCTGCGCGAGACAGGCCATGCGCCAGCTGCCGATCGACGAGCCGATCAGGTGCAGCGGGTGGCTTCGCGGCTGCTGGAGCAAATGGCCAAACAGATAGCGGTCCAGGCCACCGATGCCGATCCACTTCGCGCCTCCCGAGGCCCCGGGCACGATGTCGATCTGGTCAGCGCGGAGGCCGCCGTATTCGCGGAGGCGGGCAAGCGCGGTGGGGCCGGCGCGGAGCGTGAGCAGGGAGGTCATCGATAGAAATCTGTCAGCCTTCCTCTCCCACTGCTTCCCCTCAACGCCACGACCCAGCACTCATCACCCACCACCCCACGCCCACAGCCTGAGCCCACAGCCCACAACAGCAACGGGACCGGCCACGGCAACCGCCAGAACACGGATAGCACCGATGTTGCGGAACCAACACGGATAAGCGACACGCGCTTTTCAGCTGATCCGTGTTGGTTCGGTGCGATCGGTGCTATCCGTGTTCTGGCTGTTGTTGTTGCTGTCCCCGTATTCGGGAGCCGTTGCAGCCACAGCCACAGCCACAGCCGCGGACTCGCGCGATCTGTCGCGCGATACGCCGGTGGTGCGCGGCGGGTTTCCCGTACAGGGCCGAGGCCGTCGGTTGCCGCTGACTGCCCCGTCGTGCGATAGTCCGTCCATGACATCACCGCTCTCCGAGTTAGCCGGTCTCCCTCGTCCGAAGGACGATGAACTCGATCTGTTCGGGCTCACGCATCAAGGGCTCGTGCGCACCGGTAATGAGGATCATTTCCTGCTCTGCACGGTGCATCCGCAGGTGATCGTGCGCGCGACCAGCTTGCCGGCGGTCGATCACATCACCCTGCGCGGTGAGCGCCTCGCCACGATCATGCTCGTGGCCGACGGCGTCGGCGGGAGTGCGGATGGCAGCGAAGCCAGTCGACTCGCCACGATTGCCGTGACCGAGTACTTCGCGTCGGCGATGCACTGCTATCACACGGTCGGATCGGCCAGCGAGCACGAGTTCACGGCGGCGCTGCGCGACGCCGCCCTCGGGGCGCACCATCGTGTACGCACGCAGTCCGAGGCGCAGTTCGACGGACAGCGCATGGCGACAACGCTGTCGGTCGCGATTGTCGTGTGGCCGTGGCTGTACGTGGTGCAGGTCGGCGACAGTCGCTGCTATACGTACCACGACGGCGTCCTGCGGCAGGTCACGCGCGATCAGACCATCGCGCAGGAGCTGATCGATCGAGGCGCGCTGTCACCCGAGCGCGCGCAGTATTCGCCGCTCCATCACGTGCTCTCCAGCGCCATCGGCGCCGACGAAGCGCTGCCCGTGATTTCGCGGGTCGATGTGGGCAAGCGCGGCACCGTGATTCTGGTATGCTCCGACGGCCTCACGAAACACGTGACCGACGAAGAAATCAGTCAGGCGATCGGTCGGATGACATCGGCCGAGCAACTCTGTCATGCGCTGCTCGACCTCGCGCTCGAACGCGGCGGCAGTGACAACGTCACGATCGTGGTGGGTCGGGCGCTGCCGTAACGGCACCCCGGCCCGGGGCGCTTATGTGATCACCGTCGGTTCCGCCCGCCCGGTTCGCACCACCAACTCGCTCATCGACAGCGCGGCGGCTACCAGATCCGCCAGCGCGACGGCGGTGTCCATGCCGAGCCGCGTGGCGTCCGTTTCGCGCGACTCGATGTACAGGCGAATCGTCGCACCGTCCGTGCCCGTGCCCGACAGGCGGAACACGATGCGGGCGCCGTCGTCGAAGAGTACGCGGATGCCCTGGTTCGCACTCACGCTGCCGTCGACCGGATCGGTGTACGCGAAGTCGTCGGCGCTGTTCACTCGGCGCGACGCGAGCAAGCTGCCGGGCAGCGTGGCGAACTGCGCCCGCAGATGCGCCATGACGTCAGTGGCGGCCTCGGTCGGCACGCCTTCGTAATCGTAGCGCGTGTAGTAGTTCCGCCCGAAGCGGGCCCAATGCTCGCGTACGATCGCCTCCACCGTCTGCCCGCGTTCGGCCACGATGTTGAGCCAGAAGAGTACCGCCCAGAGGCCGTCCTTCTCGCGCACATGATCCGAGCCGGTGCCGAAGCTTTCCTCGCCGCACAGCGTAATGCGCCCCGCGTCGAGCAGGTTGCCGAAGAACTTCCAACCGGTGGGTGTCTCGAAGCAGGGAATGCCCAGTGACGCGGCCACGGCATCGACCGCCGCACTGGTCGGCATCGAGCGCGCCACGCCGCTCAGTCCACGTGCGTAACCCGGGACCAGCGTGGCATTCGCCGCCAGCACGGCCAGCGAGTCCGAGGGCGTCACGAAGAAGCGCTGCCCCAGAATCATGTTGCGGTCGCCGTCGCCGTCGGACGCCGCCCCGAAGTCGGGTGCCGTGTCGCCGAAGAGTTCTTCGACCAAGTCGTGCGCGTAGGTGAGATTCGGATCGGGATG